>NZ_JAPPTH010000013.1:0-159517 GCF_027587015.1 Vibrio sp. Makdt
AATCACCAAAACACTCAGTTTCTAGTTCAATTAGTTCATCATCCGATATAAGTTTAATCTTAATATCCATATTTGACGAATATTCTCGGATGAGACACTGAATTTCAACTTCATTTCCAGAAGATATAAACTGTGAATTTCTTATATTTGCTGATTCTAACTTTTTATTTTCAAATATGAAGGAAGGTACATTTTCAGTTAAGGTGATAGGTAATTGACTATATAACTTACCATTTTCATAGATATAAGGGAATTGCTTCCACATTTGGTTTAGATAATAGCCAAGCTCAAACTCCATCTTCTCTGAAATAAAGAAGCAAAGTAACTTTTCTCTAGGAGTCAGGCTATTCATGCTACTTAGATCAAACATTTGAAAAAACTTGCTCACCTCATTTAAATAAAATTCCCTAGTATTTCGATTTGACAGGTTACTATTTATATTAAATAGCAAGCGACTAATTGAATCTTGGGCAATGTTCAAACAAAATTCTTCATTGTTACTGAAAATAGTATTTTCATGCTCAAACGATTTCAAACGTTCTTTTAGGTTATTTAAGTCACCACTGCTCTGGATAATAGACTTGTTAGTGGTTGTTGCATCTCTTTTTCTCCAAAGATAAACAACCTGATTTGTAATTGCGATCTTTTTCGCATGAAGATATGCAGAATGAACCATAGTTCGATCTGCATATAAGAAACCATCAGGCATTCCTATTTGATATTTAGTAACAAAATCTCTCTTGAATATTTTGTTCCAATAATAGCCATCTGAAGTAATAGCCTCAAAGTCGACATATGAATTTATTACTCGCTCTTTTTGCCAAACGTGCTTTTCTCGGTCTAAAGCTATATCGACAACCTTTCCAGAAACAAGCCTCATGGGCTTGCCTATAGAGATATCTGCTTGATTTTTCTGAGCCTGCTCAAATAATAGTTGGTAGGCATTAGAAGGTACAATATCATCACTATCGATGATTGCAACATATTCGCCAGTAGCATGCTTAACACCATTATTACCGGCTACTGCTCCCCCTTGGTTACTCTGATGGATGACTTTGACATTATTATGGTTTTCTTCATACTCTCTACATATAAATAACGAATCGTCTGTACTATCATCATCAACTAAAATAATTTCTATATCATTTAAAGATTGAGACAATAATGAATCAATACACTCGTGTAAATATTCGGCTGTATTATAAACTAAAACGACAACGCTTAAATTATATTTCATTTAAAACCTCAAGTACCTTATCACAAACTAGGTTCGCGTCTTCTAAAGACAAGTCAGCGTAGAGCGGTAATGTTAAGATACTATTAGAAACCCTTTTCGCATTAATGTATTCATCGCAAGACTTTACAAAATCATAGTCAGTTGCTAACGGATAAAAATATTTCCTGACATTTACGCCGTAATCGTTTAATTTATTAAATACATAGTCTCTATCTATTTCTTGGGAAAGAACTATAGGGAAATATGCATAATTCTTTGTAAAGTTAACTTCAGAATCATGTTGAAAAGATAGTTTATTTTCAATTTGTAATCTATCTAAGTAAACTTGAGAAATGGATTTTCGTTTCTCAATTATGCTATCAATATAATTTAAATTAATCATCCCCATGGCAGCGCTGAACTCGTTCATCTTCAAGTTGCCCCCAGAAAGGACTACTGTATCACCTTGAATCCCAAAGTTTTTAAGCAATTTAAATTTTTCAAGATCACTCTCTTCTTTAAATGTAAGTAACCCCCCCTCAACAGAATGCATTACTTTTGTTGCATGTAAGCTAAACATTGAAGCATCACCCAATAAGGAAACATTTTCGTCGTCCTTATAACAACCGAAACAGTGTGCTGCATCATAAATTAACTTTAAACCATACTTATCAGCTATTTTACGAAGTGCATTATGATCCGATAGATTTCCAAAAACGTGAACTGCGAATATTGCTGTTGTTTTTGATGTAATCTTCTTTTCGATCTCTTTAGGGTCGATATTGAATGTTCTTACATCAATATCAGCAAATATAGGGGTTAAACCCTTTCGATGAATAGCAGTAATTGTTGATGCGAAAGTAAATGGTGTAGTGATTACTTCACCCGTCAAATCAAATACATCAATACACGCCTCTAATGCCATATGTCCATTAACTACAGTACTGACATTTTTAAATCCTAGACCTTCAAGCTTAGTTACGAACTCTTGTTCGATTGGGCCACTATTGGTTAGGTGCTTGGATTCCCAAATTCGTTTAATCAAATTACTATATTCTTCAAAAGGAGGAAGAAATGGTATATTTTGAGGGATCATATTAATACTTCCAATCTAACAAGAGTTCAATTGAGTCGACATCGAAAACAGGAATTTTTAATGTTCTTTTTACATCAAACCTTTCTCTAAATGAATCATCTATAAAAATACTACTTTCTGCTGATATGTGACTAGATTTCTTACTGCCATCTTTAATATGTATAATATCAGAGAATAGTCCTTTGGATATTTCAAGACTATTCAATGTTTTATAAATATCCTTATCATGCCTAGTAATTAAAAATAAGTTCACTCCCTTATTTCTACATTGATAAATAAATGACATTACAAGCGAATTAACTTTGTCAGCTCTGGTAATTGTGTCGTCAAAGTCGATGTAAACGTTATTGTATTCAAGGTTATTTGAATACCTTGATATAAGAGCTCTATCAACCGTTTGAGTAATATCATTAACACATGGCTTTACGTCTATTCCATCACGAATATAAAGACTGTTTAGGGCAAAATTCATACCTAGGTTTCTGTGCAACCCCATAGAGCCAGCAATTCGGCATGCTACTTCAAGTAAAATAAGTTTGCCTTGTGAGTTTCTCTTAACTTGGAAGAACCATGCGCCCTTCATATTCAGCCTTCTTGATATCTGGCTAGCAATACCAGCAAACTCTGACTTCAAATCTTGGACGTTAGTTGTTGATACACTGATTCCATTTCTAACCCTAGCTCTTACCCTTGGGCTCGAATAAAGTACCTTAGAGTCAGTACAACTCAAACAGTCAACAGTATACTCACTCCCTTCGAGGTACTCACATATAACGTATTCTTGGATATTCGCTATAGACTTTAACTCATCAGCATTTAATACTTTCTGAGCTCCATTAGAACCTTGGCCTCGATCGGGCTTTATGAATAGTGGAAAATCTGAACTTTTAAGATTTTCCAGGCTGTATGTTCTAGGTATAAAACCTTGGCCTGACAATGCAGAATATGTTTTTGATTTATATCTGCATATGTTAGCAACTTCCTCCCCTGAAGATACTACTTTGCAACCTAATCTTTCCTCATTTTCACTCAGGAAAACAACAGCATCATCATGTGCTGGGAATATGTAGTCAATTTTATTTATCGCCACATACTCTTTAATGAAGCCTAGCAATTGATCATCACCTAAATAAGGAGCATCGGATACTATATTTTCAAAAACAACGTTGCTATGGTCATGAGCGCTAGATATCCCAAATAATTCAATGTCTTTTGCAAACCTCAAACTATTATGTATCTCTAGACCTATTTCTGTTCCCGCAGGGAAAATAGCCACTCGTTTCATCTAAAAACTTCCTCTACTACTTGCTGTGCACAATTGCCGTTATCCAGATAGTTATATTTACGTGTAAAGTTTTCGTATCTTAACTTATACTCTTCACATATATCTTCGATATTTTCTATTGCGTCGATCAAATCTTCATGCTTATAAATGAGGGGACCTGGCATCTCTGTATCCATATCCACATAAAATCCACGCAGCTTCTCTTTATACTCTTTATAATCATACACATAGAAAAGTATTGGTTTTCTTGTCACTGCAAAGTCAAAGAAAACAGATGAATAGTCTGTAATTAGAATGTCAGATATTAACGCTAAGTCTTGTACGTCATCAAACTTTGACACATCATAAATAAAGTCTTTATATTCCTCTGAAACTAAAAGTTCGTTAACGAGATGGTGCCCTCTAATAAGAAATACAGTATCTTCCTTAAATTGACTTGCTAGCTCTTTAAAGTCTAAAGCTAGACCAAACTCATACTCCCATGCTCCTGTTGCTTGATCATCTCGCCAAGTAGGGGCGTATAAAACTACTTTTTTATTTTTAGGAAGGCCTATCTTGTCCCTTATCTCTTCTAGCTTAAGTTCATCGACCTTGTTTGATAATGGATCATTGTGAGGATAGCCAACCTCCAAAACTTTACCTTTATATTTAAACGCTCGTTTAAATATATCAGTTGAGTAACGGTTCTGACTTATCAGGTAATCCCAGTTTCTAGATTCAATAAAAAAGTTTTCTCTTGCTAAAACTTCGGGGCCCTCAACCTCTATATCAAAGCCTAAGCGCTTTAAAGGTGTGCCATGCCATGTCTGTAGATAAATGGTCTCTTTTCGCTTTGTATGAATCGGAAACACAATATTACCGACCCAATACTTTGCTCTTGCAAGGTAACGATAATACTCTTTGCTTCCACGCTTTACGCAGTCGTCAGCCCCCAAAATAGGCTCTTCTTTATTATAGCTCCAAACACATTTAAACTCGGGAAAGTTTTCTTTAATATATTCGTATATGTACTTAGGTTGACCCGAGTAGTTTTTACCGAAGAAGCTTTCAAACACAATTAGGTTTTCAATTATCGGATTATTTATCTCATTATAATAAACTGTCTTTCCTTCCGCGAAGCTGATAACTTCATCAATTCTCTTTGTATTTGCAACCCATAGAGATAGTGTTTTTGATCCCTCGGTCATATACATACAAACTTCCAAGCCATCCTCTACTTCATAAGAAATTTTTTCACGAACTTGGTAACGATCTTCATCATTTAGTATATCAGTAGATTTTTTTATTTTTAGAGGGATCTCTTGCCCATTAATTTTAGTATAGAAGTCCCAGCGAGAATCATTTTCAAAATGTTTTTCTAAAGAAAATGATATTACGCTTCCATTCTTTTTACATTCAACAATATCGCCACTATCACGGCGTTTAAGGTAAATATTTTCAACACCACTTAAGAAAAGATCAGGCCCTCTCAACTCAAATGTCTTTCCATCGATGATTTTAGTTTCCATTTCATCAAAAATTGCATTTTTGATTACCGACAAATTAAAAGAAAGGCCATCCCTCTTTGTTGCTATTGTTGTCGAGTTTCCTTTTAAACTTGATTGCTTAGAACATTTAATAAAAGGCGATATTAAAGGTAATGAAATACTTTTATTAAATATCGATACTATCACGTACAGTGAAAGATGCTGGTTTGTCGTAATGGTCGATAAATCGATATTATGATTTTTATTCCTACTAGTAAGATAGATGACATTAACACCATTAGTTAGAAAAAACTTTTTAACTAACGGAATCCTAGACGAGCACGTTATATTGGTTTTGTTTATTTTTGCTAAAAGAAAAAACCTACATATTCTTAGCAACACCAATTTTATTAAATTCATCAATAAAGTCCTTTGGCCAACTTGTTTAAATATTCGCCATATGAGTTTTTACTTAGTTCTTTAGCTCGGTTCTTAAGATGCTCCAAAGATATCCATCCTTGACGAAATGCGATCTCTTCTAAACATGCAATTTTATAACCCTGTCGATGCTCTATAGTTTGAACAAAGTTCGCCGCCTCAAGTAAGCTGTCATATGTACCTGTGTCTAACCAAGCATTACCTCTGCCTAGTAACTCCACATTTAATGCATCTCTTTTCAAGTACTCTTCGTTTATGCTGGTAATTTCCAGCTCTCCGCGCTCTGAAGGCTCGACGTTCTTCGCTATTTCTATAACTCGATTATCATAGAAATATAAACCAGTTACCGCAAAGTTTGATTTTGGTTTTGTAGGCTTTTCTTCAATAGATATAGCTTTTTGGCTGTGGTCAAACTCCACAACACCAAAACGTTCAGGGTCTGCAACTTGATATCCAAAAACGCTCGCGTTTCCTTTTTCCTCAGTTTCGTTTTTTGCTTTAATTAATTTCTCTGAGAAATGGCTTCCATAGAATATATTGTCACCTAAAACTAAACATACACTATCATCACCAATAAAGTCCTCTCCGATAATGAAGGCTTGCGCTAGACCATCCGGACTTGGTTGAACCTCATATTTAAGATTAACCCCAAAATCGGCTCCGTCACCTAATAAGCGCTGAAAACCAGCACTGTCTTCAGGTGTCGTGATTATCAGAATGTCCCTTATTCCAGCTAGCATTAAGGTCGATATAGGATAAAAAACCATTGGTTTATCATAAATTGGGAGCAGTTGTTTAGAAACACCACGGGTCATTGGGTAAAGACGGGTACCAGAACCGCCAGCTAATACAATACCTTTCATTATTTACCTCCTACCATAACACCTAGACGCTCACGCTGGTAACTGCCATCTTGTACATTTTGACACCATTTGGAATTATCGAGATACCATTGAACTGTCTTACGAAGACCTGTCTCGAAAGTCTCCTCAGGTGTCCAACCCAATTCACGTTTCATCTTAGATGAATCAATAGCATAGCGACGGTCATGACCAGGGCGGTCTTGAACATAGGTGATTTGCTCTGCGTATTTGGTCTCTTTAGGTACTAGCGTGTCAAGGATTTCACAAATCGTGTTCACAACTTCAATGTTTTTCTTTTCGTTATGGCCACCAATATTGTAAGTTTCACCTACTTTACCTTCGGTCACAACTTTGTAGAGCGCTCGTGCATGGTCTTCTACGAACAACCAGTCACGAATCTGGTCACCTTTACCGTAGATAGGAAGGTCTTTCCCTTCCAAAGCATTAAGAATAACCAGTGGGATCAGTTTTTCAGGAAAATGATAAGGGCCGTAGTTATTCGAGCAGTTGGTGACAATAGTTGGCAGACCATAGGTACGAAGCCACGCACGTACTAAATGGTCACTTGATGCTTTTGAAGCAGAGTAAGGGCTGGATGGTTCATAAGATGTCGCCTCCAAGAACATCGGGAGAGCTACCCCCTCAGGCACATCATCTGGATGAGGAAGGTCACCATAAACTTCGTCAGTAGATATATGATGGAAGCGAAACTCAGCTTTGGCTTGATCTTCAAGTTTATTCCAGTACTCACGTGTCGCTTCCAATAACGTATATGTTCCAACTACGTTCGTTTCAATAAATGCAGCAGGTCCAGTAATAGAACGGTCAACATGCGACTCAGCGGCTAAGTGCATTACTGCATCAGGTTTATGTTCTGCAAAAACGCGGTCAAGTTCTGAACGATTACAAATATCTACTTGTTCAAATACATAACGTTCATTTGAATCAACCTCGACAAGTGACTCTAAGTTCCCAGCATAAGTGAGCTTATCAACGTTTATAACGCAGTTCGATGTATTCCTGATAATATGGCGAACTACCGCAGAACCGATAAAACCAGCACCGCCAGTGACTAATATCTTCACAAAAACCCCTAACCTAACTCTTTTTGATTTATGGACTATGCACAGTGTAAACATCTTACCAAGCACGCTACCGCCCATTGGTAACAAAGCGAAAACCACACTACGCATTAAAAATTGAAAATGTAAATGGGTTCATTATCTATCTAACGGGGAATATAATCAAAAAAATCGTTAAACTTTACTTCTGATGCTGTTCAAAAATTCAGAACTCTATGTACACCAAACTCCAAACCTCGCTATACTCCTACCCTACAATTTTTCGCCCAATAACGAATAAGAGTTCAAGACATGCAAGAGTTAGTTCCATTTGTTCAAGAGAATATGATTTTAGCCATCGTATGGATCGGCTTGGTTGTTGCCATCATTGCGAACGTAATCAAAACATCAAATGCAGCGTACAAAGAGATCACTGCAGCACAAACTACACAGCTGATTAACCGTGAGAACGGCGTTGTGGTTGATATTCGTACTAAAGATGAGTTCAAAAAGGGCCATATTACTGACGCACTTCACATTTTGCCGTCAGACATCAAATCAAATAACTTAGGTAACCTTGAAAGCCGCAAAGCTGACCCAATCATCGTAGTATGCAAGACAGGTCAAACCGCTCAAGAAAGCGCTAACTTGTTAGTTAAAGCAGGCTTCGAAAACGTAAGCGTGCTGAAAAGCGGTCTAGTAGCTTGGAGCGAAGCTAACCTACCTTTAGTGAAAGGTAAAAAGTAAGCTGACCTAATCAACTAACTTTCGGGTTTTGTTCGACAGATATAAGAACAAAATCTAATTTAAATTTTTAAGGACAAGAAAATGGCTGAAGCAGCACAACAAGACGCACAACAGAACTTCGCAATCCAACGTATCTTCCTAAAAGACGTATCTTTCGAAGCGCCAAACTCTCCAGACATGTTTCAAAAAGAGTGGAATCCAGATGTAAAACTGGACCTAGACACTCAAAGCCGTGAACTTGGTCAAGGTGTTTACGAAGTAATCTTACGCCTAACGGTTACGGTGAAGAACGCAGACGACACTGCATTCCTTTGTGAAGTTCAGCAAGGTGGTATCTTCTCTGCAAGCGAAATGGAAGCGGGTCAACTAGCACATTGCCTAGGCGCATTCTGCCCGAACATCCTATTCCCATACGCTCGTGAAACAATCTCTAGCCTAGTGGTTAAAGGTACGTTCCCACAACTGAACCTAGCACCTGTAAACTTCGATGCTTTGTTTATGAACTACCTACAGAACCAAGCTCAACAAGCTGAAGGCGAGCAGGCTTAAGTCTCAAAGTAGAACTTAATCCTAACGTTTCAAACGCTAGTTAACTCTTAAATGCACATCGTAACTTCTGCGATGTGCATTTTTTCTTTACACTGTAATAAGATAGAAAGCCTTCTGATTGTTAGGAAGCTTTTCCAGAATTCTTCGATTTCCCTCATTATTTTTTAGGTGGAAGCATGACAGACACAACTCGCCCGACTAACACGGCAGACGCTTACGGTAAAGACAGCGCATACGGCAAAGAGATCTCCATGACAGTAATTGGCGCAGGTTCTTACGGAACCTCTTTAGCTATTTCCCTAGCGCGTAACGGTGCAAACGTTGTTCTTTGGGGACATGACCCTATCCACATGGCACGCCTCGAATCTGAACGAGCAAATAATGAGTTTCTTCCTAATATCGATTTTCCAGAAAGCCTGATCATCGAGTCAGACCTCGAGAAGGCTGTAACAGCCAGTCGTGACCTCCTAGTCGTTGTTCCTAGCCACGTGTTTGGTATCGTTTTAAATAGTTTAAAGCCTCATTTGTCAGCAAATTCTCGTATTTGCTGGGCTACAAAAGGGTTGGAACCAGAGACTGGCCGACTACTTAAAGATGTCGCACACGATGTGCTTGGTGACAATTACTCTCTAGCGGTTCTATCTGGCCCTACTTTCGCCAAAGAACTTGCGATGGGTATGCCGACCGCTATTTCAGTTGCGTCACCGGATGAGTGCTTCTTAGAAGAGCTGCAAGAAAAGATTCACTGTGGCAAGACATTCCGCGTATACGCAAACTCAGATTTCATTGGTATGCAGCTTGGTGGTGCGGTTAAAAACGTTATCGCGATTGGGGCTGGTATGTCAGATGGTATTGGCTTCGGTGCTAATGCACGTACAGCCTTAATTACCCGTGGTTTAGCAGAAATGAGCCGACTAGGTGCAGCTCTAGGTGCACAACCAGAGACATTTATGGGAATGGCGGGACTTGGCGACCTAGTACTGACATGTACCGACAACCAATCGCGTAACCGTCGCTTCGGTTTAGCATTAGGCTCAGGTAAAGACGTTGACACCGCACAAGAAGAAATTGGCCAAGTGGTCGAAGGTTATCGCAACACCAAAGAAGTTTGGTTACTATCAGAACGTATGGGCGTCGAGATGCCAATTGTTGAACAAATTTATCAAGTGTTGTATCAAGGAAAAGACGCACACTTAGCTGCGCAAGATCTGCTTGCTAGAGATAAGAAGTCAGAAAGATAATTTGAGCAGATGCGGGATGCGAGTAATCGAGATGCGAAGAGAATAAAAGCAGATACGAGATTCTGTTCTCATAGCTCTTCGAAACTCTCATCTCGTCACTCGCATCAGCCCCTTAAAAATGGATGGAAAAATGAAACACTGTGAACAACAAAAAGTTTGGCAATGCATTGTAAAAGAAGCTCGACAGCAGTCTGAGCAAGAACCTATGCTTGCGAGTTTTTACCATGCCACGATTATCAACCATGAAAGCCTGGGGGCTGCACTCAGTTACATTCTTGCTAACAAGTTAAAGACTGCTTCGATGCCAGCAATGGCAGTACGTGAAGTTGTTGAACAAGCCTTTGAAGAAGATGACTCAATCATTGATGCGGCCGCTTGTGATATCTGCGCGACAGTTACTCGAGACCCGGCTGTAGAAATGTACTCTATGCCATTGCTCTACCTTAAAGGCTATCACGCCCTACAAGGTTATCGCGTGGCTAACTGGTTATGGAAGCAAGGGCGTATTGCACTGGCCACTTACCTGCAAAACCAAATTTCAGTCGCATGCCAAGTGGATATCCACCCTGCAGCACGTATCGGCAAAGCTATCATGCTCGACCACGCAACTGGTATTGTTATCGGTGAAACGGCGGTAGTCGAAAACGACGTATCCATCCTTCAAGATGTTACTCTCGGCGGTACCGGTAAAGAAGGCGGTGACCGTCACCCTAAAATCCGTGAAGGCGTGATGATTGGTGCTGGTGCGAAAATACTCGGCAATATTGAAGTAGGTGAAGGCGCTAAGATTGGTTCTTGTTCTGTGGTACTACAAGCTGTACCACCACATACTACGGTCGCAGGTGTTCCCGCTAAGATTGTTGGTAAGCCAAAGACAGATAAACCTTCTCTAGATATGGACCAGGGGTTCAATGGTCGCTCACAAAGCTTTATCCATGGTGATGGAATTTAAGAGCAGATTCGGGATGCGAGTAACCGAGATGCGAAAAGATTTAAAAGCAGCTGTTGATAATGAATAAGAGCAAAATGACGATAATGATGAAACACATTCGAGCTATCAGCCGAACTCTTCTTATATCAGCCAGCCTCAGTGCTGCGCTTTTATCAATATCGTCATTTGCCGCATCTCAAGGTGAATTAAAAGGTGTGTCTAGCGAGATCTCTCGCCAGCAAAAAGCCCTCTCTTCACAGCAAAAGAAACTCGATAGCTTACAGGCAAGCCTAAAGAAACAAGAGCTATCTATAGCTGCGCTCGAAAAAGCTATCCAAGACAGTAAAAGGCAGCTTAATACGGCGAATGCAAATATTGCTAGCTTAGATACTAAGATCAAAGCACTTACCGCTCAGAAAAAAGTGCATACCGATAAGTTGGAACAACTGCTCCAAACTTACTACATGACAAGTCGTGCTAAAGCCTCATCCCACATTCTCAACACGGGTGTCGAAGAAGATCGCATAAGCCATTACTATCAACATCTTGCTAAAGCCCGTTCTGCAACAATCAAAACAATTGAACAAACACAACTCGAGTTAGAAGAAAGCCATAAGCAGCGCCAACTTGAACAAGAGCAAATTGCAACTCTATTAAAACAACAGACAACAAAGCGCGATAAATTAGCCCAGACTCAAACGCAGCGTAAGAAAACCGTTGGCAGTATAAAGAAAAACATCTCAGGTGATAAAAATTACTTAGCCGAGCTACAGCGTAATGAGACTCGCCTCAAAGCGGAGATCGCCAAAGCAGAGAAAGCAGCTCGAGAAAGACGTAACGCGGTGCCTATGGATGGCTTAGCAAAACGTAAAGGAAAACTACCTTGGCCAATCAAAGGAAAAGTTCTGCATAACTACGGTTCACGCCAAACCGGACAAGTTAATTGGAAAGGGATAGTAATCAATGCCAAATATGGTCAGCAGGTTAAATCTGTTTACTCAGGCACCGTTGTTTTTGCCGAGTATCTGCGTGGTTATGGCTTAGTAGTCCTTCTTGATCACGGCAAAGGTGACATGACGCTTTATGGCTTCAACCAAGCACTACTCAAGAAGGAAGGCGATAAGGTTAAAGCCGGTGAAGCGATTGCCCTTGCTGGTGATACTGGTGGTCAAACCCGCCCATCACTGTACTTTGAAATTCGCAGAAACAGCCAAGCTCAAAACCCAAAGCGTTGGTTGGTTAGGTAAAAGCAGATACGGGATTCGAGTAACCGAGATACGAAGAGCTTAAGAGCAGGCGCGGGACTCGAGTAATAGAGGTACGAAAAGCTTAAGAGCAGACGTAAGGTCCGAGTCGCCAATATACTCAGCTTTTCGTTTGCTCGAATCTCGTTACCCGTATCTTCTATTTAGAATTCAACGCCCTTACGCCATCTTCCAACAATGTCAGCTGTTCAAAACCTTGTACGGTCGCAATTGGTTTAACGGTCGCGATCATCTGTAGCATACCTTGATGAACAACTTGCTCAGTTATTTGCGCTTTTGGAGACATTGCAGATTGATAAGCCAACCAGCCCGATGCGATCAAGTGAAGGGAAATCACCATCGACTTCATCTCTGAATCTGTCGCTTTCAGCAAATTCAAGTCAACGAAAGCCCTCATAATATCGACAAGGTTAGTTTGCAATCTCTCTTGAACAGCCATGTAATCGAGGTGAAGTTGCTCGTCACGAGACAAAATTTCAGGAAGGTTTGCGTAGAAGAATCGGTACTTCCACATCAGAGTAAATATAGAATCTAAATAGTGTTTTAATAGCGTCAGGCTCTCTTTCTGACCTTGGATGGGAGTAAACCTTTCAAGCAATTCAGTAGAGTAGAGGGTAAAGATATCACGGACAATCTCTTGCTTGTTACGAAAGTGGTAGTATAGGTTACCAGGGCTGATCTCGATGTGGTCAGCAATATGATTAGTCGTAATACTACGCTCACCATGCTCGTTAAAAAGCTCTAAAGCAGCGTAAACAATCTTGTCACGTGTTTTCATTATTTATTAGTATCCCTATCCGTTTAGTGCTTCAGTATATCGCCACTAAACAGATAGATCGAGCTGTTAACATCTGGTCTAATTAGCACGAGCTAAAATAGAACCAAATCAATCACTACCAAACAGATCTCGAGTGTAAACCTTGTCTGCCACGTCTGCGATCTCTTCAACCATTCGATTTGAAACAATCACATCGGATACCGCTTTGAACTCAGCAAGATCAGAATAGACTTTCGAGTTGAAAAAGTGCTCTTCTTTCAATACCGGCTCAAACACAACAACTTCGATACCTTTAGCTTTCAAGCGCTTCATGATCCCTTGAATTGAAGAAGCACGGAAGTTATCCGAACCTGCCTTCATGATCAAACGATAAATGCCGACCACTTTAGGAGAACGCTTTATGATTGAATCCGCAATAAAATCTTTGCGGGTACGGTTAGCGTCAACAATAGCACCGACAATATTATTTGGTACATCTTGGTAGTTGGCTAATAGCTGTTTGGTATCTTTCGGTAGACAATAGCCACCATAACCAAACGAAGGATTATTGTAGTGATTGCCAATTCGAGGATCTAAGCCCACACCCTCAATGATCTGGCGAGAATCCAAGCCATGTGCTTCCGCATAAGAGTCAAGTTCATTGAAATATGCAACACGCATTGCTAAATACGTATTAGAGAAAAGTTTTACAGCTTCCGCTTCGGTCGAGTTAGTAAACAAAACATCAATGTTCTCTTTCTCCGCACCTTCAACAAGAAGATCGGCAAACACTTTAGCTCGTTCAGAGCACTCACCAACAATAATTCGAGAAGGGTTCAAATTATCATGCAACGCTTTACCTTCTCGCAAGAATTCAGGGGAGAACATGATATTTTCGGAGTTCAGTTCTTGTTTGATGCGTTCGGTGTAGCCAACAGGTACCGTTGATTTGATGACCATTACAGCTTTAGGATTTACTGCCATCACATCTTTGATAACAGACTCAACGGAGCTAGTGTCAAAGTAGTTGTTTTTAGGATCATAATCGGTAGGCGTTGCAATGATGACAAACTCAGCACCTTCATACACTGATTTATCGGTCGTTGCCCTGAAGTTCAGTATTTTATTTGCCAGAAAGTGTTCTATTTCAACATCAACAATAGGTGATTGCTTATTATTAAGCATTTTCACTTTTTTCTCGATGATATCCACCGCGATCACTTCATGATGCTGTGCTAGCAACATCGCATTTGAGAGACCAACGTACCCTGTACCTGCTATTACAATTTTCATAACAATACCTATATTTTTGAGCAATTAACTCAACAAAACTTATAACTTAGCTTGCCGTATCATACTCCGGTTGGGGAATTATTCCACTAGCCCGCCTTATCCATTCCTTGCTATACTCGTGATAGTTTTGTATTCAAAAGAGTTAGAGAATTATGATTATCGTAACCGGTGGTGCTGGCATGATTGGCAGCAATATTGTTAAGGCGCTTAACGAAGCGGGCCACAACGATATTCTAGTCGTCGACAACTTAAAAGACGGTAAGAAGTTCAAAAACCTAGTAGACTTAGACATCACAGATTATATGGATCGTGATGACTTTCTAACTCAAGTAATGGCTGGCGATGACTTCGGTCATATTGAAGCGATTTTCCACGAGGGTGCATGCTCTGCGACCACTGAGTGGGATGGCAAGTACATGATGCTTAACAACTATGAGTACTCAAAAGAACTGCTTCATTACTGTGTTGAACGTGAAATTCCATTCCTATATGCCTCTTCCGCTGCGACATATGGTGAAACTGACACTTTCATTGAAGAGCGCGAATACGAAGGTGCATTGAATGTCTACGGCTATTCAAAACAGCAGTTCGATAACTACGTTCGTCGCCTAACGGCTGATGCAGCAGCGCACAACGAAACACTTTCGCAAATCGTTGGCTTCAGATACTTCAATGTTTATGGTCCGCGAGAACAACACAAAGGCAGCATGGCATCCGTTGCCTTCCACCTGAACAATCAAATGAACGCCGGTGAAAATCCAAAACTGTTTGCAGGCAGCGAAACCTTCAAGCGCGATTTTGTTTATGTTGGTGATGTAGCGGCAGTAAACCTCTGGTTCTTAGAAAGTGGCGTTTCTGGTATTTTTAATCTAGGTACTGGCAATGCAGAGTCCTTTGATGAAGTCGCAAAAGCGGTGATTAAACACCACGGTAAAGGAGAAATTGAAACCATCCCATTCCCAGAGCACCTCAAAGGCGCTTATCAAGAGTTTACGCAAGCCGACTTAACTAAGCTACGTAATACAGGCTGCGATATTGAATTTAAGTCTGTCGCCGATGGCGTTGCGGAATACATGAAGCTTATTAACGTATGATAAGTTATCAAAAATTTTAGTTAGTGGCGGGCTCTATTGTCAGAGCCATCATTATTAAAATATGATCTCTCCCTGAGTTGTAAGCTCATAGCTTGCTCCCTTAATAAAAATGTAGTGTATTGATGACCACACAACGTAATGACTTTGACCCAAAAGCATACAATCCTGAGTTTGAATGGGGCTTTCTAGCACCTAAATACTGGGGTACCTGGGTCGCCGTGCTGCTGTCTTCGTTAGTTAGTTTTTTGCCTAATAGTATTCGTTTAGCTATTGCGAAATTTATGGCTAAACAAGCTGTGAAGGTCAAGAATAAAGCCAACCGTCGCGCTCGTGTAAACCTTGAGATGTGTTTTCCTGAGAAATCAATCGAAGAGCGTGAAGCACTTCTTTACCAGTCATACGTTACATCCATCTCATTTTTGATGGGCTTTGCATCCCTGACACTCAAAAGCAAAGATTGGTTAGAGAATAACACCTCGATTAACGGCCTGAGCAACCTAACCGATATTACGGATAGTGACGAGAATGTTATCTTGTTAGTACCACACACATGGGCGATCGATATCCCAGCAGTATTACTCGCGTCACGTAATCTCCCGGTATCTGCAATGGCTAAAGCCCAGAAAAACAAGCTCAGTGACTGGCTGATGCATCGACAGCGCGTACAATACGGCGGTCGAGTTTATGACCGTAGTGGTGGTATAAAACCTTTCATAAAGTCCGTAAGAGATGGTTACCTAGGTTATTACCTTCCGGATGAAGATCTTGGCCGTGAGCACAGTGTCTTCGTGGATTTCTTTGCTACTCAAAAAGCAACTATTTCTGGCCTTGGTCGATTATCTAAGCTGAGTAAAGCTAAGATTGTCCCACTATTCGCTCAATACGATAGCAACACTGGTCAATATACTCTGGACTTCTACCCCGCTTTGCCATTTCCAACAGGAAGCGAAGAAGAGGATGCGCGTATGATGAACCAGTGCATTGAAGCTTACGTAGGTAATAATCCAGAGCAATACATGTGGATATTACGTTTGTTGAAAACTCGCCCTGACACTAATCATAATCCATATGCAGTATAAACTCGAACGTGCTTTATTAATGAAAAATAGTATTACTAGTAGTTTAATATTACTCCCTTATTTCTACCTATTTATCTTTATCGCCATCTTACCTGGCGGTGAAAAGAATATGGTCGTTGGGGCCCTTATTTCTATCTTTGCAAGTTTAGCTGTTATATCAAAACAAAACATAAAGCAGAACTTATCTAATTATACATTTTGGATCGTTCTGTTATTTACCACTTTCATATCTCTAAAATATCTATTGCAAAGCGCAAGCCCAAGTATGCTTCGAGCTACATTATCGGTATCACTACTTATGCTTGTATTCCCTTTAAGACTAATCAATCAACGGTCTTTAATGTGGATGTCATTTGTTGGTTCGATTGCCCTTACAGCTTTTATAAGCTATCACCTGCTGTACTTAGGTACACGCCGAGGAGATCTTCTTCTCAATGCAATCCCATATTCCACTCTCTGTGGAACTATAGCTGTCCTTGCTCTCTATCAATTTATAGAGACAAAGAAATTACTACCTATCGCGACCACACTGCTGTCAGTTAGTAGTATCTTAATATCGGAAACCAGAGGGGTTTGGTTGGCTCTGTTATGCGCATTCTCGATTTTGCTCTTTACTTACCTCAGAACCCAAAAAAAGCGTTGGAAAATTTTAGGAGCAATGCTCACCATCTTCTTTACTATCTCTTTTGTATTCAAAGACCAACTAACAGAAAGGTACGAGAAAACTGAAAGAGAATACGCTGCGATTCAAAGTGGTGACTATGGCACATCTATCGGTCTAAGATTTCAGATGTGGCAAGCAGCAACAGAGATTGGTAAACGCAATTTTTGGATAGGTGCAGGGTCAGAGCATAAAGAGGTATTCTTAAATTTAGTTGATGAGGGGTTAATCGAGCGGAGTCTGGCTAAATTCCACCCGGATCAGTATCATAACCAGTTTTTTGAAAATTTCGCAAAAATGGGAATTATTGGATTAATTTTTACATTGATGTTGTTTTTCGTGCCGCTATATTATGCAGCAACCAAAAGAAATGAAAAAAGCAGCTTAATATTTTCTTTAGTCGCTTTCTATTTTATAGCTTGCTTAACTGATTCACCACTTTGGTATGCAGAGACGACTCTAATGTATCTAATGCTGATAATTCCGTTATGTAATGATCAACTCTCTTTCAAACAAAAAATAAAGACGAACTAGTATGAATATTTTGATTTTTAGCTCCTATAAAGATGCATGGAATAGCGTTAGACCCGAAGCAGAAATGTTCATTGAAATGTCTCGTCTTGGGCATAATATTACGATTGTAACTCAAGGTGATGCTGACTATGTTAGCCGGTTCATAGATTGTGGTATAAAAATCATCGACTGCTATCCAAAGAAAAAAATTTGTTTATCAGCAATAAAAGTGCTTCGCACAGAGTTAAAAAGTAAAACATATGACATCGTCTATGCGATGAACTCTAAGACTATACCAAATGCGGCGTTCGCTTGTATCGGGTTCAAAAAGACTCGATTAGTGACATACCGAGGGACTGTTGGTGGTCTCTACCGCCATGATCCATCAGCTTACCTAACTCACCTACACCCACGAGTTAATGGTATTAGTTGTGTAGCCCAAGCTGTAGCTGATGACGTAAAGAAACGAGTTTGGAAAATTAAAGAAAATGTCAAAGCCATTTATAAAGGTCATGACATGAGCTGGTACCAAGCTCAGCCTGCAGACCTTACTCAATTAGGTATTCCCAAAGATTCAATTATTGTAATTTGTATCGCTAACGCACGACCGAGTAAAGGTGTACACATACTTCTAGACAGTATGCGCCAGCTCGTTGATATCCCTAATCTACATCTTGCTCTCGTTGGGAGAGATATGGATACACCCGAGAATCTATTGCTGTCGGAAAAAAGTGGCATGGCAAAACGTATTCACTTTTTAGGTTATCGAAAGGATGTTCCTGAACTGCTAGCAGCAAGCGACATCCAAATCCAGCCATCGATCAGCGGGGAGGGGCTACCCAAAACTATCATTGAAGCAATGGCAATGGGCGTACCATCAATAGTAACAACGACTGGTGGTGGTAAAGAACTCCTTTTAGATGGCGAATCAGGATTTGTTGTACCAGTTAAAGACAGCACTGCGATAGCCGAAAAAATTCGATTTCTAAGCCAAAACAAAACCAAGCGAATTGAGATGGGAGAAAAAGCTAAGGGAAGAATTCGTGACGAATTCTCCACTCAGGCAACAGCAGAGCAACACATTAGTTTTTTCAAGTCACTATTTTAAGCCTCTAACCTCACTTAATGCTCTTAAAATATCCTCTAACCTTATGTCTATAGCCAGAGACTAGTCGATACGGAAGCTTAGCAGAAAAGAACGCAAGCCAAGCTTCCATTTTAGTGTCGTACTTAGCATTGAATAAGTTGAGTAGTAAAGCAATATACTTCTGGCGAGTAATAAGCTTGGGGATATATTCATGGGCGCCAATATGCCCACAATCTTTTATAATCATAGGTAAGTCATAAGACTCCCTAAGTAATATAGTTCGCCAAGATGATATAAAAGCACTCTTTGTCTCCATTTTGAGTGTGCTATTACCTACTTCATGGCGATACAAAATTAGAGAACTCATTATTTTTATAGCCTTCCCCTTCAGAAGGCTTCTAAACAAAAAAATCCTATCTTCATTAATAACCTTTGCATCAATCGGAGGGAAGTCATTGAATAAAGAGCTGTCTATAGCCATTGAGCATCCTGATGGCATGATTTTTCGTTTAATCAGAGTGTCCACATCAAAGTTAAACTTTTCTGATGTATCTCTTCTAGATACAACATTAGAATCTTCATCAATACAGTCAAATTGACTTAAAATCAGCGTTGGTTTTTGTTCAGACTTCCATAACCTGTATTGCTCTTCAATGCGTGTAGGAACTGCAATATCGTCACAATGCTGAGTGATGATAAGTGTTTGACTAAATTTCCCTCGAAGTTTGTTTATTTGAGTTGCTAGTCCAGAGTTTTTAAGGCTAATTTCTACCTCGACATCCAACCCAATAGGCTTATCTTTTAAAGCATCTTTAATAACTTCTTCGGTGTAATCGCTTGAGCCGTCATCAAAGATCATTAACTTTCTAGGCCACACTGTCTGATTAAATATGGACAGGATAGACTCTCTTGTATATTTATCTTGGTTATAAGTAAACAGCGCGACAACAACGTCATCTAATATTTCTTTCATTGGGAAGCCTTACTAATTTTTTTCTTTCTCTTTTTTAACTTGCTAGCTGTTTCAAACCTCGTTGGGAATATATGTATGCAGCGTAGTAAGAAAACCCAAAATTGTTTCCTATAGTACTTAGTAATTTTATAGTCGCGATCGCAATAACGCTTATACAACAACTCCCACTCGAAGAGTTGAATGTGTGCAACCTTTCCAGAGGTTCTCGACACTCTTGCTTTGCCTAAAAACTTCAAACACAATCCGAGCCCCAATTCACTAGCGGGCGCGACAACCAGGTTGTTTGCAATAATTTGATTGGAACGCTCAATTGCTCTATGACTACGATCCAATAAATGCTCAAGTCGAATGGATGAATCAAATTGTTTGAGCGCAGCAAGAAAAAGTGCCTGCGTACAGTCTATGATAAAATTGGGATCGCCGGGACTAATCTGCTGGCTTCCTGACGGTTTAAAGTCTTTAAATAACGGGAAGTTCCATAAAGAGAAAACATCTTTGGTTAACCCAAAGTAAAAGAAATCACTTATATGGTACGCAACTGGATAACCTTTAGCATATTTCCTAGAAAAAATATCACAAACCACGACACGTTCTTCAAGAAATGCGTCGACATCAGAACGCTTTAAGTACTTTTGCTGCAACTCTACAAAATGATTAGAGGTTAGATAGTTATCACTACGAAGTTTTAGAGCATACTTAGTCTTGACTCTTTTCAACCCTTCAACAGAAGATACAATTTGACGGTTATTGTTATACTTCTGAGGCTCACCTTCTAATGTGTAGTTACGACTGTTACTACCTGGATCTGGGGAGATAACAAGCTCATCAAAGTCTAACCCTGTGAGGTCTTGTTCTGGCCAAGTAGACAGAATAATTTGCGCGCCAGGTAGTTGCTCCCGGACCGAATTTAAGCATTTAATCGTAATATTAGGTTCTTGAGGGCGATCATTAAAATTTTGAACAGGTCCCTGAACCACAACAGTTATATCTTTAAAGTCAATCACAAAGTTTCTCGATCAGTTTAGAGTAGTGTCTGCTAACCACTTGATTTGATAAAAATGAAATGTCGTCCGGCCCTACTTTCGGAGGGCACTCCAACACTAAATCGATTTTATTAGCAAGGCTATCAACATCTCCTTTCGGAACGATCCATTCAGATAGTCGACCAGAAAGTAGCTCACCAACACCGCCAACATCCGTTGCTACTACAGGGGTGTTCAACGCCAAACTTTCAACGACAACAGTCGGTAAGCCTTCAACATCAGAGCTTAAAATATAGGCACTGGCCTTTTTATAATAGGGTAACAAGTTTTTACAGAACCCCCAAAAGACGACGTCGTCAATGACACCTAACTGCTCCGCTAGTTGCTTAAGCTCCTTAAGTTTGCGCCCTTCACCAAAGATCACCAACTTATGAGTTCTCTTCGTTTTTGCATAAGCTCGAATTAATACATCAAAACGCTTTGTTCGATCTGGACGCCCCGCAGCCATGATAAACTTATCAGGAATTCTCTCTGTAACGCCTAATTCAGCACGCATCGCTAAATCAGAAAAATCAAATCCATTATAGATTGTTTCAAGGCTAGTTGGTGTCGCTCTCATCTTGTCTAACATATCGGCTTTTACAGAGTTAGATACAGCCAACAATCGTTTGCCACTGTATACAGACTGGTAAACTAGCTGATGAAAAACTTTCGATAGTCCTTTCCTTCTTCCTAAGAAGTTATCGTACTTACAGCTATGTAAAACACCATAATGCGGTAAAGACATAGAGCTAAAGCTAATAAATATTGAGCCATGAACTATTGCAGCATCATAACCTTGCAAATGTGAATCCAGCTGTCGACTGAAGTATCTGCTGCATAAGAATTGATAGATATGTCTTCCAAAAGTGTATTTTAGGAGCCTAAACTTAAAACCAGACAAACTGCGTTGACTTTGGTTACTAAGGCCATGGACGTCAACGTGCTTATCGTTGTCTTTTAAGTCTTCCTCAGGGCGTTCAATAAAAACATAATCAACTTGCCAACCACCTTGACGTAGCTCCTTAACTACATCACGGGTTACAAGGTATAAACTCGTGTGGTAATTACCACTTAACACAAACGCTATCTTCTTCGTGTTCATTTATAGGTCTCATTTACTATAAATACATACGCCTAAATGCTAACATATCTTCTCCTCTAACATGTACTTTGCCTACGATGAAAAGACTAATTGTTGACCTAGACGGCACCATAACAACTGCCGACACCTCTGATTATAGAAATGTATCTCCTGATTTAGAGGTTATCTCACGCCTACGAGAATATAGAGCTAAAGGCTTTAGTATTACGATTTCAACAGCAAGAAATATGCGTACTTACGAGGGGAATGTAGGTAAGATAAACATTCATACTTTACCTATAATTACTGAATGGCTAGATAAGCATGATGTACCTTATGATGAAATCTTAGTTGGGAAGCCATGGTGTGGGCATGAGGGCTTCTACATCGATGACAAAGCAATTCGTCCATCTGAGTTTCGAAAAATGTCATTAGATGAGATCTATAATCTACTTGATGAGGAGCGCTAACCTTGTTCTTAATTATGTCTGCAGCCTATGTTGGTCAAGATCTAAGAGCCGAGTTTGGTTCAATTCCACCCGCTTTTCTACCTCTGGGTAATCGACGATTATTTCAACATCAAGTTGCAAAGGTTCCGCAAGGAAAGAGTATCTATTTATCTGTACCTAAATCTTACCCGGTACAGGAGTTTGACCGTCTGTGGTTAGAGGAACATAACGTCACACTATTGCCACTTCCTGACAACCTATCATTGGGTGAGTCTTTGATGGCAGCTTTAGCTCTCATTGAGCATTCTTTTGATACTGATTTAAGCATTCTCTATGGTGATACTCTAATAACTCCACCGAGTACACAAGATGTTGTATCAATATCCAAAACGGACAGTACATACAATTGGGCAACCGTTGATGAAGGAAAACCTGAATGGCTTGATACCGAGGGCGCTAACATTGGCGTGCATAGCCAAGTTGTTAGTGGTTACTTTAATTTTGCCTCACCAAGGACCTTAATTCGCTGCCTGAGCCAAACACATTGGAACTTTTTACAAGCGCTAAGCCTTTATCATGATATCAATGGTATCCAAACCTGCCAGTGTGATGATTGGTTAGACTTCGGTCATATCAATACCTATTACCGTTCTAAAGCCCTCTACACAACACAGCGAGCGTTTAACGAACTCACGATTACTGCTGATTGGATTGAAAAAAGTAGCGCAAAAGATAAAAAAATTGCAGCTGAGTCTAACTGGTTCAAGACACTTCCGAGCTCGCTAAAACACTTTGCACCACAGTACCTGGGAGAAAAAAAAGTCGATAAACGAACTGCTTATCGCCTTGAATATTTATACAACATCGCTCTGAATGAACTATTTGTATTCGCTCACCTCCCGGAGATGACTTGGAAGCAGATCTTAGATCAGATGCTTTCTTTTCTATCTGCATGTCAGAAGGAAAAAGCCCCCCTTGACGCGGCAACTGACTCCTTAGATAGTCTATTTTCTGGTAAAACAGAACAACGGCTGCAAGAGTTTTGTCAAGATAGAAGCTACGATTGGGAGCTTCCGTGGCGTTTTAACGGCAAAGCCTCTTTGAGTTTAAAAGCACTTTATGAAGCCACTCTGGATGATATACCAAAAGGCCAACAACCAAGCTTAATGCATGGCGACTTTTGTTTTAGCAATATACTTTACGATTTCCGAAAAGATCGAATCAAAGTAATCGACCCGAGAGGAATTACCTCGAGTAATATCCAAAGCATCTACGGACACATCCAATATGACATAGCAAAAATATGTCATTCAGTTATCGGGCTGTATGATTGGATCATCGCTGGCTATTATCACGTTGATACTCATGATTATCGAGTAAACTTTTCTCTTGCTGATACCGAACATTTAACCAGTATCCAACAGATGTTTATTGATGCATTAACTAAACACTACGCTTTGTCAGAATCAGCATTGTATGCAATGCAAATTCAACTGTTTTTATCTATGCTTCCATTACATAGTGATGATCCAGAACGACAAGATGCTCTGATGGCTAACGCCTACAGACTCTATTATCTAATGCTAGAGAACAAGAAATGATCATAATTCCAATGGCGGGGCTGAGTTCTCGTTTCTTTAAAGCTGGTTTTAAGCAGCCTAAATACATGCTTGAAGCACATGGTTGTACATTATTCGCTCACGCAATCAACAGTTTTAAAGACTACTTCTCTTCCGAGCATTTCCTATTTATTGTTCGTGATGTTCAGGACACTCCTCAGTTTGTGGATCAGCAGGCAACCTCTCTAGGTATAGTGTCTTATGAAATTAAGATTTTGAACGAGGAAACGAGGGGCCAAGCAGAGACAGTATATTTAGGAAGTCAACACTGTAATGATCATGAACCTATCACCATTTTTAATATTGATACTTTTAGACCCGGCTTTAACTATCCGGCTTCGATGGATCAATGGGATGGATATCTAGAGGTTTTTTCAGGTGAAGGGGATAATTGGTCTTATGCTCGCCCTGTATCCAGTAAAACTACCAAGGTCATTGAAACCGCAGAAAAAAGACGTATTTCTGATTTGTGCTGCACAGGGCTATACCAGTTTTCGTCACTGAAAGACTATCGAGATAGTTACCTTCACTATCTATCTTTGCCTGCAGAGCAATGGGATAAGGGAGAACTCTATGTCGCTCCTCTTTATAACTATTTGATTCAGAGAAACAAGAATATCCATTACCACTTAATAGACCGCAACGAGGTTATCTTTTGTGGTGTTCCTGATGAATACTACGAGTTTTTAGAGCAAAAATAGTATCAATCAAAGAATAAGAAGTAGCACATCGATGAAACGAATTTTAGTTATTGGCCCATCTTGGGTTGGAGATATGGTCATGTCTCAATGCCTTTATAGCACTCTCAAACAACAAAAACCTGATGCTATCATAGATGTGATGGCTCCAGCGTGGTGTCGGCCAATACTAGAGCGTATGCCCGAAGTAAATAAAGCTCTGTCTTTACCTTTTGGTCATGGCGATTTCAAATTCTCAGAGCGCCGTTCTCTTGGGAAATCTTTGCAAGGAAAATACGATGAGGCCTACGTACTACCCAACTCAGCAAAATCGGCCTTAATTCCATGGTTTGCCAAAATTCCTGTCAGAACAGGGTGGAAAGGAGAGATGCGCTTCGGTCTTTTGAATGATATTAGACCAAACAAAAAGTCCTTCCAATTCATGACTGAACGCTATGCTGCACTAGCCTACCCAAAAGAAAAAATGACGGGCTCGGAAGCACTTGGCGGATTAGAAAAGCTACCCAAACCTAATCTCTATATAGACAAAAAATCACAGAAGCTGGCTGTCGAAAAGTTTAACTTAAAAACTAAACGCCCAACTGTAGGTCTATGCCCTGGAGCTGAGTTTGGTCCAGCAAAACAATGGCCAACAGCGCATTATGCAGAAGTTGCATCCGCTCAAATAAAGAAAGGGGCACAAGTTTGGTTATTTGGTTCAGCAAAAGACAGTGCTACGACTCAGGAAATCATTTCACACATCCCCGAGCCATTAAGAGAGCATGTCTTCGACCTAGCGGGAAAAACAAGCTTAATCGAGGCCGTTGATCTATTAGCATGCTGTCAGACTGTAGTCAGTAATGACTCAGGGTTAATGCATGTCGCTTGTGCTGCCGGCTGTGATGTTGTAGGTGTCTACGGCTCTACTTCACCCAGTTATACTCCACCATTAGCGAAACGCAGCACCGTTGTACATACTGAAATAGAATGCCGTCCTTGTTTCAAGCGTGAATGCCCCTATGAGCATTTAAAATGCTTGACTGAGCTAAAGCCAGAAAAAGTTAATCATGCAATTCAAGAGCTGATTAAACAAAGGCTAGAAACGATTATCACAACTTCCAAAGTAAACTCGTAATTATGGCGATTCGCTTTATCTATACACTCCTACTAGCGTTAGTTGCACCTTTCCTATTGCTTTCCTTGTATAAGAACAAGCCTGGAAAGCCCAAATTTGGGTCTCGCTGGAAGGAGCATTGGGGACAGACTCCAAAAACCGATGGCGTGGATCCTATTTGGATCCACGCCGTATCAGTAGGCGAATCTATCGCAGCCACTCCGATCATCCGAGAGCTAAAAGCTCTTAACTCACAACGTGAGATTGTAGTTACCACAACTACAAGTACTGGTGCTGCGCAAATAGATAAGCTCGGCGATTTAGTCACGCACCGCTACATGCCCATAGATTTTCCTTGGTGCATAAGCGGCTTTCTAAAATCCGTGCAGCCTTCGAAAATGATAATCATTGAAACTGAGTTGTGGCCAAACACGCTACATCAAGTGGCGAAACTTGGTATCCCTATTGTTGTGGTCAATGCTCGCCTTTCCGAGCGCTCCTGCTTAAGGTATCGAAGATTCCAATATGTTTTTAATTTGCTATCAAAAAATATCACAGCGTTACTTTGCCAGTACCAAAGTGATGCGGACCGATTTATAAGGCTCGGTATTCAAAAAGAGCGAATTAATGTAACTGGCTCGATTAAATTTGATATCGATGTATCACAGAAAATAGTTGATGAAGGTAACTCTTTGCGTAAGCAACTAGGGAAAGATCGTCCAGTATGGATTGCAGCTAGCACTCACAAGGGTGAAGATGAAATTATCCTTGCTGCGCATCAATTGATTTTACAAAAGAAACCGAATGCTCTTTTAGTTCTCGTTCCTCGTCACCCAGAAAGGTTCCATGACGTCGAGTCGCTTTGCAAAAATTCAGGAATGAATGTAACAAGAAGAACAAACGATAAACTTTATAGTAATAATACAAACGTCTACTTAGCAGATACTATGGGAGAGATGATGACTCTGATTTCTGCAAGTGATATTTGTTTTATGGGAGGAAGTTTGTTGGGTGGCAAAGTCGGAGGTCATAATTTCATTGAGCCTGCTGCACTAAAAAAGCCTTGTCTAACAGGTCCAAGTTATTTTAATTTTTCAGATATTGCACAGCAACTTATACAAGTTGAAGCGCTCCAAGTTATAAAATCACACGATGAGCTTAGTCTCCATATACTCGGTTTAATTGATTCTCCAGCTAAGAGTGTTCAGATGGGAACCAACGCACTAAGTGTAGTAAAGCAGAATCAAGGGGCTCTCAAAAAAACAATTGGCATGATAGAGGTTTGATTGATGAAACTAGTAATTTACAGAAGAAAAATATTTACCTCTAGCGGTGCAGGCCAGCTCATTGTCATGCAAGCAAAGAAACTGAAAAAATTAGGTAGAGCCTTTGAATTAACTTGCCAAAAAGGCTGGGGAACCCTTTGGTTTAAGCACTTTCAACCTGCAAAGAAAGCAAAGGTGGTCAACGATAAGTTAATAATTAATGAGTCACAAAACACTGCTATCATTGACCATGAAGGTAGCCTCCGGAATGCTGATCTTACATTTATCCACAATGTTCCATTAACGAATATTGTACATGATGAAAATAGCTTCACGGGATGGCTTAGACGAAGTGAAAACCATGTGTTTACTCCCTCACAATGCGCAAAAAATGTAATGGTCGGCCTAGGAATAGAGGAATCTCGAATATCTGTTATCCACCCGGGTTACAACCACCAAAAATTTAACCCAACAGCCAAAGCACAACATCAGCATAAAGCCAAACAAGCTCTTGGTTTAGGGGAGTACTCAAAAGTTATTGGCTTCATCACCTCTGGACACTTTGAGAAGCGTGGATTAAAGGAGTTTTTGGACATTTGCCAAAAGGTAGCGACAGAAAGAGACGACATTGCATTTTTTGTTCTAGGTGCCAAAAGAATCCCAAAAGAGTTAAGTCAGCATCCAGCTCTATCTCTCAAACAGTTCCGCTACAAACCAAGTAACTCTAAACCCAATTTTTGGTTAAGCTCGTTGGATATTTTTGTCTACCCTGCAAAATTCGAAGAGTTTGGAATGGTTGTAGCTGAAGCTCTGGCTATGGGCACCCCTGTCATTACGACGCAAAACGTTGGGGCTCACGAGATATTAAGTGAAGAATTTAAAGACTGGATAAACCCTTCTGTAGATGTAGATTGGTTTTCAGAACGCATACTTCGATTAGCAGACGACAACAATCTTTTCGAAGGCCTAGTCAAGGCTGCCGTTAAATCAGCAGCCTATGACGATACCGACTATGCTACCCGCTCTTTGGCCGCTATAGATAAACATCTACTGCAAAGTTAGTATTCAATAGAATGGTAGCCCTCAAGTAGGTGTTGCCATTCTTCCTCTCGCCAATGAATTCCTAAGTTCTTTTTTTCTTTTCTATAAGACCGCAATAAACGCGCAAGATTATCACTTTTCCACTTATCGCCAGCTTCTACACGGCACTTATCAAAGTCAATAATCCACACGGAATCCGATTGATCCAATAGAATATTATGAATATTGAGATCGGTATGGTTAACTTGTTCTTGATGCATTTTGGCTATCATCTTTCCAATACCTTGATAAAGCTCCTTAGTTAACTCCTTGTCTTTAAGGATAGCGACCAAATCTTTAGCTACTGGGATTTTTTCAACTAAAATATCGGCTTGATAAGTCCAACCAGTTTTCACAGCGCTAGCGGCTACGGGCCTAGGCACATTGACATTGGCTCTATGAAGCCTATCCAAGATCATCATTTCTTCATAACAACGTGTTTTGTTCCAATTAGAAAAGCGATAACGATCTTCTACCAATCTTCCAAACAAGCCACCGCGGCGATAATGACGCAGAGCAGCATGAATATTGCCTAAATTAACAAACCAAGTCGTGCCTCTGCCTTGAGCACTACCGATCACTTTATCGTGCTCCTTCCAAAAGTCAGGATCAAACAATTGCGGTGATGCTTCATCAATCAGTCGACTCTCATACCATATAACCTGATTTTCTAGCAGATATTGTTTAATCATTTTATAAATCACCAATTAAAGATACTGACTAAATAACCTGAATATTTTACATTTATTCTCCGTATCTGCATAATTCGTATTAGTCGTTTCTGATTGAAGTCCCTTATGGCTCTATTTTCTTCTGCCCCAAAAAAATTATGTGTGCTCCGTCTTTCAGCAATTGGAGACGTTTGTCATGCTATCTCGGTAATACAAGCTATTCAGCAGCACTGGCCTACTACTGAAATCACTTGGGTCACAGGCAAAGTGGAAGCCCAACTCATTCAGGATCTACCAAATCTTAAAGTAGTCGTGTTCGATAAACAGCAGGGCTTTGCTGGAATGCGAAATGTTTGGAAGGAATTGTCAAATACCCGCTTTGATTGCCTTTTACATATGCAAGCTGCTCTTAGAGCAAGCGTACTTTCTCTCGGTATAAAAGCTAGGTATAAAGTAGGATTTAGTCGTAATCGAACTAGAGAAGGGCAATATTTCTTCACTAACAAACACCTACCAAATACCAGTGCTTTCCATGTTCTAGACAACTTTGCAGAATTCGCACGCTACATCGGTGTCCCGTTTGATAAACCGCAATGGGATATTCCTTTGAAACAGCAAGAATTAGACTTTGCAAAAGAGAATATACCCAACAATACATTGGTGATATGTCCTTCTGCGAGTAAGGATGAACGTAACTGGTTGACAGATAGGTATGTTCAGCTAATCGACTACGCTCATAGAAAAGGTTTAAGTATTACTCTATGCGGTTCTCCCTCTGAGAGAGAGGTGTTATTGGGACAAAAGATTGAAGCTTTATGTACATCACCTGTTAACAATTTAATAGGCCAAACAAATCTCAAGCAACTTATCGCAGTGCTCGCTAAAGCTCGTGTCGTAGTAGCCCCTGACTCCGGACCTGCTCATATGGCAACAACACAAGGTACACCCGTAATAGGGCTTTACGCACATAGTAACCCTGAACGAACAGGGCCATATAATAGCCTCGACCTCGTTGTAACTTCCTACGATCGCCATATTAAAAGTCAATCTAAATCAGCTTCATGGGGAACTAGAGCCAAAGGTGATACACTTATGGAAGCTATTACTTTTGAATCAGTAAAGGAAAAGCTAGATAGCACCTTAAACAAAAAACGTAAGTTGAGCGAAAACTGATATGGCAACTCGTGTGAGTATAGGCGTTCTTATGATCGTCAAAAATGCAGAACAACACTTGGAGAAGACCTTGTCTTCCGTTTCAAGCTGGGTGGATGAAATCGTGATTTTGGACTCTGGCAGTACTGACGGTACCTTGGATATCGCAAAAAAATATACCGATTCTGTCTATCACCAAGACTGGCTTGGTTTTGGTCCTCAGCGACAAAAAGCGCAAAGCTTGATGAGCAGTGATTGGGTTCTACCACTCGACTCTGATGAAGAGGTATCTCCTGAACTTAAAGCATCTATTCTTCATGCAATAAAAACAGATGATGGTAAATCAGTATATAAAATTAACCGTTTAACTGAAGCTTTTGGCAAATTTATTCATCACTCAGGGTGGTACCCTGACCGAGTAACTCGTCTCTACCCAAGGCTAGTCACACAATATAATGACGTCCTAGTGCATGAATCAGTGATTGTGCCTGAGGGTTTTAAAGTCAAGCAATTAGATGGTGACCTATTTCACTATACAATTGACTCTATGCCGAATTACGTCCGAAAGACTCAACACTATATGGAAGCTTGGGCAGATCAACGAGAAGGAAAAAAGTCGGTATCACTGAGTAGTGCAATCAGTCATGGTTTTTTCCGATTTTTCAAAATGTATATTATCAAACGCGGATTTCTTGATGGAAGACATGGGTTGTTACTAGCCCTACTTAGCGCTAATACAACATTTACACGCTATGCGGACCTATGGCTACGAGATTACATGAAGAAGAAGAGAGTTGAGTAATAACTACTATGAAAATATGTCACGTTAATCTAGCTTCAGGGTACCATGGAGGCGAGAATCAAACACTTCAGCTCATAAAACAGCAGCTTAACCTGGGATATGAACTAACGGTTGTCGCTAACCCGAAAAGCCCTTTCGCTAAAGCAGTGCAAGAGCTAGGGTGCAACTGTATTTTAACCAAGCATTATCTATTCAAACATCAACGTTCAATTACTCAAGGCTTTCAGGTTATCCATGTTCATGAAGGTCGTGCTATTTATTGGGCTCTGATTCAACATTTACTCTTCAATATCCCTTATATAATCACACGCCGAATCGACAACTCGCTCAAGAAGAAATGGCTCTCTAACTTAGCGTACGAGAAAGCAGATGCTCTTGTTGGACTGAGCCGGGAGATTGTATCGCGAATTAAATCTGTATATCCGAATAAACTGGTGGAATGTATCCCTAGCTCTCCTGTACGTTACCCTAGCAATAAACAGAATATATCTAGAATCCGCCAGCAGTTTACAGGTGACTATTTAGTCATCCATGCCGCAAATATGCTTGACCACAAGGGCTTCGATGTAACAGTAGAGGCAGCCAGAACTCTCTCTAAACAGGACCCAAGTATCCATTTTGCTTTGCTTGGTGATGGGAAAATCCGATCTGAGTTAGAGAAAAAGGCTCACGGATTAGACAATATTAGTTTCGTCGGAAAACAAGAGCAAATGGGTGACTGGTTCGCAGCTGCGGATATGCTTGTTCACCCGTCATATTCAGAAGGACTTGGCTCAGTGATTCTCGAAGCTCTTGACGCAGGGCTGCCAGTAGCAGCCAGCAACGCCGGCGGTATTCCAGACATTATTGACCATGAGAAGTCAGGTTTATTAATTGAGCCCGGGAATTCAGATCAACTAGCCCAAGCTATTCTAAATACAAAAAATAACGAGCGACTTCGCACGTCAATCCTCCATGGCGCAAAGCTAAAACTCAAGACTTTCCGTATTGAGTACACAGCTCAACGTTATGAAGAACTATACGCAAACCTAAGAAAAGAGTAACTCAATGAAGAAGAAAGTTATTTACCCAGGTACTTTTGATCCTATAACTAACGGACATCTTGACCTCATTGAGCGTGCAACGAAGATGTTTGATGAGATCATTATTGCGGTAGCTGCAAGTCCAAGTAAAAACACTTTGTTTACCTTAGAAGAGCGTGTAAACCTAGTGACAGATGTCACTGCAGATATGCCTAATGTTATAGTCAAAGGTTTCTCTGGCTTAATGGTTGATTTTGCTAAACAAGAACAAGCTAACATACTCATCCGTGGCTTGCGTACTACGGTAGACTTTGAATATGAGTTCGGCTTAACCAATATGTACCGAAGGCTCTTACCCGGTCTTGAAAGTGTGTTTCTAACCCCATCCGAAGAGTATGCATTCCTCTCTTCGACAATAGTTCGAGAAGTGGCTATACATGGTGGAGACATAAGTCAGTTTGTGCCACAGAAAGTTGCAGATGAGATCAAACTGAAAACAGTGAAATAACCTTGCATTCAAAAACAAAAATAGCGCTCGTTGAGCGCTATTTTTTATGACTGCAAATGGGTTTTACAGTGAGTAGTAATCCTTGTACCAATCTGCGAATGCCTTCGCGCCTTCTTGGATTTTAACTTGTGGTTTGTAGCCTACTGCTTCAAATAGATCTTCAGTATCTGCGTAAGTTGCGTATACGTCACCAGGTTGTATTGGCATGAAGTTCTTCTTCGCTTCGATACCTAAAGCCGTTTCCAATGCTTCAACGTAATCCATCAATTTAACTGGGCTACCATGACCGATGTTAAATACGCGGTATGGTGCAGAGCTGGTTGCTGGTGAACCTTGCTCTACTGTCCAATCTGGCTGTTTTTCTGGAACTCGGTCTTGTACACGAATAATGCCTTCAACGATATCATCGATATAAGTGAAGTCACGCATCATGTCGCCGTTGTTGTAAATGTCGATCTCTTTACCCGCCACGATTAAGTTCGCAAACTTAAACATCGCCATATCAGGGCGGCTCCAAGGGCCGTAAACCGTAAAGAAGCGTAGACCTGTTGTCGGCACATCGTATAGGTGAGAATAGGTATGCGCCATCAGCTCATTCGACTTCTTAGTCGCTGCGTACAATGAAATTGGATGGTCAACACTGTCAGCCGTGTGGAATGGCATTTTCTGGTTCAAGCCATATACCGAGCTTGAAGAAGCATAAACTAGGTGTTCAACCTTATTATGACGGCAGCCTTCCAAAATAGCTAAGTGGCCAACAAGGTTGCTGTCCGCATAGGCCATTGGGTTATCGATTGAATAACGAACGCCAGCTTGTGCTGCTAGGTGAATCACACGGTCAAATTTTTGCTGCGCAAAAAGCTCAGCAATACCTTCTCTATCAGCAAGGTCAAGCTCGATAAAGGTAAGGTTTTCATGCTCAATGCGCTTAAGGCGGTCATGTTTCAGAGAGACTTCGTAGTAGTCATTAAGGTTATCGATACCAACAACCTCATGTCCTGCTGCACATAGTCGCTCTGACACTGCAGAGCCAATAAAACCAGCAACGCCAGTTACTAAATATTTCATTCTACTATTCTCAATTCATATAATTAGTACAATTGTAGCCACTCGCTAGCCTACCGACTAGCAATAAAAAGTGAACACGAGTTCAGATTTTCTATACTTGGCACTCTTCGCAATAAAACGTATTGCGCTGACCGATTTTTAGCTCTTGAATCAGCGCTTCGCAGCTTGGGCACTTTTCACCTGCTTTACCATACACTTGCAGCTCTTGTGCGAAGTAGCCTGGTTTACCATCAGCCTGAGAAAAATCTTTCAGCGTAGTACCACCTTGCTTGATAGCCGTCGCGAGTACTTGCTTGATCTCATCGGTTAATAAGATCCATTCGGCTTTGGTCACCTTGTTTGCTAATCGTAACGGGTGGATTTTTGCAGAGAACAAGGCTTCGTTAGCGTAGATATTCCCGACACCAACCACCACTTTGTTGTCCATTATGAACTGCTTAACCGCAACTTTGCGCTTTTCTGCCTTTTCAGCGATGTAGATAGCATTAAAGTCGTCGGTTAACGGCTCAGGACCAGAGCCAAGCAACACAGAGTGGACTTCATCAGGCGCTGACCACAACCAAGCACCAAAACGGCGTGGATCGTTATAGCGCAGCACTTTACCGTTAGTGAGCTTGAGATCGACGTGATCGTGCTTTGCCGCCGGAAAATCGGCATCTAATACACGCAGTGATCCTGACATCCCAAGATGAACGATGGCAGTTCCCGCATCGGTTTCAATCAACAGGTACTTAGCACGACGCGAGATCGCACGAATCACCTGCCCTTCTAGATTTTTAAGCTCTTGTGGAATATCCCAGCGCAACTTCGGTGTGCGAAAGGTCAGTGTCTTAATAGTCTCGCCGACTAAATGAGGCGAGATCCCCATGCGGCTTACTTCGACTTCGGGTAACTCAGGCATAATCTAATCGTCCGATGTTGAAGGATTGTCTTGGCTAAGACTTGGAAACAGGTAGCTCTCTTCAATAGACACCGCTAACCACTGATCATTCCAGTTTTTTAACAACCAAAACTCAGGCAGCTGATAATAAGTAATGCGTTGCGGCTCTTCTTGGTCTTGATACCACACTTCTATGGTATGAGGAGTGCTGAGCTGAGAGGCAAGGTCAGTATAGGTTTGTGAGTCAATCTCGGTGCCAACAAGCTGTTGCCAGCGTTGAGCGCGTTCTTGAGCGCTAATGCTTTGAGCTGGGGCGGAGCCTTTCAATTGATAACCCCACTGACCATCTTCGAGTACCAATGACCACTTAGCAAAGTGCAACGCTTGAAGCTCTGCTCCAGGATTTAACAGATAGGGATAAGGGCTACTAACCTGTTGCTCAGGTTCTGGCTCGATAAGATACGCTTTGATCAAAGTAGGAAGGTTGAGCACCCCAATAAAAGCGATCACGCTTAACATGAGTATGTTGTTCCACCTGCGTCCACGATATCTCATCTGATTCTGCCATCTAACCTATTGAGCCTTCAGTATATCGTGAAAGTGGCGATACTTTCTATGTTGCTATTTGTACCAGCTAGATCCTTGTAAAGACTAAAAGGTACGTGAGGTCACCAAATTTTAGATATAAAAAAACCCAGCGATTAAGCTGGGTTTTTCAATTCTTTCTTCTACTGAAGAAGAGCCAAAAAAGCATCAATTACTTGATTTTCGCTTCTTTGTACATAACGTGTTGGCGAACTACTGGATCAAACTTTTTGATCTCAAATTTGCCTGGCATGTTACGCTTGTTCTTATCAGTTGTGTAGAAGTGACCAGTACCTGCAGAAGATACTAGACGAATTTTCTCACGAATGCCTTTAGCCATTGCTTAATTCCTCTTAAACGTTTTCGCCACGTGCACGGATATCAACAAGAACAGCATCGATGCCTTTCTTATCAATGATACGCATGCCTTTAGCAGTTAGACGTAGTTTAACAAAACGTTTTTCGCTCTCTACCCAGAAACGATGAGTTTGTAGGTTCGGCAGAAAACGGCGCTTAGTAGCATTGCGTGCGTGTGAACGGTTGTTACCCGTTACTGGACGCTTACCAGTTACTTGGCATACTCGGGACATGAATGTCTTCTCCAATCGTTTCAGCTCGATATCAACCTTGGTGGCCGAACCTCTCTATCAATTAAAATAGAAGGTAAAAACCGTTATGGAAAATCCATACAAGGCTATCAAAGGTCGCGCATTATACTAACTTGACACGCATTGCTCAAGACCCGAACAGATCCTTTTTGCGGATTTCGTGATCTTTTTTTGTGCAGCGCAGCTTGCTTGAGTAATCAGAGCTGATTTTAGGTCTAAAAATGTGGGCGGAATGATAGCAGATTTAACGTAGTTAACAACCTAAAATGTGATTCAAATCCATCCGCGCTCAGCAAAAGAGACAACTTCGCCGTCTCCGACCACAAAATGGTCGAGAATTCGAATGTCCACCAGCGCTAAGGCATCAGTCAATCGACGAGTTATTCGTCTGTCTGCTTGGCTTGGCTCTGCAATACCCGAAGGGTGGTTATGTGCCAGAATGAGGGCGGCTGCATTATGGTGAAGTGCCCGTTTAACGACCTCTCTGGGATAAACCGATGCAGCATCAATCGTCCCCTCAAACATCACCTCATCCTTTATTACCCTATTTTGGTTATCAAGAAACAATATATAGAAGGCTTCTCGCTGGCGGTCGCGCAACATACTCGAGAGATAAAGCTTAGTATGGCTTGGGCTGGTCAGTGCATCGCCTCGAGATAAGGTCTCAGCAAGGTAACGCTGCGTCATCTCCAGTACGGCTTGCAATTGAACATACTTCGCCTGCCCCATCCCCTTGTGAGCACAGAACTCAGCTTGTGTTGCTGAAAAAAGGTGCCTAAGCGAACCAAAGTTCTTAAGCAGCTTGTCTGCCAGCTCTAGAACGTTCATTCCTTGCGTGCCCGTTCGAAGAAATATGGCTAGCAGCTCTGCATCACTCAAAGAATCAGGCCCTCTGGTGAGTAGTTTCTCTCTTGGCATCGATTCAGCAGGCATTTTATTTATCGGCATAGAAGAGCAAATCCATTGCTTATGAACATAACCCATCAGCGTAACTATCGTGTATCCAGAGATCCTTTTATAAAGAGAAAGTCAGCCGAGCCATCAACACAATCGTGTAATTGATAAGTTTGATAACGCCAATTTGATGAGCGTCAAGTCTGTTCAAGTTCTGCTTCTAGGCACTCATCCTTTGTTCTGATATCGTAAGTTGCAGAAAAATTAAGGAACAGAATCATGCAAACACAGGTTAATCCACTGAGTAACGCTGACCAACAAGGCCTAGCAGGGAAAAAAATTCTTCTTGGTATTAGTGGTGGTATCGCTGCTTATAAATGTGCCGAGCTGACTCGACGTTTGGTTGAGCGAGGGGCACAAGTGCAGGTCGTTATGACCAATGCCGCTAAGGAGTTCATCACTCCACTGACCATGCAGGCGGTCTCAGGAAGGCCTGTATCTGATAGTTTGCTTGATCCTGCTGCTGAAGCTTCAATGGGTCACATCGAACTCGCAAAATGGGCTGATTTAGTATTGTTAGCACCGGCGACTGCCGATCTTATTGCACGCATGACTGCAGGCATGGGTAATGACCTACTGACCACTTTGGTTTTAGCGACCGATGCACCAGTTGCGGTATCACCGGCAATGAACCAACAAATGTATAGCCACCCTGCGACTCAAGAGAACATCGCGACGCTAAAACGTCGTGGTTGTGAGATTTGGGGGCCAGCGGCTGGCGAACAAGCGTGTGGTGATGTAGGCATGGGCCGCATGTTAGAGCCAATGCAGCTTGTGCACCGCTGTGAAGACTTCCTCCAACCTAAGCCACTTGCAGGTCGTTCAGTGCTTATTACTGCAGGGCCAACTCGTGAAGCCATTGACCCTGTGCGTTACATCACCAACCATAGCTCAGGAAAAATGGGCTACGCGTTAGCTGAAGCCGCAGCTAAACAAGGTGCGACGGTCACGCTAGTGAGTGGTCCTGTGTCACTCACTACTCCAGACAAAGTGACTCGCGTCGATGTCGATAGTGCTCAACAGATGTTTGATGCCGTTACTGCTCACGCCGCTCAACACGATGTTTTCATCAGCTGCGCCGCGGTTGCCGATTACCGCCCAGAGAGCATTGCAGACCAGAAACTTAAAAAAGTAGATGGTAAAGATGACATGTCTATTCACATGGTGAAGAACCCTGATATCGTCGCTTCTGTCGCGGCAATGACTGAAGGTCGTCCATTTACAGTAGGGTTTGCGGCTGAAACCCAAGATGTTGAGAAATATGCGCGCGGTAAGCTAGAGCGAAAGAACCTCGATATGATTTGCGCTAATGATGTATCTGTTGAAGGTCAAGGCTTCAATAGTAGCAGTAACGAATTGCACCTTTATTGGAAAGATGGCGATAAATCTCTGCCATTGGATAGCAAAGGTGCGCTTGGATTCCAGATCCTTGAGCAGATCCAACAACTGCTAGAAAAGAATCACTAACTCACTGATTAGAGCAACATTGTCGGATAAATAGACAATTTTGAGCTGACAATCTGCTGACACCTCTCGATTCTGTTGACCTAGGGCTTACAAAACTAGGAAACAGAATTGAATGGTGTTTATAATCCTTCTTCACTCAATCCTCATCTTTAGGAAAGGAAGTAAATAGATGGCTGGTACTCGAAAATCAAACCGTCGTGAAGAAATCCTACAAGCTCTCGCACAAATGTTGGAATCGACCGAAGGTGCTTCTCGTATCACGACGGTAAAATTAGCCAAGCAAGTTGGCGTTTCTGAAGCAGCACTTTACCGCCACTTCCCTAGCAAAGCTCGCATGTTTGAAGGCCTTATCGAGTTTATTGAAGAAGCCTTGATGTCTCGAATCAACCGCATTCTGGATGAAGAGAAAGACACGCTAGAGCGTATACGCCTAGTACTGCAACTGATCTTAGTTTTCTCAGAACGTAACCCAGGCCTGACTCGAATTTTATCTGGCCATGCTCTAATGTTTGAAAACGAGCGCCTACGTGACCGCATCAATCAGCTATTCGAACGCATTGAGACTCAACTTCGCCAAATTCTGCGAGAAAGAAAGCTTCGTGAAGGGAAATCATTCCCGGTTGATGAGAAAATCTTAGCGGCACAATTGCTCGGCCAAGTTGAAGGCAGCCTAAATCGCTTTGTGCGTTCTGACTTCAAGTATCAACCAACAGAAAACTTCGATGCTTATTGGGCACTACTCAGCGCTCAGATTAAGTAGCAATCCAACTTTAAGTGATGGTTATGACGAAAACTTCTCCGACAAGCAGCACTGCACAACACGTTATTACTAAGCCGCCTTTTACACTGGCACTGCTTCACCCGAAATATTGGGGAGTATGGTTCGGCTTTGGGTTGTTGGCGCTTATTGTTAACGTTCTACCTTACCGCCTACTATTGCTGTTAGGCCGCTCATTGGGCACTCTAGGCGCCCGCTATGGCAAAAAACGCGTCGCAGTCGCCACTCGCAATTTAGAACTCGCCTTCCCAGACAAGCCAGCAGATGAAGTTGCGGCTATGGTGAACGAGAACTTTAAGAATACGGGCATGGCACTGATCGAAACCGGTATTACTTGGTTCTGGCCGACGTGGCGCTTTAAGCGAATCTTAGTAGATAAAGACACTCAGATGCTGCGTGCGCACAAAGCCAATGGTAAAGGTGTTCTTCTGTGCTGTGTGCATGCCTTGAACCTAGAGATCACCGCACGAGCGATGGCTGTTCTGGGTATCCCTGGCTTAGGGGTGTATCGCCCACACAACAACCCTGCTTATGAGTTCATTCAATACCGTGGTCGTACCCAAAACGGCAACCGCCTAATTCACCGTAAAGATGTGAAGCGCATGATCCGAATCTTGCGTCAGGGTGAGATCCTTTTCTACCTTCCAGATCATGATTACGGCCGCAATAAGTCAGTGTTTGTACCGTTCTTCGCCGTGCCTGATGCGTGTACGACTACTGGTACTAGTATTCTAGCTTACACCAGCCGCTGCGCGATTGTTCCAGGCTCTGGTTTTAGAAACGACAACGGCAAATATGAAATCATGGCCGATGAGTCCATCGAAGATAACTATCCACAAAAAGATGAAAAAGCGGCCGCCGCTTACATGAATAGCTATCTTGAGAAGATTATCTTACGCGCACCAGAGCAGTGGATGTGGCTACACAAGCGTTTCAAAACCATGGAAGACCCAGAAGCTGAACGCGGTATTCGTTATAAGTAGAGTAGCCGCTATAAATAATTGAACCAAAAGAAAAGGGGCTGATGATTCATCAGCCCCTTTTGCATTCTATAGCTATAACAAATTGTATTAGATGCCGTACTGAGCGCGGTACGCTTTCACTGCTTCAAGGTGCGCTACGTCAGTGCCCTTCTCTTCAAGGAAAGTTACTAGGTCAGTCAGGCTCACGATAGAGATAATCGCACAACCAAAGTCACGTTCTACTTCTTGAATCGCAGATAGCTCGCCTTTACCTTTCTCTTGGCGGTCAATCGCAACAAGAACGCCAGCTAGGTCAGCACCGTTCGCTTGGATGATTTCCATCGATTCACGAATTGCAGTACCTGCAGTGATTACGTCGTCCACCAGCATGATACGACCTTCCAGTGCGCTACCGACTAGGTTGCCGCCTTCACCGTGGTCTTTCGCTTCTTTACGGTTAAAGCAGTAAGGCGTGTCTACATCGTGGTGATCGGCCAGTGCAACTGCTGTTGTCGTTGAGATTGGAATACCTTTGTATGCAGGGCCAAACAGTACATCAAATTCAATACCAGAGTCCGCTAGTGCTGCGGCGTAAAAACGGCCCAAGCGCGCTAGGTCACGGCCTGTGTTAAACAATCCAGCATTGAAGAAGTAAGGGCTCTTACGGCCAGACTTTAAAGTAAACTCACCAAACTTAAGTACTTCTTTCTCTAGTGCAAATTCAATAAATTCACGTTGATATGCTTTCATGCTCATCCTCTATGTTTACTCAATAAAACTTAAATTACGCTCTGCACTGCCCTTTAGGGTTTTACAGACAAAAAAATAGCCCCCAATCTGGGAGCTATCTAAAAACTATTCTGCCAACGCTGCTTTCTGCGCTTCGACGATATCGGCAATGCCCTTATTCGCCAGGGCTAAAAGCTTCATCAGCTCTTCGTGGCTGAACGGTTCGCCTTCTGCGGTGCCTTGAATCTCAATCATCTTACCGTCTTCCGTCATTACAACGTTCATATCGGTATCGGCTGCTGAGTCTTCAACGTACTCAAGGTCACACAGTGCTTCTGCACCAACGATACCCACTGAAACTGCCGCTACGTGGCCTTTCATTGGGTTCTTTTTCAGTTTACCGCTGTCTAGTAGGCTCTTGATTGCGTCAGCCATTGCTACGCTTGCACCAGAGATAGACGCAGTACGTGTGCCGCCGTCTGCTTGAATAACATCACAATCAACCGTGATCATGATTTCACCCATCGCTTTAAGATCCACAACAGCACGTAGGCTACGAGCGATCAGACGTTGGATTTCCATCGTACGACCACCTTGCTTACCGCTCGCCGCTTCACGACGGTTACGAGTGTGCGTTGCACGTGGCAGCATGCCGTATTCAGCCGTTACCCAACCCTTTCCTTGACCTTTCAACCAACGCGGTACGTTTTCTTCTACCGTCGCATTACATAGAACTTTTGTGTTGCCGAACTCAACTAATACAGAACCCTCAGCATAAGCTGTGTAGTTACGAGTAATTTTAATTGGACGAATTTGATCTACAGCGCGGTCATTTGGACGCATTGGTATCTACCTTATTAACAGTCTGAAGTGATTTACTATCGAAAGCGTGCATCACCTAAGAAAGGGGTGAGACATATTTGATTGGGGCGAGATTATATAGCAGTTTACTGTGCAAAGCTATTTACCATTCGAAGACGCTGTTCAAGAAAAGCGATTCCTTAGTGAAAGTGATGAGCTTCGGCTGTCACCCGTAACGTGATACTATGCGTGCGCGTTATTTTCAGAATGATAAAAGACAGGAAAATTCGATGATTTATAGTATGACCGCGTACGCACGCAAAGAAGTAAAAGGCGATTGGGGCAGCGCAGTATGGGAAATCCGTAGTGTAAACCAACGCTACCTAGAAACTTACTTCCGTATGCCTGAACAGTTCCGTGGTTTAGAGCCAATCCTACGTGAGCGTTTCCGTAAGCGCCTAGCGCGCGGCAAAGTAGAATGTAACCTACGCTTTGAAGCTAACCCAGCAGCAAAAGGCGAGCTAAGCATCAACGAAGGTTTAGCGCAGCAAGTGATCAATGCGGCGAACCAAGTGATGACCATGACAGGTGAAGAAAGCCGTCTGAACCCATTCCAAGTCATGAACTGGCCTGGTGTGATGGAAACGCCTGAGCAAGACATGGATGCGATCAACAAAGACCTGCTAGCAGCGTTCAACGATGCGATTGCAGAGTTCATTGATGCTCGTGCTCGTGAAGGTGAGAACATGAAGGCGCTAATCGTACAGCGCTTAGACGCAATCACTGAAGAAGTAGTAAAAGTACGTGCACGCATGCCTGAGATCCTAGAATGGCAACGTGAGAGACTGCTTAACAAATTTGAAGAAGCGAAAATTGAGCTTGAAGGTTCTCGCGTTGAGCAAGAGCTAATCCTACTCGCACAGAAGTCCGACGTAGCCGAAGAGCTAGACCGCCTAGACTCTCACGTGAAAGAAGCCAATGCAGTATTGAAAAAAGGCGGCGCATGTGGCCGTAAACTGGACTTCATGATGCAAGAGTTCAACCGTGAATCAAACACGCTAGCGTCTAAGTCTATCAGCACTGACATCACAGCATCAGGCGTAGAGCTAAAGGTTCTTATCGAACAAATGCGTGAGCAAATTCAGAATATTGAATAAGCCAACGCAGAGCTAATACAAGTAAGCCTCTGCATCGAAAGATGCAGGGGCTTTTCTTTATTTTAGTAATAAAGGACCATCAACATTGATGCTCAGGTAAGTCTTTCGTTTTGTAGAGATTGGCAATGTCGTGATTCTTGTCGCGATGCTTGGCTTCATCCTCTCTGATACGGAAAAGCACATCTAAGAATGTTGCGCCCTCAGGCAAGCGATAGTAGGTAATCGCGATTTCTGGCGCAGGGTGGTTGGGCAGAGCCCCCTCTTCAATTTTGGATATGTACTCTGAATAGCTGTTGCAAGCTTCCTCTTCAAAGTAACCGACAATCCGATGCGCAGTTTTAGATGAAACTAGGTAGATAACACCGTAGATGATGAGAAAGACAAACTGCAGTAACATCACTAAGATGCGTTCTATAATGGACGGCTTGGTAACGGTCAGGAAAATCATCAAATGCATCCGTTCATTGTCTGCTTCATCCAATAGCTCTTTGATCCAGCCGCCGTCATCTTTCATACGACGTAGTGCTTTAAGATGGTTAAACACCCCTGCGACCATGCCTGGTACAGCCGCAATAGTTTCCAACAACATCGCACGTTTGGCTAAATGTTTTCCATAAAACAGGTTAAGCGTTTTTTTGAGAAGTCGAGTAACAAGAAGCGCAACCTTTTCGGAGAATATTTCAGGTTTATAATGAGTGCTTTCAAAATGCATAGCGTGTTCCTTATATGAGTCTAATACTAACCAATCAACATTCATGCCAGAACACAAAGCTTTATATATCAAGGTAAAACCAAACAAAAGAGTCATTAAGACACAACAGGAGCAAACAACAAAAAGACACCAAAATGTCTTTTTGACACTCAAGAGATAATAAAAAACCCAGCAACATGGCTGGGCTCTTAAATAACTTATAAATCGACGGTTTTACTCGTCCGGCTGCTTGGTTCGAAGGTCCACATACGGCCAGTAGTGATGACCAACTCGAATCAGCAAGGTTGCGGCCGCTAGAATAAATGCTGCTAAAGATAGCCAAACAATCAGAACCGCATCGAGTTCCTTCATTCCCAGAGTAATGTAACGAGCGATCGCCATCATCGCGATGTAGATTGGATAACGCACAGGGATCTTACCGTTCATCACAAACTGCTGAACCATGGCCAACACTTCGAGATAGATGAACATCAGCAGAATATCGGTCAGTTGTACTCTGCGCTCTGTGAAGACGTGCATGAACTCCTCAAGCATCGCAAACAGTGTTGCAAGGGTAATCGCCACCAGCAGCACCGCTTCAAGAATATGGAAAACCTTTAAGAAAGGCTTACTGAAAGATTTGGGTAAATGAGAAGGCATAGTCACTCTTCAAAAATAATTAATCCAATCTCTACAATAGCATGCCTCAATATAAGTCGCTCCTTCTCTATCGGAGAACACCATCAATGGCACACCTTTTGTTGAAGCAGATACAAAAATAGCCCCACATTCACTGCAGAGCCATTTATTCATTCTTTGTCTCAGCTTAACTCGGCAGATTAACCTTAAAGCAGAATCAGGTAGGTTAGGAACACCACACACAGGCCATAGATTAACGGGTGAACTTCTTTACCCTTACCCGCAACAACCATAGTGAATGCGTAGCTGATAAAGCCCATCGCCATGCCGTTTGCAGGTGAGAAGCTTAGTACCGTAAACATGATGGTGAAGAAGGCTGCGATGCGTGACTCTTTCTTCTCCCAGTTGATCTGACCAAGGCGACCCACCATGTAGATGCCTACTACAACCATCGCTGGCGCAACCATAGCTGCCGAGAAAATAGAAAAGATTGGGTATAGGAATAGCGAGATTAGGAACAAGCCCGCAACCATCACGGCCGCTAAGCCCGTTTTTGCACCTTGAGAAGAGGCAATGCCCGACTCAGAGAAAGCAGTAATCGATGTGGTACCAAGAATCGAACCAATCACCGTACCACCCGCATCTGCCACTAGAGCAGACTTCGCATTTGGCACCTTACCGTCTTTATCGATAATACCTGCATCACGGCCAACACCAACAATCGTGCTCAAGCCATCAAAAAAATCAACAATCAGGAAGATAAGTACGATGAACAATAGGTCGAACATTTTCTCAGCAGTAAACGCAGAGAAGTCGAAGATAGCGCCGAAGCTACCTGCCATACTCGGTGGCATCGCCACTAGCTGCTCTGGGATTGGCGCATTTGATGTCCCCATGAACACGTCAGCTAGGATTGTCAGTGCAATCGCTGATACGAATGAGATAAATGTCGCTAGCTTGATATCACGAACCATACAGCCAAGCGCAATAAAAATACTGATGTAAGCGATGATCACTTGTGGGTCTGAGATATCCCCTAAGCCAACCAATACAAACGGATTAGAAACGATGATGCCCGCATTCTTAAGGCCTAAGAACGCGATGAACAAACCGAGCGATACCGTAATCGCCAACTTTAAGTCCTCAGGGATCGATTCAATCATCGATTTACGAATATTGGTCAGAGAGAACGCAAGGTACAAAATACCAGAAAGGAAGATACCAAATAGCGCTTCATTCCAAAGCACGGCAACAGAACCACTCAATAACAGGCCTTTGAAAAAGCCATTCATGCTCATGCCCGGTGCTAGCATCACAGGGTAATTACCCCAGATGCCCATAATTAACGTCGAGATAGCCGCAGCCAAAGCCGTTGCAGTAAATACCGCACCTTTATCCATACCCGGGATACCACCCAAAATCGCTGGGTTAACCGCCAGAATGTAGCTCATTGCTAAGAAAGTAATGAAACCTGCGTACAGCTCAGTGCCGATCGTGGTCTTTCTTTCAGTGATTTTAAACATTGAATCAAGCGAACCAGAGGTGTTCTGGGCTTTCAGGGTGGAATCGGTACTCACAACAAAACCTTTGCAATAAATTAAGAATTTGGGGATTCAAATGCTGTGAGAATAGAGAGGTCTCTACACTAAAAACTGTAGTCACCAAGATAGGCTCGGTAGTAGAAACATTTGACCCATTTCATCAAACATATACAGCATTTAATCGTTTGCGCGGATTGTAAGGATTGAGATTAAAACTTCAACAAATTTTGTTCAGATCACATAAAAAAGTACCGATGACGAGTCATTACATTTCTACAAAGATCGTCGAGAAGATCATTCGCTAATAAATAACGATCAAGCCAGTTGTTCTCAATCATCTAAATATGCTACTCTTCGCCTCCATTTTTCTGACCTAATTTTCACCAGTTGCCGCTATATACGCGCAATTACCGGAACGTAATTAAGGTCAGTGCTATCTTTTATAGTGTAGGTTTATCGCCTTCACTCAATCCAACCAACAGTGGAAATATACAGATGGGCAAAGGTACTCTTTACATCGTATCTGCACCTAGTGGCGCAGGTAAGTCGAGCTTGATCTCAGCAATGCTAGAAACCAATCCAACCTACGCAATGAAGGTATCTGTTTCACACACCACTCGCGGTATGCGCCCTGGTGAAGAAAATGGTGTTCACTACCACTTCGTAGAGAAGCACCACTTCGAAGACCTGATCAATAAAGGTGAGTTCCTAGAGTACGCTGAAGTATTCGGCAACTACTACGGTACTTCACGCGTTTGGATTGAAGAAAACCTAGACCGCGGTATCGATGTATTCCTAGATATCGACTGGCAAGGTGCTCGTCAGATCCGTGAACAAATGCCTCAAGCGAAGAGTGTATTCATTCTTCCACCATCAAATGGTGAGCTAGAGCGTCGTCTAAACGTTCGTGGTCAAGACAGCGACGAAGTTATTGCGAAACGCATGAGCGAAGCGAAGTCAGAAATCTCTCATTATAATGAGTATGACTACGTGATCGTGAATGATGACTTTGATGCAGCCCTAATGGACTTCAGAGCTATCATTCGTGCGGAACGCTTAAAAGAAGATAAGCAAGCAGCTAAATACAGCGGCATGCTTACTGCTCTACTGGCGGAATAAGCTAGCAAGGCTAGATTTTCCATTGAGATAAGTATACGGTGATCTAGAAAGTCTCTAGTTAAACTTGTATACTTTCTCGTCATCAAAAATTTATTAGTTAATTACTATTTGGAGTCCTCATGGCACGCGTAACTGTTCAAGACGCTGTTGAAAAAGTTGGCAACCGTTTCGACCTAGTTCTTATTGCGGCTCGCCGCGCACGTCAAATGCAAACTGGCGGTAAAGATTCACTAGTGCCTGAAGAAAACGATAAGCCAACGGTTATCGCTCTTCGCGAAATCGAAGAAGGTCTTATCACTAAAGACGTACTAGATGCTCGTGAACGTCAAGAGCAACAAGAGCAAGAAGCGGCTGAACTTGCAGCAGTAAGCAGCATCGCTCACACTCGATAAGAACGTCATTCGAACTAATTAACCTTCCGGGCCTTTAATTTGTATCTATTCGATAGCCTCAAAGACGTTGCCCAAGAATACCTAACAGAGCCTCAAATTGAGGCTCTGCGTCAATCTTATGTGGTAGCGAGAGACGCCCATGAAGGGCAAACCCGCTCAAGCGGTGAACCATACATTATCCACCCTGTAGCTGTTTCAAGAATCCTGGCAGAAATGCGTCTGGATATCGAAACCCTACAAGCTGCTCTACTTCATGATGTGATTGAAGACTGTGATGTCACTAAAGAAGATCTAGAGGAAAAATTTGGCAATACCGTTGCTGAATTGGTAGATGGTGTATCTAAGCTGGATAAGCTTAAATTTCGTGATCGCAAAGAAGCGCAAGCAGAGAACTTCCGTAAGATGGTTCTCGCCATGGTGCAAGACATCCGCGTTATCTTGATCAAATTAGCTGACCGTACTCACAACATGCGTACGCTTGGGGCACTTCGCCCTGACAAAAAGCGTCGTATTGCTCGTGAAACCCTAGAAATCTATTCTCCACTAGCTCACCGTCTTGGTATTCATAACATCAAGACCGAACTAGAAGAGCTGGGCTTCGAAGCCCTCTACCCTAACCGTTATCGCGTACTGAAAAACGTAGTGAAAGCTGCGCGTGGTAACCGTAAGGAGATGATTCAACGTATCCATAGCGAAATTGAAGGCCGCCTTGAAGAAGTTGGTTTACCTGCTCGCGTACTTGGTCGTGAAAAGAACCTGTTCTCCATCTATAACAAGATGAAAACTAAAGAGCAGCGTTTCCACACCATTATGGACATCTACGCTTTCCGCGTGGTGGTTGATACCCCAGATACTTGTTATCGCGTACTTGGTCAGGCCCATAGCCTGTACAAGCCTCGCCCAGGCCGCATGAAAGATTACATCGCGGTACCAAAAGCCAACGGCTACCAATCTCTGCACACATCAATGATCGGCCCTCACGGGGTGCCCGTTGAGGTTCAGATCCGTACTGAAGATATGGATCAAATGGCAGACAAAGGTGTCGCGGCGCACTGGTCTTACAAAGGCAATGGCTCACGCAGCAGTAATGGCACAACCGCACAGGTTAAAGCACAACGTTGGATGCAGAGCTTACTTGAGCTACAACAAAGCGCGGGTAACTCATTCGAATTCATTGAAAACGTTAAGTCTGATCTGTTCCCAGATGAGATCTTCGTGTTCACGCCGAAGGGTCGCATTGTCGAACTTCCTGCTGGCGCAACAGCGGTCGATTTTGCTTATGCGGTACATACCGATGTCGGCAACATGTGTGTAGGTGCTCGTGTAGACATGAACCCTTACCCACTCAGCAAATCGCTGAAGAACGGTCAAACGATTGAGATCATCAGTGCTCCGGGCGCACGTCCGAATGCAGCATGGCTCAACTACGTGGTGACATCACGTGCGCGTACTAAGATCCGTCAGGTTCTGAAGACTATGCGCCGTGAAGAGTCGATTACCCTTGGTCGTCGCCTACTGAACCACGCACTTGGTGAACACTCGATTGGTGATATCGGCCAAGAGAACGTTGAACATGTATTGTCTGATCTTCGTCTCGACAGCATTGAAGACTTGCTAGCGTCAATTGGTCTTGGTGAGCTGATGAGTATCGTGATTGCTCGTCGCCTACTAGGTGATGCTGACGAACTGACTGAAGTAGAAAACAACAGCGACACGCCTAGGAAGAAACTTCCAATCCGTGGTGCTGAAGGTCTACTGCTAACGTTCGCCAACTGTTGTCACCCGATTCCAGATGATCACATCATTGCCCATGTCTCTCCAGGTCGTGGTCTTGTGGTTCACCGTGAAACGTGTCCAAACGTTCGTGGTTACCAAAAAGAACCAGACAAGTACATGGCGGTGGAATGGTCTGACGATTACGACCAAGAGTTCACAGCTGAACTTCAGGTTGATCTGCAGAACCACCAAGGTGCACTGGCTGAGTTAACTAACGTTATCTCGAAAACAGGCTCAAACATTCACGGTATTTCAACCGAAGAACGTGATGGACGCTTGTACACCGTGACAATCTTGCTGACCACCAAAGATCGTGTTCACCTTGCGAGCATTATGAAGAAGCTACGTGTGATGCCACACGCACTCAAAGTAAGACGCCGTAAGAACTAATCAAAGTAAAGATGAGGGATTCGAGATGGCGAGATGGCGAGATGCGAAGAGCAAAAGACTTCGTGACTCACTATCTTGGCTCCACATCTGATTTAGTTTTTTGAATATCGATAGATAAAGCGATAAGGCAGATGAGAGATACGAGTCTCGAGATGCGAAGAGCAAAAGCTTTTCACCACTCAACTTTTCGTATTTCGAGTCTGCTTTAGTTTTTTATAGCGCCCTATTCCTCTCATATCCCATTTACATACACCCCGTACTCGCTCTTAGTCTTTTCGTATCCCGTTTACTCGAATCCCATAACTGCTCTTATCCTTCCGAATCCCGCATACTCGCATCCCATATCTGCTCTTACCCTTTCGCATCTCGTTTACCCGCATCCCATATCTGTTCTTACCTTTTCGCATCTCGCTTACTCGCATCCCATATCTGCTCTTATCCTTTCGTATCTCATTTACCCGCATCCCGTATCTGCTCTTATCTCTTCGAATCTCGTTTACCCGCATCCCGCATCTGCTTCTAAGCTTTATCCTGTACAAAAATCCAGTAAAATGCTTGAATAGATCATCACTCTTACGTTTATGAGCCTTGTTATGTCACAGCTTTTATCTGCTATCCCTCTCAACTCTTTATCTGGAGTCGGCGCTAAAGTCGCAGAGAAACTGGAAAAGGTTGGGCTTAACAATGTGCAAGACCTGCTGTTTCATCTGCCTTTGCGCTATGAAGATAGAACGCGTATCTATCCGATCATCAAACTGCACGCCGGAATCTGGGCCGCAGTTCAAGGCAAGGTGATGAGTGTCGATACCATTTTCGGTAAACGTAAGATGTTGGCGGTAAAGATCAGCGACGGTAATGGCACCATTACACTGCGCTTTTTCAACTTCACTGCAGGTATGAAGAACAACTTTGCCGAGGGCAAGCAAGTCCATGCTTACGGTGAAATCAAGCGTGGCAATATGGGGCTTGAGATCGTCCATCCCGATTACAAATTCTTTGCTCCAAGACAGCAACCAGACGTGGAAGCAAACCTGACTCCAGTGTACCCAACCACTGAAGGACTGAGACAAGTCACGCTGCGTAACCTGACCGACCAAGCGTTAGAACTGATCGACAAAGCAGCCGTCAATGAGCTGCTACCGTCTGGCTTATACGATCATCAAATTACCCTAGCACAAGCACTGCATACCATTCACAGACCGCCTCCGGGTATCGACCTAGAGTTGTTTGATGAAGGTAAACACCCAGCACAGCTGCGCTTGATTATGGAAGAGCTACTGGCTCAAAACCTATCGATGCTGTCGGTCCGCAGTAAAGGACAGCAAGACAAAGCGATGCCGCTTCCTCCAGTGAATACCCTCAAAGATAAGCTACTGGCTCAGCTGCCATTCTCGCCAACCAATGCTCAAGCACGCGTAACCCGAGAGATTGAAACTGACTTAGAAAAGCCACACCCAATGATGCGCTTAGTACAAGGCGATGTAGGTTCAGGTAAAACCTTGGTTGCAGCACTAGCGGCTGTTCGCGCACTGGAACATGGCCAGCAAGTAGCACTGATGGCACCAACGGAACTATTGGCTGAGCAGCACGCAATCAATTTCGCCAACTGGTTTGAAGCCATGGGGATTCAAGTCGGTTGGTTGGCAGGCAAACTAAAAGGTAAGGCTCGAGAGACTGAACTGGCGCGCATTGCCAGTGGCGAAGCGCAAATGGTGGTCGGTACTCATGCCCTATTCCAAGAACATGTCGAGTTCAAAAACCTTGGGTTAGTCATCATTGATGAGCAACACCGATTTGGTGTCCACCAGCGATTAGAGCTGCGTGAGAAAGGCGCTAAGCAGGGCTATTACCCACATCAGTTGGTGATGACCGCAACACCGATTCCGCGAACGCTCGCCATGACAGCCTATGCCGATCTCGAAACCTCAATCATTGATGAGCTACCTCCGGGACGAACACCGATTCAAACCGTAGCGATCCCTGATACTAAACGTGATGATATTGTCGAACGGGTGCGTAATGCGTGCCTCAATGAAGGCAAGCAGGCCTATTGGGTGTGTACGCTAATTGATGAATCCGAAGTATTGGAAGCGCAAGCTGCTGCAGACACTGCAGAAGAGCTGCAACGCAAACTACCTGATGTAAAAATTGGTTTAGTACACGGCCGAATGAAACCTGCCGAGAAACAGGCAGTAATGCAGGAGTTCAAAGAAAACAAACTGCACCTATTGGTTGCGACTACGGTGATTGAAGTCGGTGTGGATGTTCCGAATTCGAGCTTAATGATCATCGAGAACCCAGAACGTCTTGGCCTAGCTCAACTTCACCAATTGCGCGGTCGTGTAGGCCGAGGATCAGTCGCAAGTCATTGTGTACTGCTGTATCATTCTCCACTATCAAAAACCGCTCAGAAGCGCTTAGGCGTACTGCGTGAAAGTAACGATGGCTTTGTGATAGCACAGCGTGACTTAGAGATTCGTGGCCCCGGCGAACTACTTGGCACCAAGCAAACCGGCTTGGCCGACTTTAAGATTGCCGACTTGGTACGAGACCAACGTCTAATCCCAGAAGTGCAGCGTATTGCTCGTCATATTCACGATAGCTACCCAGACAACGCCAAGGCGATCATCAACCGCTGGCTGGGTGAACGCGATGTTTATTCGAAGGCTTAGTTAACGCTGATACCGCATTCAAAACGCAAAAGGCTTCCATAAGGAAGCCTTTTTCTGTGCATTACTTTAATAAACCAAGAGCGAGATTCCCTACTCCTTCGTTCCTCACGATAGGGAATGACGAAAGGTTGCGGATTGGTATCGTCCGACTCAGATTTTACCACCAGTCTTACTCACCCCCTTTCTCTAGCGTCAGTTCTACATAGTAAGAAAGAGCTTCAAGGTTAAGCACACCGTTTGTGCTCGATGAACCTGAATACTTATCACACCGTCATCCCCGAGAGGGAGGAATGACCGAGCCGGGGATCTCTTAATAGTTCCCCGAACCAAATTCATCGCAATCACACGGACCGATGACAACTAAGGTTTAACAGGGAAACTGATCTGCGCTTTTAAGCCACCTTCACTTCGGTTATTGACCACCACTGCGCCTTGGTGTTGGCTGACAATTCGTTTTACGATCGCCAAACCTAAGCCTGTTCCTTCACTACCACGAGCCGTATCGCCTCGAGTGAAAGGTTCAAATAGCTTGCCGATCTGGTCTTGCGGAATACCCGGGCCATTATCTTCTACCGTTACCCATGCCAGTTTGTTATCCGCTGTCATGCCAGTTGATACCTTGACCCAACCATTACCGTAACGCAGCGCATTCACCACCAAGTTACTCACCGCACGCTTCATCGCGATCGGATTGCCTAATGCAGGCTTCATGGTATCCGGAATATCAGTTTCAATCTGCACCTCATAGCCACCTTCAGAACTTGATACCTCGCGGGCAATATCATCCACAAACACCGCTTGGAATGATTCACGATCGACAGGCTTCAAGTAGTCCATAAACTGGCTAATGATCTCATTACACTCTTCGGTATCACTGATGATCCCTTCCGCTAAATAGGCATCTTCTGGCGACATCATCTCGGTGGCCAAACGAATACGTGTTAATGGCGTGCGTAAGTCATGGCTGATACCCGCCATCAACAAAGCTCGGTCTTCTTCTAACTCTTGGATACCTTTCGACATTTGGTTGAAGGCACGAGTTACTGAACGAATCTCTTGAGCACCTTGCACAGGCAGTGGCGGTGGAATATCACCACGACCGACACCCTGCGCCGCTTTCTCAAGTGCAATGAGTGGGCGGTTTTGCAATCGGATGAACAACCAACCACCAGCGACAATCAACATCGCCATGATCAAGCTATTACGAAATAGCGGTGCAAAATCTTCTTCTTGTAGCTCAGATAGTGGAATTCGAATCAATGAGTTAGGCAGTTGTGCTATGTCCATCCACAACACATAGCTCTCTTTACCTAAAATCAGCCGCACTTCTGTTTCAGAGCCTAATTCTTTGGTCATCTCCTCACTCATCAGGTCAATCGATACTGCGTGGTAATACTCACCCGCTGCTTCGCTGTCCTTGGCGTGGACCGTTACTCCAAGTTGCTCAAGTACGCGCTGGCGCAGTGGTGCGTCGATCTCGATATCACTGCCTTGGTCCAATACTAGGTTTAACTCGTGCGCCAATATCTTATTAAACTGCTGTAAGCTCGGCATCAAAGCGTAGTTAAACACGGCGTAGTAAGAAAAGATTTGGCTAGCGACCAATAGCGTTAAGAAAAGCACTATCGACTGAGTAAAGGAGCTACGTATGCGCATGGGGCACCCAAAGTGTAGAGAGAAAAAACAAAGCGTTATATGACTATAACTCTAAACAATTATCCTGAATACAAAACGGGCCATCACATATCAATGAGATGGCCCGTAAATAGAGAATTCTGAATCACAGAATCAATAAAGCTGCTGTAGAGCTTACTAAGCTGACTTACACAGCCTTACCATCAGGAACAAAGACATAACCTAAGCCCCACACCGTTTGGATGTATCGAGGCTTGCTTGGGTCTTCTTCCACTAGACGACGCAGACGTGAAATCTGAACATCGATAGAGCGCTCCATTGCTGAGTACTCACGGCCACGAGCCATATTCATCAACTTATCGCGAGACATTGGCTCACGAGCATTGGTAACTAGTGACTTAAGCACTGCAAATTCGCCCGAAGTAAGCGGCATTGGCTCTTCGCCACGGAACATTTCGCGGGTACCTAAGTTCAAGCGGAACTCACCAAACTCAACCACAGACTCTTCTGTGCTTGGTGCGCCTGGTGCTTCAATCACTTGGCGACGTAATACTGCTTTGATACGAGCAAGCAATTCACGTGGGTTAAATGGTTTTGGTAGGTAGTCATCAGCACCCACTTCCAAACCAACAATACGGTCCACTTCATCACCCTTTGCAGTAAGCATCAGGATTGGTAGCGAGTTGTTTGCATTTCTTAGACGACGACAGATCGATAGACCATCTTCACCCGGCAACATTAAATCCAATACCATCAAGTGAAAATTTTCACGGGTTAACAGGCGGTCCATCTGCTCACTGTTTGCCACGCTACGCACTTGAAAGCCCTGCTCTGACAGATAGCGCTCTAACAAAGCACGTAAACGAGCATCGTCATCGACCACTAAAATTTTGTAGTTTTCTTGCATGTAATGGTTCCACCTATTAAAGCTTAAACCTAAGGCTAAGCATTCTTGGTAAATTGTATATTGGTATAAGACATTAAAAATGTAACATTATTGGAGAAAAAGTCGCCTAAATAATTGTTAACGCATGTTGCCTTTCTATATATTCTATCTTAGATCATCATTTCATTAAGTCAGATTTATGAAAACCAAACTTATCACCCGAGAAGGTTATAACAAACTCAAAGCCGAACATGACCACTTATGGCACGAGAAACGCCCTGAAATTACTAAGATAGTCACTTGGGCTGCAAGCCTTGGAGATCGCTCAGAAAACGCAGATTACACCTTTAATAAGCGTTTACTTCGCCAGATCGATCGCCGAGTACGTTTCTTAAGAAAGTTCTTACCGGATGTCACGATCGTTGATTACTCGCCACAACAAGAAGGTAAGGTATTTTTCGGTGCTTGGGTCGAAATCGAGAATGATGATGGGGAAATTAAGAAGTTTCGAATTGTAGGTCCAGAAGAGATCTACGGCGATGCCAAAGGCTATATCTCTATCGACTCACCAATGGCTAGAGCTCTGCTCACGAAAGAAGTGGATGATGAGTTTACGGTAAAAACACCGGAAGGCGACAAAGAGTGGTTCATTAACTCGATTCGCTACGCAGACAACAAATAATTCTACTTATTAGTCACTTAGCGATGTGCTGAGTATCTAGAAAACCCAAACTCCAGATAAAAGAAAACCCCGCAAGGCTTTCGCCTAGCGGGGTTAAGTCTCTATCGCAGCAATCCGGCTACTGTTTATCTCTTCGAGATAAGGTGCTCCCTGCATCTTTCCTTGATAGTGGCTAAATCCTTTAACCAATTTCCTTTTTGTTCATCGCCATCCTAGCGGTGTCCATTCTAGCCTGTCATCCTGACTGGCGAATCTCATCCAGAGATTATCACTTCCTTGCTGACCACTCATCCTAAGTAATCAAATCTTCATCCTGAAGATACCTAGTCCATTAGGCTTTTTCCTGTTCCTGCCAACTCCCTGTCGACAAGTTAAATATTACGGTAATTGAGCGAGTTTCCTAGATAGTCCCAAAAAACATTTCAGGTGGGAAATGTGCCCACAAACACACAATCAAATAAAATCAGCAGCTTAGGGTTATATCAAGACTATTTCATCGGTTTAAAGTGACTTAGTCTCACATCACTTGTAAGAGATCTCGCACAAAGCGGGTATCACAAACGGAAATTCGACTTCTGACAGGATAATTACACAGTCAAAGCTAGAAAAAGCGTACGCTCACCCCCATGTATTTGTCACGATATTAAATAAGAGATTCATCGGATGAGCCAAGCTATCTGTCGACTGATCGCTGAAGAACTGAATGTTCGTTCTGAGCAAGTCACCGCTGCAGTAACCCTAATTGACGACGGTAATACCGTTCCCTTTATTGCCCGCTACCGTAAAGAGGTTACGGGAGGCTTAGACGATACCCAATTACGTAACCTTGATAGTCGCCTTTCTTACCTTCGTGAACTTGATGATCGTCGCCAAACAATTCTTAAGTCGATTCAAGACCAAGGTAAACTCACGCCAGAACTCGAGCGTGATATCACTCAAGCCGACAGCAAGACTCGTCTAGAAGATTTATACCTACCTTACAAACCAAAGCGCCGCACTAAAGGCCAGATCGCGATTGAAGCGGGTTTAGAACCACTTGCCGACACACTGTGGAATGAACCACAGCACGATCCAGAAACGGAAGCGGCGAACTTCATCAGCAACGATAAAGGCATTGCCGATACCAAAGCCGCTCTCGATGGCGCTCGTGCGATCATCATGGAACGTATTGCGGAAGACGCAAATCTGCTAGAAAAGATTCGCCAACATCTAACACGCAACTCAGAACTAGTCGCTCGTGTGGTAGCAGGTAAAGAGCAAGAAGGCGAGAAGTTCAAAGACTACTTCGAGCACAACGAAGCTCTCAGCAAAGTGCCGTCTCACCGCGCACTTGCGATGTTACGTGGCCGCAATGAAGGCTTCTTAACATTGGCTATGAATGCAGACCCAGAGCAAGAAGAAGGCGCTCGTGGTTCTTACTGTGAAAACATCATCTCTGATCACTACGGTATTACTCTTAGCAGTGCACCTGCAGATGCATGGCGTAAGCAAGTAATCAGCTGGGCATGGCGTATTAAGGTTTCTATGCACATGGAAACCGAACTCATGGGCGCGATGAAAGAGCGTGCAGAGATCGAAGCGATTGAAGTATTCGCCACCAACCTAAAAGACCTACTGATGGCTGCTCCTGCTGGCCCTCGTGCAACGCTAGGCCTAGATCCAGGCTTACGTACCGGTTCGAAAATCGCGGTTGTTGATTCAACAGGTAAGGTTCTCGCGACAGAAACCATTTACCCTCACCCACCACAAAAGCAATACGACAAATCAGCTCACATTGTTGAGCAAATGGTTCGTCAGTTTAACGTTGACCTTATTGCGATTGGTAACGGTACCGCTTCACGCGAAACCGATAGCTTTGTGGCTGATGTGATTAAACGTGGCAACCTCAAAGCGCAAAAGATCATCGTTAGCGAAGCCGGTGCATCGGTGTACTCAGCATCTGAATTAGCAGCGAAAGAGTTCCCGAATATGGACGTATCACTGCGCGGTGCTGTGTCTATCGCGCGTCGTCTACAAGATCCTCTAGCTGAGCTTGTGAAGATTGACCCTAAATCGATCGGTGTGGGCCAATACCAACACGATGTAAGCCAAACCATGCTTGCTAAGCGCCTAGATGCGATTGTCGAAGACTGTGTAAACGCGGTGGGTGTTGATGTGAATACCGCTTCGGCTGCGCTGCTAACTCGCGTAGCGGGCCTTTCTAGCGCTATCGCTCAGAACATCGTCGACTACCGTGATGAAAATGGTCGCTTCGAAGCGCGTACGACACTGAAAAAAGTCGCTCGTTTGGGACCAAAAGCCTTTGAACAGTGTGCTGGCTTCCTGCGTATCATGGACGGCAAGAACCCGCTAGATGCATCATCGGTGCACCCAGAAGCTTACCCAGTGGTGAAGAACATCGCTGAAAAAAACCAGAAAGACATCAAGTCTTTGGTAGGTAACACAGACTTCCTACGCGGCCTGCATGCTATTGATTACACCAATGAAAACTTTGGTGTACCTACGGTGACTGACATCATCAAAGAACTGGATAAGCCCGGCCGTGACCCTCGCCCAGAGTTCAAGACTGCAACCTTCGCTGATGGCGTAAACAGCGTTTCAGATCTAGAACCAGGCATGATTCTAGAAGGCGTGGTGTCGAACGTGGCCAACTTTGGTGCCTTCGTGGATATTGGTGTTCACCAAGATGGTCTAGTGCACATTTCAGCGCTCACCGATCGCTTTGTCTCTGACCCACGTGAAGTGGTTAAAGCCGGTGACATCGTGAAAGTGAAGGTGATGGAAGTGGATGTTCAGCGTAAACGTATTGCACTAAGCATGCGTATGAAGGACGAGCCTGGACAAGACAACCGTGCTCAACGTTCAAGTGCACCTCGCACACAAAACCGCTCGAATCAAAACTCGCAAGGTGGTCAACGCCGTCGTGAAGAGCCACAACAAAATGCCGCGATGGGTGGTGCATTTGCCGCTGCTTTTGCTAAAGCGAAAAAATAATCCGTTAGCTCATCTAAAAAGCTGGTGTGCTTAAAACAGAAAACCTGCATCCCTTAGGGTATGCAGGTTTTTTTATTATGTGTTCAAAAAAGACATCGAAGTTTAGTCGAATCATCAATCTGCGATTCATAGCACGACTAACATCTCTGACGGAGCATGAGGCGCAACAGCATGACCATAATGATACTTTATGACCTTACGTCGTTTCTCCATCTGTCCTTCCTGAATCGCCGCATCTAAAACATGCTTTGGCAGGCGGAAACGCATGGTATAGCCTTTGCCTTGATCAGCACTGTATGTTTTCAGTGCCAATAAGCTGAACAGCCTATCAAAAGGGTCTTGTGGCTCTTCTTGACTAACCGAATTGGCCTCTGACTCGTTCTCCATTTCATAACCTGGATGGTCTGAAGGATCCCAAGCCGACTGCTGCCTTCGTTTGTCGTCTGATTTTACCTTACGCTCTGCATTGGCTCTTGCCAATGCTACTGCGGGAGCAACAGGTTCTCGGACTCTATTATCACGCGCAACTTGCTCTGTTTGCACATTAACGGACGGGGCGATTAGTGGCACACTCACTGCAGTTGCAGGTGACACAATCATCGCGAACTCTCCTCAAGAATCGCCCATCACTATTGCCATAACACTGTTGTACCGAGAACGCACAACAGGCATAGCCCAACTTACCGCAATCAGCTCTGGAGAGAGTTAGGTCTGAGTATCATGCAGTGTATTGGTTAGGTTATATATCGACCAAGCCGGATATAAATTTAGCAATTATTTTTGTGCGAAGCTGACAAGCTCACTGCAAAAGGCATCCGCTTCGGTCATAAACGGTGCATGCGAAGACTGCGTGAAGATGTATTGCTCAGTATGAGGCAAGGCTGTGCCCAAATCTTTGGCGACCTTGATTGGCACGAGCCCATCTAATCGACCATACAAGCGCAGCATAGGCACTGAGATCTCAGGTAGCTGTTCACGCAGGTCAACATCAGACAACATCTTTAAGCCCGCTAATAACGAATCAGGATTAGGCAGCGGGCGAGATAACACCGCTTGCTTGAGCTGTTTGACATCTTGTCTTGCTGACGGGCTGCCCATGGCTTGCAATGCCATAAAGCGTTCGATGGTGGTTTGGAAATCTTCCACCAGCTGTTCGGTGAATGCGGTTAATACGTTGGGCTGAATACCTCGCCATAATACAGGCTCTTTTTCGGCAGCAAATTTCGGCGAACTCGCAACCGTCACCAGTTTACTCACGTAATCTGAATGATGGAGCGCCATGTGCGTCGCGACCAAACCACCGAGTGACCAGCCGACCCAAATCGCCTGCTTTGGCGCTTCGGCCAACAGTTGTTGAGCTATCTCTTCAAGATCTTGAGCATGACAATGAGAACTGTGTCCATACCCTGGCAAATCGACAACGTGTACACGGAAATCGGCCTCTAACGCATTCACGGTTTGCTGCCATACCGCACCGTTCATTCCCCAACCATGAACCAATACCAAATCGGGTCCCTGCCCTGAAACATGCCAATACAACGCGTCACTCATTCTCAATATTCCCTACTTTTTCCATCAGCGATAATGCGCGCTTTTCAGTATGGTGAGCAAAAGGAACACCATAACCCAAAAGCATCGCGAGCTATGTTATCCGATTGGCTACAAAAACACACACCACGTCTGGTCACACCTCAATGCCACCTGTGTAAGCTAGATAAATGTCCTAGTGATACACATCCTCGATGGTGCAATTCTTGTCTCAAACTCTTTGAGCCAGTACCTCGCTGCCAACGATGTGGCTTAAAAACCGTCACCACCGTTGAGCAGTGTGGTGAGTGCTTATCCAAGCCACCACCTTGGCATCGCCTCTATTGTGTTGGCGATTACACCTTTCCAACCGCTGGTTATATTCAACAAATGAAGTACGCCGACAAGTTCTGGTTTGCTCGCGACTTGTCGAAACTATTAGCCTCACGCATTGAGGAGCCCGCATCGTTGCTCACGAGTGTCCCACTGCATTGGCAAAGGTACATTCATCGTGGCTTTAATCAGAGTGAGTTATTGGCGCGTTACACCGCTCACGAGCTCAACATCAAAAATGCCGTTTTATTTAGACGAACCCGCTCAACGATTTCCCAACAAGGGCTCACCAAGCCGGCAAGAAAAAGTAATCTAAAGGGCGCTTTCGTTCTGAAAAATTTAAACTTTTCAGCGACGGATTATTCGCACGTCGCGATAATTGATGATGTTGTAACCACAGGCAGTACTGTGTATCAATTATGCCAATTACTACTTGAAGTAGGGGTGAAAAGGATTGATATTTACTGCATCTGCCGCACTCCTGAGCCCTCTGGATAACTGGTGTGAGTCGCTACTTGTACAGCAATCCAACAAAAAAGGGCTGAATTACAAATCTGACAGGAGTAGAATGGCGCTAATAGCCTACAAATTTACTCAGGTATTCGTCGTGTCAAATATTACTATTACAGAAACAGCTCAAACTCATTTTGCCAATCTGCTGTCACAGCAGCCTGAAGGTACAAACATTCGTGTGTTCGTGGTAAACCCAGGTACACAAAACGCTGAGTGTGGTGTTTCTTACTGCCCAACAGATGCGATTGAAGCATCTGACACAGAGCTTAAGTTCGAAGCTTTCTCTGCATACGTAGATGAGCTAAGCCTACCGTTCCTAGATGAAGCTGAAATCGACTTCGTTACAGACAAAATGGGCTCTCAACTAACACTTAAAGCACCAAACGCTAAGATGCGTAAAGTATCAGACGATGCGCCGCTTCTAGAACGTGTTGAATACGCAATTCAAACACAAGTTAACCCACAACTTGCTGGTCACGGCGGTCACGTTAGCTTGGTAGAAATCACTGAAGACGGTGCTGCTATCGTAGCATTCGGTGGTGGTTGTAACGGTTGTTCTATGGTTGACGTGACTCTAAAAGAAGGCATCGAGAAAGAACTTCTTCAACAATTCGAAGGTGAACTAACTGCTGTTCGTGATGCAACTGAGCACGATCGTGGTGAGCACTCTTACTACTAATCACTGATTTAGTGTTAGTCGCTATTTGAAAGGTTGATGCGTGAGCATCAACCTTTTTTGTTTTCGGGCTGAGCATACACACTCTAATCCAGGCTTCCTATGCTCTTGTATTCCTTATGCTAGTCGCCAATATTCTCGCCTCGTTACCATCTTGAGTAAGGTATTCAAGTGATCGCAATCGGTTCCTGCTTCAATAATTCTCGGATATGAAAACTCGGATCTAGGAACTCAACGTCATTTCCCCTATATTAGAATGACTTTATAAGAAAGAATTCCAATGAGCTAAGGAGCGAGCGCAATGACAAAAAGGACCAAGCCAGAAATTTTGGCTCAGCAAACTGTCGCTCAATCAAAACTATTCTCTATCGAGTCTCTCGACTTACGCTTTTCAAACGGTGAAGAGCGCACTTACGAACGCATGAAGCCTAGCGGGCGCAACGCAGTAATGATGGTTCCGATTACTGAGCAGGGCGATATTCTATTAGTGCGTGAATACGCCGCGGGTACTGAACGCTATGAGCTCGGCTTTCCGAAAGGGCTGATTGATCCAGGTGAGCAACCGAGTGAGGCCGCAGTTCGTGAACTCAAAGAAGAGATTGGCTTTGGTGCCAACAAGCTCACTCCACTAAAGGAAGTGATCCTCGCTCCCTCTTACTTTTCTAGCAAAATGACGCTGTTTATCGCAGAAGACCTCTATCCAGAGAAGCTAGAAGGTGATGAACCTGAACCACTGGACATTGTGCGCTGGCCGCTTGCTCAAGCCGAAGAGCTATTAACGCATCTCGACTTCTGTGAGGCTCGCAGTATTACCGCCCTACTATTGACCCTTCGATCACTCAATAATAATTAAAGCCAAAGCGCACTCGAAGAGTAAGAGAATATTTATGCCAACAACAAAAGATTTGTCTCATCTCCTACCCTCTGTGATTGAGGTTGCTCGCTCTGCAGGCCAACTCATCTTAGAGATCTACGAAAAGAAAGATTATGAAGAGTTCACCAAGAGTGACGACACACCAGTCACCAGTGCCGATCTGGCAGCGCATAAGCTGATCTCGAAAAAGCTCAGTGAGCTAACCCCAGATATTCCAGTACTGTCTGAAGAAGCCGCTGACATTAGCCTAGAAAAGCGCGCGCAATGGGATCGTTACTGGTTAGTTGACCCATTAGATGGAACACAGGAGTTCATCGCAAGAAGTGGTGATTTCGCGACAATTATCGCCCTAATCGAGCACAACAAGCCGATAATGGGTGTGGTTTATGCGCCTGTTTCTGGTGTGAGCTATTACGCTTACAGTGGCAAAGGGGCTTGGAAGATCCCAGATCTTAATGACAGCGTTAAAATTAAAACGCACCGTCACGAGCTGCCAAACCAGTCAATCGCAATGGCGATCAGCCGCCGCCAAGATATCAATCGCATCACGAGCCGCATGAGCTCGGCTTGGAACTATGACTTGGTACCTCTTGGCTCTGCCGCACTGAAAGCCTGTTTAGTCGCAGAAGGTGCTGTCGATTGTTATCTGCGCCTTGGACCTACTGGCGAGTGGGATACCGCAGCAACCCAGTGCATTGTTGAGGAAGCTGGCGGTCGTATCTTGAGTACTCAACTAGAGCCGCTCTCTTACAACGAAAGAGAGACCCTTGAGAACCCGAATTTCATTGTGCTTGGTGATGCGGACTTACCTTGGGCAGAGATCCTACAGGGCAAAGACTAAAACCACTTAGTCTCATAACAATCTGATATTCAAATAAAATGGGCACCTCAGTGGGGTGCCCATTTTTTTATATTGCTCTCGGATAGCTAGCGGATAACCAACGGATACTAGCTCAGAAATCGATACTGGGCTAGAAACGCCCTTGATAGCTAAACTGGTACTTACCTTGGCTATCTGGGTTACCTAGCCACTTAAGTTGACTCTGCATTGCTGGCGGGAACTCAGCCCCCGGTTTAAACCATGCTGCTGAGGTGTAGCTTTGATTAGGCGTAACACTCGCAGAAAACTCACTATCTACTTGGTCGCTCTTCTGAGTACCTTTTGCTGCAATAGTATTGTCTTCACAGGTAATGTCGGCAATCACTGGGCCTAGGTCTAACGAACCCACCGGAGAGTCAACTGCTGCACCAGACCAAGCAAGCGTACCTTCTCCCGCTTGGCACCAAGGCTGAGCGTGAACCGCATGCTTGATCGTCAGTTCAACTTGTCCACTAATTGAAACCGGAACGGGAATCGCTGGCGCATACTTCATCACATTAGCTGCAGGCATTGATGCCACTAAGTTTTCCGCATACGCGCCACTCATGCTGTACCCAACACGCCCTTTTCCTGACAAGTTCATGTCGCTATTGCGACCAAAACGAACCGCTAGCTCTGCTTTGGCTTGGAACAGTTTAGAGAACTGGAAGTCCCACTGTACTGAGCCGTAATTGACACGTTGCCACACGACATTGTTGGCGCGACCTTGCCAAACCGTCCCTTCAACACCTTCAATGTTCAAGCCACGTACAGTAGGTGCATGCTTAAGAGCAAATGAGGCCGGTAAGTGCAGTAACAGGCTAACCGAGAAAAAGACAATAAAGATGCCACCAAAGAGCAAACCTAACTTCAAAGATAAACCGCGTTTCACATTAACCTCGTTTAAACTGTAGTCGGTTGACGTCAATAACCCCGGGGCTATCAGAACGATCAATGTCCATGAACTCAACCTCAACACCCTGCTTTTCTTTCAGGTATGTTAGCCAATCTACGAACTGATTAAAGGGTACAGGTTTAACCCATACTTGCAGCATCTCGCCACGTGGCTGTACACGAATTAACTCAATCTTAAAGCGGCGCATAGAAGCAGGTACGGATTGATTCAAAGGCTGACTAGCACTGATGCCGCCACTGCCTCGTAGTTCAACCACTTCATTGGCTTTGTTGGTTACCCAAGCCAGCAGTTGCTTCTCGCTCTGAATGCGGCTTTGCGCGAGTTCAGCTCGCTGACTGAGTGGCTGTATTAGCCCCCAATAAACCACACCTACCACCAATAAAATTGAGCAGCCGACAACTAATCGCTGCTCCCTTTGACTTATTGAAGTCCACCACGCTTGGAGTGGCTCAATCATATTTCTCATCACTGATCTCCTTGCGCAGGTTACTGACGGGGTTTAAGAGTAAAGCTGCCAAACACAGCATCGCCATTACGATTCAATGGCCCTTGCTCAACGGTAAACTTCTCTTCGAGCTTCACTCTCGCGGTCTCAAAATTTTGAAAGTCAGAGCTTTTAGCCTGTAGTCGAACCTCAGAACGGTTGCCATCGTAACGAATGCTTTCGACTTCAATCGATTTCACCTGCCCTAAAGTCTCTGGCAACAAGGCTAGCCATCCCAGTAAGGAGTCACCATCGCCTGAACCGCCATACTTCTTGGCTTCATCGTTCATCTGACGCTTAAGGTAGCTGACAGTTGGAATACGCTGTTTACCTGGTAATACCGTTCTAAAGATGCGCTCACTTTCCATTCTGTAAGCTTCGGCTTGCGCTTCATATTGCTGAACCTTCAACACCTGTTGAGTCACAATCACCGCCACCAGCAAACAAGCCGCAATCGCCACTTTTTGCCAAACACGCCAATATTTACTGAATGAAGATTTGGTTTTAAAGGTGCCAGTCAGTAAATTCACGCTACTTGTAATCGCTTGTTGGCTCAGTAAAGACATCACCAACTCAGCAGGCTTAGCTTGCCACTCCACTCCACTTTGCTGTTGAACGTCGTCGCTCGGCATTGAGGTGTAACTGAAGATCGTCGCAGGCTTTTCTTCATCATCAACGACAACCCAATCACTTTGCAAAAACATTGGGAGCCATGCTTCACTGATTGATACCGCCTGATAGTTGCCTTGGCGCAATAGCCAATGCTGGTCTATCTGCAACGCACTGATACCTTGTTCTTCAAAAGGTACGGCTAGTGTATCTGGCAGCACCTTACGGAAGACAATATTGGCTTCGCGGAACTGTTCTAAAGCTTGTTTTAACCATTCACGTTCAACACCACACACGGTCGCATGAGTGGCGTCTTTATCTAAAATAGTCAGGTGTAAGTCTTCGATATCTTGTGCAACTTCGTCTTCTAACAAAAACGGCAGCATAGAATCGAACTGGCGAGCAGCACCTTTCGGGATCTCAACACGCTTAATTAAGCATTCGTTTCCCGGCAATAAAGCGATGCAGCTGCGCTTTTCAGCGTAAGGCGTTAACTCGTCAAGCTGTTCCCAGCTAGACAATTCGCCACTTGCTATCACTTCTTGTTGGCTTGTCGACCAAACTAACCACTGCACAGGGCTTTGTGGTTCGCTACTCAGTCGAACGGTCAGAAACTCGCTCACTGATTCCTCCAAAACGACGGCGTACTACCGTCACTGTTTCTCGATTACTACTATAGAAAAGCGTCCGTATACGTACACGTGACTGCTCAACTAATACCTCTGCATCTAGCTCAAAATAGGCGCTATCTACAGTTAAATATGCTTTGGCTTTTTTGCTGACTTCGCCACTGACACCAGCAATGGCAGACTCTTGCATAAAAGCATCCACCGTATCCCAACCATCAAATGGACGTTTGTCTATCAGCTGTTTCGCATCCGATTCACTTAAGCCCGGAGCAAACATCGCTTCCAATAGAGGCGCTTGCTTTTCCGTTAGTGTATTCACGTTCAAACGGAAATCATCGCTAGGCAAAGCACAAACAAATGGGCGAACCTTATTCATCACCTCACCCGTGACTTGGTACACCGCTCGTAGCTCTGATTCGTCAGCCATTAGGCCATTAGCTGCCAAGTAAGATGGCTTCATCGCCTCATAGGTACTGTCTTCTACGCCAGCTGAAGAGGTCGCTCGAGTGTCGCTATCAACAAACTCCCAGCTTGAATGCGCGATAACCTCAGCTTGATAAGGCTCAACGTCTTGGTTCTCCAATAAGGTCTGCCAAACTGTCACTAAGTAAGGTGTCTGGTTGCTTGAAGTCGTCGCAATGCCAGCTAGCGCATTAAGATTAAAACACGCCTGAGCATCAACGATACGCCCCTTAACTTGGCCATAATCGAGTGGGTAAACTTGCTCTTCTAACGCCCACGGTTGGCTTAAGTTTACGGTATCACTGTCTTTGTAGCTTTGCCTAATACCATCTTGCACAAGCGCTTCTACGCCAATGCTGTACCAATAGGCCTGTTGGTAGTTGAGCTGGTTACCAACGCGTTTAAACTGAGTAAACAGACGCTCAGACATACTGCCAGCAATGGTTGCCATGATCGCCAGTAGCATCAAAATAATGATCAGCGCGACACCACGTTGTTTTCGGCCAAAAGCCGACCTTGTCGCTACAAGCTTGTTAGGTCGATGAGTCATTATTCCCCTCACTACCACCTGAAGAGTCGCTGCTTGAAGAATCATCAGCCTGATCTAGGGTTCCACCGGGAGTAAGATAAACTCGTTCAATCTCACCATAATCTTTCAGTGTCAGCTTGAGTCTCACCGCTTTAGGAAGTGATTTGTCGGTTTGCCACTCTTTGCCCCAGCGACTCCCATCATAAAACTCGATTTCAAAGCCTTCTACATCATCAAGAAGCGGAGTAATCACACCCTCTTGGCCTGCAGGGGTATCTGGATAACGCCACCATACACGCTCAAGCGTTTCTTCTTTGATGCGGTAGCCAACCTTGGTGACTTCTCCGCGAGGAAACTGCTGTTGTGGGTTGTGCCAACCAAGGCGAGTAAACATGATGCCAACACTGTCGGAATCCAGTAGATACTCTTTCATTAATATCAGCTTAGATGATGCTTCTTCACCATTGGTACGAAATTGTCGTACTGCCATCTGGCGAAAATCATTATCTAAAATGACCAAACTACGTTGTAGCTGATTCAAACGGGCACTGCGCTCGATTGAAAGCTCGTTGCTTCGTTGAACTTGATTTACGACCTGATAAGCCGCCATACTCAACGTGGCAAAGATAGCGATCGAAACCAAGACTTCAATTAAGGTAAAACCTTTCCCTTTTGAAGATAGACCTTGTTTGCGAGGCATTCGTTTATTAACGGACATGCTCTTACTTAGCGACTTGCTGTTAGTTAACCACATGCTCTTAGTTGACCACATAGCTTCGCACCGTAACGACTGGAGACGCTTGCTTACTGGTTGCAGCACTCACGTCAAACGCCTTTAATAAATCATCGCTGGTATCAATCGGTGTGACCTTCCAGAACCACTCTCTTCCCGCTAACTCTTGTGTACCCTGTGCTTTTTTCAACTTCTCAGGATGCAGCATTACCAAGGCCATTTGATTATCCACAACCATAGCGGCGAAGGTTTTTTCTTCTAAGTAACTGAGTGTATTGATGTGCTGAGTAACAGCTCGAATCACACTGATCGCCGCAGTAGCGAAAATAGCGAGTGCCACCAACACCTCAAGCAGAGTCATTCCTCGAGAACCAAGAGTCATACCACGAGAGCGATAAGGAGAACGGTTATTCTTCTTCATCTTCTTCTCCCGGTTCAAGTAATCGAATGACACCATTGTCTAACACGCGAATACGCCAACCATCTTGTACTGTGTCACCCGTATTTGGGTAGAAAGAGAGCGTAAAAGGTGTTGTTTCAGCACTCGACAAGATGTAGATCTGTGGTGGCTTCGGTTTCTTTTCCTCTTCAAGATCAGCAAACATATCTTCATCAAATAAGCTTCCCGGATTAAAAAGGCGATCGTCATCTTCCCAAGCGCCACCGCCGAGTGTCAGCGTCAGTGCGAGGTCTTCTGGCAATTCAGTGGAAGAAGGGATCTTTTCGAACTCAGTTTCTTGCCAACCATCAGACTTCAAAGTCATCAGAACGTAAGTCGATTTCTTTTCATCAACACGAACGCCAAAATCCAAGCCACTTAAAATAGCTTCTTCATTGAGTAGCTGAACTCGTTGATAAAAACTTTGAGCGTATTTTTTGGCAACATCTTTACTATTGGTAGGAATGGTCGCTATCACCGCGACCGCCGTTACTGACAGTAATACCAGCACCAAAAGAATCTCAATCAAGGTGAAACCTGGCTGTGTTTGCTTAGTTTTCACCTTTAGACTCCATCTGTTTACGTCCTACCATCAATAACGAATCAAGCAACAATAACGCATCAAGCAATGAGCCGAGGCTTAGTGAAAGTCTTGCATGTTCCAGTTGCCGATATCTGCAGCAATACCTTCACCACCTTCTTGGCCATCAGCACCAAGCGTAAAGATATCAATAGTGCCGTTATCACCAGGGCTTAGGTATTGGTACTCGTTACCCCAAGGGTCGTTTGGCAGGCGCTTGATGTAGCCACCGTCACGGTAGTTACGAGGCTCTGGGCTGCTTGGCTTAGAAACCAATGCATCAAGACCTTGATCCGTTGTTGGGTAAACGCTGTTATCCAGTTTGTACATATCTAGCGCGTTCTCTAGCGCCACGATATCAGTGATGGCTTTTTGTTGGTCAGCCTTCTCTTTGTTACCCAATAGGTTAGGTACAACAAAGCTCGCCAATACGCCAAGGATAACCACAACAACCATCACTTCTAATAGGGTAAAGCCTGATTGTTTCTTCATTTTATTTTTCATTATTTTCTCCAAATTACAGACCGTGAGTTGAAGGTAATGATGTCCCTCTTCTCGATAATCCAAAAACTAACGTATGATGAGCAATACGTTAACCGCTCATTAAATTGTTCATTTCAAGCATCGGCATTAGAGTCGCCATCACAATGAACAGCACTAAGCCTGCCATCAAAGCGATAAGGGCTGGGGTAAATATGCCTAGGGCGATATTCACGGTCGACTCAAAACTTTGGTCTTGGTTATCAGCCGCTCTTGTCAGCATCTGTTCCAATTGACCACTCTGCTCACCACTGGCAATCATATGCAGCATCATCGGCGGGAAGAGCTTAGTATGATCAAGCGCTTTTCGCAGGCTCGCCCCTTCTCTCACGCTATCTGATGCTTGCAATACTTGTTGTTTGACATAGTGGTTCGACATAACGTCAACCGCAACCTTCATCCCCTCAAGGATTGGAATCGCACTTGAGGTACAAATTGAAAGTGTGCGTGCAAAGCGAGAGGTGTTGATACCTTTCGCTATCTTGCCGATCAGCGGGATACTCAACAATTTGCGATCCCAACTTAGACGCACGCCCGGTCTTTTGAGCGCGGTCTTAATCAACACAATCACGCCAATGATCAGCAACAGTAATTGGATGCCCCAATCTTGGATAAATTCACTCGATGCCAATAAAAATTGGGTTGATTGAGGAAGCTCTTGTCCCATCTGGATGATTGGTTCAACGATCTTGGGTACTACCGTTGCTAATAGGAACGAAACGATAGTCACCGCAAACACCACCAGCACCACAGGGTAGATCATCGCTTGCAGCAGCTTAGAGCGCATCTTTTGGCGATTTTCGGCGTAATCGGCTAATCGCTCCAGTACCGCGTCTAAGTGCCCAGATTTCTCACCTGCCGCCACCATGGCTCTAAACAGTTCATCAAAGATGTGCGGGTAATCTGCCAAGCTATCCGCTAATGAGTACCCTTCCGTCACTTTAGAGCGTACTGCCAATAACATAGTGCGAATACGAGGCTTCTCCGATTGCTCTGCCACGGCCTTCAAACACTCTTCTAGCGGCATGCCTGATTGCACCAATGTAGAAATTTGGCGAGTAATCAAAGCAAGGTCTGGCGTGCTGATACCACGCTTAAAACCAGTAGAAGGCGCGCTGCCTCCTTTACTGCTTTTTGCTTTGGCTTCAGCCATTTCAACCGGCATTAAGCCTTGTTCTTTTAAGCGCTGACGAGCCTGACGAGCGTTATCCGCTTCAATCGAGCCCTTTTTGCTTTTACCCTTGGCATCCAGTGCTTTGTATTCAAATGCCGCCATACTAGACTTCCTTGGTCACGCGCATCACTTCTTCTAGGGACGTTACCCCTTTCAGAACTTTGCTCAAGCCATCATCTCGAATACTTGGTGTTGTGCCACGAATTGCTTTCTCAATCGCCTGTTCGCCAGCCTCACTGTGAATCAGCTCTTGTACCGACTCGTCAATCATCAGGAGTTCATGAATACCGGTACGGCCTCGATAACCTTTGTGGCTGCAGTTTTCACACCCTTTGGCATGGTAAAGCGTCAGGCTGTCTTTCTTCTTCAACCCAAACAGCTTCTTCTGTTCTTTGTCTGCTTCGTAAGGTTCTTTACAGTCGTTACACAGGGTGCGAACCAAGCGCTGAGCCAAAACACCCAGCAGCGAAGAAGAAATCAAGAAAGGTTCGATACCCATATCACGCAGACGCGTGATCGCACCGATTGCCGTATTGGTGTGAAGAGTCGACATCACCAAGTGACCCGTCAAAGAGGCTTGAACGGCAATCTCAGCGGTTTCTAAATCACGGATCTCACCAATCATCACCACATCGGGATCTTGACGAAGAATGGCACGCAAACCACGAGCAAAGGTCATATCAACCTTAGGGTTCACTTGTGTTTGACCAATGCCATCGATATCGAATTCGATTGGATCTTCAACGGTAAGAATGTTGCGTTCGTTACTGTTGAGCTCTTGCAGGCCAGCATACAAGGTTGTAGATTTACCCGAACCTGTAGGGCCGGTAACCAAGATAATGCCGTGCGGGCGTTGAATCAGTTTACGGAAGTTTTCGTGGTTCTCTGCCGTCATACCCAAACTGTGCAAGTCTAGACGAGTCGCGTTCTTATCCAACAGACGCATTACCACGCGTTCACCGTGTGATGAAGGCATGGTAGACACACGAACATCGACCGCTCGACCACCGATACGCAGAGAAATACGACCATCTTGTGGTACGCGTTTTTCCGCAATATCCAGTTTAGCCATAACCTTCACACGTGACACCAACAGCGGGGCCAGTTTACGGCTCGGCGCTAAAACATCACGCAACACACCATCAATACGGAAACGGATAGACAGTGACTTCTCGAAGGTTTCGATATGAATATCCGAAGCACCTTCTTTGATCGCCTCACCCAACATCGCGTTGATGAGCTTGATGATTGGCGCATCGTCTTCTGACTCAAGCAAGTCTTCATCTTGCGGCAACTCTTCTGCCAACGAGAAGAAGTCGTCGTTGTCGGCACCAATGTCTTCCATTAGCTGACGAGCTTCCGACGAGTCACGCTGATACGCATCGGTCAGCTTTTTATCAAATTCGTCTGCGCTGATCGCTTGTGGCGTGAAGCCGTTTTTCACAACACGGCTTACTTCAATGATCGCCGCCGACTTCAGAGGTTCCACATAGTAAAGCACCGGAGGACGCTCTGGGTGCTGATATTCCAACACCATCTTATAGCGATTCGCAAAGCTAAACGGCAAGCGCTGATAAGTACGTGCCGCCCCTACCAATTCAGCCATTATTCTGTTTCCATCTGTTCAATGAAGGCTTGAAGTTCAGCCGGGTAACTCATGCTTTCGCCAAATTTAGGCAGCACTGGAATATTATCGTCATCCATCAGCTTCAGGCCCTGCTCTGACTTATACAACTGCTCAGCACGAATAAAGTTGTATTTACGCTGAGTAATACCATCGGCCGTCATACCATCACGAATAATAGTCGGCTTGATGAATACCATTAGGTTCTTTTTCTCAACCTGAGTACTGGTTGATTTGAACAGGTAACCAAGAAATGGGATATCACCCAAGAATGGCACCTTAGCTTCACTTTCCAGTGCGCGTTCGTCAATCAAGCCACCCAACACCAACATCTGACCATCTTCAATGATAACGGACGTGTTCAGTTGACGCTTGGCAAAGCGCACATCAACTGCACCATTCGCACCCAATACATTCGACACTTCTTGTTCAATGTTGAGCTGAACCGAGTTACCTTCGTTGATTTGTGGTACCACTTTCAGCTTGATACCCACTTCTTTACGTTCAACCGTTTGGAATGGATTGTCGTTACTTGAACCTGCGGTTGAACCTGTTAGAACCGGAACCTCTTCACCCACAATGAACGACGCTTCGCCGTTATCCATTACCGTAATACTTGGGGAAGATAGGATATTTGAATTTGAGTCAGTCGAAACAGCACTAATAAGGGCTGTCCAGTCCCCCATAACAAGAGGTAACGCTGCACCATTCAAGCCACCTAGAGCAGAAGCTAATGTGCTGTAATCACCTTCTTCAGTGGTAGTTTCGTTACGAACAAAATCACCGTCTTCATTATAAACCGCTGTAGTCGTAGTTGAGTCTTTGGCTTCTTCTAAACCAACCATTACTTCACCAATTTTCGGGCCACCATTAGAGAATTGAATTGCTCCACCATGCTCTAGAGAACCCCATTGCACACCAAGGTTGATGCCGTCACCTTCAGCCATTTCGACAATCAAGGCTTCGATCAACACTTGAGCACGACGAATATCTAGCTGAGCGATCACATCTTGCAACGCGTTCATGATGTCTGGTTGGGCAGTAATAACTAACGAGTTGGTATCACTGTGTGCAGAGATCATCACTTGGTTACGTTGCGATGAGCTGCCTTTAGTTGATGACTGCTTCTCTGATTGCAGGTTGTCCGACACACCTTTCAACACATCAACTAAATCTTCAGCTTTCGCATACTTAAGGTAGATAACTTGGTTGTTACCCTTAGTAGCCATTTCGACATCAAGTTGCTCGATAAGCTTTCTTAGACGGCTACGAACCTTAGGGTCACCTGAGATAAGGATTGCGTTGGTACGCTCATCAGCAACCAATTTAGGCTGAAGGAAGGCAGGTGTATTCTTTGCGTCTGTGGTTTTATTCAGAGCATCAACAATGCGTACCATCTCGGCTGCTGAGGCATTCTTTAGCTCAACAACTTCAATTTCTTTGTCACCGGCTTGGTCAACACGCTTGATGATTTCAGCTAAGCGATTTACAACTGCCGCTCGGCCAGTAATAAGAATAATGTTGGCAGGGTCGTAGTGCACAACGTTACCCGCACCTGCATTGTCGTTCAGTTGACGAAGCAGAGGAGAAAGCTCACGAACCGACACATTACGCACCGTCACAACTCGTGTCACGACGCTATCGCCGTTGATTGAGTCACGGTCACCGACTACTGGAATTGCCGATGTTTTAGAGTCTTTGGCTTTGATGATCTTCAGAACACCCGAGTCCATTTCAACGACCGCGTACCCGTACACCTCTAAAACATTTAAGAAGAAGCTATAATATTGCTCTTCATTGAGTACGTCGTAGCTACGTACATCGATTTTCCCGCGCACCGATGGGTCAACGATGATCGTCTTCTCAAGGTTACGACCAACGATATTAATAAACTCTTGAATATCAGTGCCCTTAAAGCTGGCACTAAAATCACTAGCGATGGCTGCGGGTGTGCAGATTAAGCTTCCTGCCAGTAACCATGCACTTTTCTTAAACCAATGCTTCACGTACTTCTCCTACACTTTCGTCCTTCGTTAGACGCAAAGTTTTAAAATTCAATAAACACTTCATGTTGTTGCCCATCTCGCTCAACGACCAGGTTTAGCTCTGTTAGCTCTGAGATGGAACGAAATATGTTGCCCATAGCGGCGGGGTCTGTCAGGTCTTGCCCATTTAACTGAGTGGCAATATCTCCGTTTTGGAGCCCAACAGAGTTAAAAAGTTCTGAATCTTTGCCAGGGCTCACACGATAACCAATAACACTATCGTCGCGCTTCACCTGAGACAGGCGAACATATTGGAAGATTTGTTGCGGATCTTTCATTATCTTCGCTTTAATTTCATCCAACTTCTCTTCTGCAGAAGCCGGGTTATTACCACGAACAGATGAAGAAGCGCGAGGTGGCGCAGGCGCTGATACTGCTAAGCGCTTGTACTCGATACCTTCAAGCATCAAGGTTTCATCACGGCCTGAGTTATCAATGATCACTCGATCCACTAACACGGCTTTGAGCTTAGCTCTGGTGCCTTCTATCTCTTCGTTAATTCCGTAGGTTGCTTGCGTGCCACGATTAGCAATCACCGCTAAGCTTAATTTGGGATTCGAACTGGCAACCGCACCCACCAATACCAGGTTCAATCGCGTCTTTGGTGCATCTTGGATCACTTGTTGCTCAACCACTGGAGCCGTAGTTGGGTTATAGGCACCAAAAAGGTTACTCTTCTGCAAAGATGAGATATCAAGGGTCGATTGAGGTGCAGAAGACGATGAAGCAGTTGCTTTCCAAGGCACGACTGTTTGCTCGGCAGGTTCGATAAACCATGCAAGCTGTCCTAAAATCCATGCAGAAGCTGCAATCAACACACAACAAATAGCGAAGCTCAGTTTCTGCTGAAGTACAAATCCATTATGTAATAAGCGGCTCAACATAGGAGAATTTCCTATACGATTTTTGAGCTCTAAAAAGTTCACTTCCCTTGCCCCTTCTCATGACAACAAACGCTGCAAACTATTAAACTTTCAGATTTTTTATTCATTCGTTCGATACCGAGCTTATATAAGCATAAGATCTTGAACTATATCATAGCAAATCGATAAATCGGCATTACATAGCGATTTTGCAATATGACTTGAAAAAAATGCTAACCGCCTCCACATAAAACTTCTACCTAATGTGATAAGCATCATCAAAAACATGTTGCGCACTGTTCACTACAGTTAAACCGCATTCATTTCTCACTTAATAAGGCACAGCCCTATATGAAAACTTCTAATGAAGCTGTCAGACTCGATAAATGGTTGTGGGCAGCACGCTTTTACAAAACTCGGTCTATTGCTCGTAACATGGTCGATGGTGGCAAAGTCCACTATAATGGTCAGCGCAGCAAGCCAAGTAAGATTGTCGAACTTGGGGCAGTTATTACACTGCGCCAAGGTAATGAAGAAAAGACGGTAACGATCGAGAAAATCTCAGCCCATCGTGGTGGAGCACCGATCGCTCAAACCCTCTATGAAGAAACCACCGAGAGCTTGGCAAAAAGAGAAGAGTTTGCAAAACAGCGTAAACTGCATGCACATAACCCAGCTCCAGAGCGTCGCCCTGATAAAAAGCAACGTCGTGACATCATCAAGTTCAAGCATCAATAAGCTAGAAGGAATAGCCAAATGGCAAACAATGTTTTAAATCGCTACCTATTTGAAGACCTATCAGTACGTGGTGAATTGGTACAAATGGATGAAGCGTACCAACAGATTATTTCTAGCAAGGAATACCCAGCTCCAGTACAAAAGCTGCTGGGTGAGCTATTGGTTTCAACTACGCTACTGACTGCGACCCTAAAATTTGAAGGTTCTATCACTATGCAGCTGCAAGGTGACGGCCCAGTATCTCTAGCAGTTATCAATGGCGACCATAACCAGAAGATTCGCGGTGTTGCTCGCTTTGAAGGCGAAATTGCTGACGACGCAGGTCTACACGACCTAATGGGTAAAGGCCACCTAGTGATCACTATCGATCCTAAGAAAGGTGAACGCTACCAAGGTATCGTTGGTCTTGAAGGCGACACACTAGCTCAAGTACTTGAAGGTTACTTCGCAAACTCTGAGCAGCTTAAGACTCGTCTATGGCTACGTACTGGTGAGCACGAAGGCAAAGCACACGCTGCAGGTATGTTGCTGCAAGTTATGCCTGATGGCACAGGTACTCCAAATGACTTCGAGCACTTAGAGCAACTAACAGACACAGTGAAAAACGAAGAGCTATTCTCTCTTGAAGCAAACGAACTGCTTTACCGTTTGTACAACCAAGAGAAAGTACAGCTGTTCACTCCACAACCGGTTGAGTTCTTCTGTGGTTGTTCTCGTGAACGAAGCGCAGCAGCGATCATTACCGTTGCTCAAGAAGAGATTTACGACATCCTAAGCACCGAAGGAAGCGTTGCTCTGCACTGTGATTACTGTGGCACAAACTACTCGTTCGATAAGAACGATGTTGATGCACTGTATGCAGAAGCAGCAGATAAAGGCAGCAATACGGTTCATTAATTTACGTCGTACCAAAAACACGTAATTTACCCCAAAAAGGTCAGCACTAAGCTGGCCTTTTTTGTGATCAAAATAGCGCAAACTTCGCAACATCTCGTAATAAAATCACCGCTTAATTTTAATCAATTAATAATGTTCCCGCCCCTAGCGCAAAGGTTTGCGTACAGGATAGACTAGTTGGGCCAATATGTGACGAGACACTTAAAACCCCATGGTTAATATGGATATTTTTTGAGCTGTATCCCTGTTTCCCCCGAGTCTCGTTGCTAGCATGGTGAGCAGATAACAATAAAAAATTAATACAAAATCCCTACAAAATATCCTACAAGGAGCACCTATGACCGTTATGGAACATACTAAGGCTGCACAAATTGATCTAACTAAGCACGGACTTACTGGCGTTACCGAAGTTCTTCGTAATCCTAGCTACGAGCAGTTATTCGTTGAAGAAACGCTGCCTGGTTTGGAAGGCTACGAAAAAGGCGTGGTAACGGAACTAGGCTCAGTTGCTGTTGACACTGGTATCTTTACTGGCCGCTCACCGAAAGATAAGTACATTGTTAAAGATGACACGACCCGCGATACCATGTGGTGGTCAGATCAAGGCAAAAACGATAACAAACCGATCACAACTGAAGTATGGAACGAGCTAAAAGAGCTTGTAACAACTCAGCTATCTGGCAAGCGCCTGTTTGTGATTGACGGTTACTGTGGTGCTAACCCAGATACACGCTTAAGTGTACGTATTATCACTGAAGTAGCGTGGCAAGCGCACTTCGTTAAGAACATGTTCATTCGTCCAACAGACGAAGAGCTAGCAACGTTCGAGCCAGATTTCGTGGTAATGAACGGTGCTAAAACAACCAACCCTAATTGGGAAAAACAGGGCCTAAACTCTGAGAACTTCGTTGCTTTCAACCTAACAGAGCGCGTTCAAATCATCGGTGGTACTTGGTACGGCGGTGAGATGAAGAAAGGCATGTTCGCAATGATGAACTACCTACTTCCTCTGCAAGGTATTGCTTCAATGCACTGTAGTGCAAACGTTGGCGAGAAAGGCGATGTGGCGGTATTCTTCGGCCTATCTGGTACAGGTAAAACAACGCTATCAACAGACCCTAAACGTGAGCTAATCGGTGATGATGAGCACGGTTGGGATGACGACGGTATCTTCAACTTTGAAGGCGGTTGTTACGCGAAGACGATCCGTCTATCTAAAGAAGCAGAACCAGAAATCTACAATGCAATCCGTCGTGATGCACTGCTAGAAAACGTAACGGTTCGTGGCGATGGTTCTATCGATTTTGATGACGGTTCTAAAACAGAAAACACTCGTGTTTCTTACCCGATTCACCACATCGACAACATCGTTAAGCCAGTATCAAAAGCAGGTCACGCTCAAAAGGTTATCTTCCTGACTGCTGATGCATTTGGTGTACTACCACCAGTTTCTAAACTGACTCCAGAGCAAACGAAGTACCACTTCCTATCTGGTTTCACAGCGAAACTAGCAGGCACAGAGCGCGGCATCACAGAGCCAACTCCAACCTTCTCTGCAGCGTTTGGCGCGGCGTTCCTAACGCTTCACCCGACTCAGTACGCTGAAGTACTTGTAAAACGCATGGAAGCAGCTGGCGCTGAAGCTTACCTAGTAAACACGGGCTGGAACGGTACTGGCAAACGTATCTCTATCCAAGATACGCGTGGCATCATCGACGCTATCCTAGATGGTTCTATCGACAAGGCTGAGACTAAGGTTATCCCTATGTTCAACCTAGAAGTACCTCTAGCGCTGCACGATGTTGACCCAGCGATCCTAGACCCACGCGACACGTACACAGACCCACTACAATGGGAAAGCAAAGCGAAAGATCTAGCAGAGCGCTTCATCAACAACTTTGATAAGTACACTGACAACGCTGAAGGTAAGTCACTGGTTGCGGCAGGCCCACAACTCGACTAATTCAAGCATCTGCTCGGGCTAAGCCAAAAGCGAACGCCCATTTAAAACGATATTTTTGTAGCAAGCCCCTCTTTTGAGGGGCTTTTTTGTTGATGCTTGCCCCTTTTTGTTCCACTCTGTTTTAAGACTATTGAAATGTAAGGCTTTCAGGGAATGAAAAAGGTATTCATGGTGTTCGGCATTGTGTTGGCTATCGCCGTTGCGATTATCGCAGCGTTGCTATTAAGCCTACAGACTCAATACCGTGCGGATGTTGCTAACTTTTTTATCAAGCACACGGTTGACCAACCGGTGGTCATTGAAGATGTCGAGTATCAAGCACCTTATCACATCACCCTAATGGGAATCACCTATACCCAACCAGAAAAGCAACCACCTCTGTATATCGATAAGGTCGATCTCTGGTTCAGCCCTGACTCTCTCATTAAAGCCAAACTCGTCTTAGACTCTGTATTAATCAGTGGTATCCAGTTGGAAGCGAACGATCTAGAAACGCTCTCACCACTGTTAACCGAACAAAAGCTCAAGCTCCGCCAGTTGGCAATCAATAACCTGGATTTTTCAACAAACAGCTTTAATGTGCGAGGCATCGACCTGCAGATCGCCGAGCCAACCTTTAGCAATAATCAAACACTGCTGCCTTACGGCAAAACCCAACTTTCCGCTTCGCAACTCTATTGGCAAGGTGAAGCCTTCGATAACCTTCTGATCGACCTTGACCTTAAAGCGAGCGACAGCACCCTTTATGGCGCTTCGTTTGAGTGGCGCGGAGCCAAAATTTCTGGGCAAGCAGAGCAATATAAGCATGATTGGTCATTAGTGAACGTTACCGTTGATGGCTTACGCCTCAACCAGCAGCAAACTCAGAGCCTAGTGAGCAAAGAGTGGGATGTAGCGGGCATTCGTATCAACCATATCAACAGCTTAGATATTTTACGTAGCGACATCGAATGGCAAAGCGGACATCTTGCAGCCTTTGATGCTTCATTAGAAAACATCAAGTTACCTTTCGAGCTTTGGCGACAACAGAAAGCACTTTTCTCTCTGCAAGCCGAAGGAGTCACTGTTGATGATGACATGTTTGTCGAGCCAAATATCAAGCTAAGCCTAGAGCCAAACCAGATACAGATTGAAGATTTCTACACTCAAGTCCTGCAAGGCACCGTTCAGCTCAACGGCGAAGTCACGCCCAGCAGCATTGAATTAGCACAGCTCGATCTGCAAGGCATTAAATGGGTCACAGAAAACCAAGATAAACCTCTGCCAGCCATGCGCCTATTACCTTGGCTTAAAGAGCTTCAGCAAGTCTCTATAGAACGATTGAATGTAGAACGCACTCAACTTATCCAGCTTGCACAAAAGCCTTACTGGCAAGTCTCTGGGCTGCACATTGAAGGACACCAAGTTCAACTGCTGCAAGAGAGAAAGCTAGGTTTGTGGCAAGGGAAGCTGATGGCGAGCGCCAATGATGCCAGCTACAAAAATATTCTCAGCGCACAGCCTGTGGTTGAAATGAATAGCGAACAAGGGAAATGGACGCTGACACGTCTGTTTGCACCTCTCAGAAATGGCTACATTGAAGCTAATGCGACACTCGATTTTAACCAAATCAGTAAGCCATGGAGCATAGACATCTCAGCCGATGGCTTGCCTATCTCACCCATGTTGCAGCAACTCGACTTACCACTCGATGCAACAGGTTATAGTGAGTTTGAGCTTCAAGCTTCTGGTCTCTACGGTGATTCGCTCATGTTGGGCTATTCAACCACAGGTCAACTTAAAGGCAGCGTTCGCCAGGGTGTGATGACCTTTAACGATAAGCTTTCTGAAACCTCGACCGATAACGTGTTTGAAATCCCTGAACTCAGCGCGAATTTTGACCGTGGTCGCTTCACACTAGAACCGATGCACATTATTGGTGCATCGGCCGTAGAAGAAGGCTCACAAAGAGTTCAAACGCTTAATGGTGAGGTTTCTGGAGAGCTAGACCTACTCAAAGCAGAGCAACACTCTCTCTCAATTATGCTGTCCGACCCATGCAACCAAGTCTCTGGCAAACTTGATCAACCGGAGTACGCAGCGATTAATGACTGCCAACAAAAAAGCGCCACTCCAAAGGAGTAGCGCTTTCAATTCATAACTCAAGCTATCATCAAGCAAGCGTGAAGTTATTCGCTCACCTTGCTGTCACTCGACAGGATCTTCTTGTAGTCAGGGATCAACATATAGGTTCCGGTAAACTCTACCGCTTCCACGTCGCCACTATGAATGGTCACGTGAATAATGATACGAGCCTTTCTTCCTGATGCGAGGCGATCCAAATCACCACTGATACCATCTAAAGAAGTAGAAGCGACAGGGTTTTGCTCGACCGGATGACGGTAACGAATATTACTGTCTGCCAGAACGATGTCGCCGGTTAGGCCGCGCTCTTTCATCAGTAACCATGTCATCCCCCAACCCGTTAAGGTTGCCAGAGTAAAAGCTGAACCAGCAAACATAGTGTTGTGAGGGTTCAGGTTTGGATTCAGCTGAGCACTACACTCGAACTGATAACCTGTGTACTGGTTGATCTTGATACCCATCTTATCGCTGATAGGGATCTGGTGCTCCCAACGCTGCTGAAGCTCATTACACCATTCGGGCTTGCGCAGAACATCAGCCATTGGATCAAGTTGCTTCACCATCTGTTGGTGGCGTACAGGGCCGCGTTGGTCGTTAATCTCACCACGACGTTCAAAGCTGTTCTTTTCATAAAATGAGATCGCATCTTCGCGCGCGTTACACACCAAGCGCTTAGCGCCTTCTTGGCGTGCTAATGACTCTAGCGCAACTAATATCAGTGAACCCATGCCTTTGCTTCGGCGTGAGTTCTTCACCGCCATGTAGCGAATCTGACCTTCTAGATCGGGCGTAATGTATAGGCGGCCAATCGCCATCGGGCGACCACGACCATCGACAATCATGCGATGGTGACTCATGCCATCGTACTCGTCACGCTCTGAACCTACTGGCATTCGCCAAGGTTCACGCAACATCTGCCAACGAAAATGGTAATACTTGTTCAGTTGATTTTCGGTGGTTGGAGTTATGAGTTTAAACATGCTTATTCCTTTAAGCTTAAACCTGCAGCCAGAATGTTACTGGGCCATCATTAACCAGAGACACTTTCATGTCAGCTGCGAAGCGGCCACGTTCCGTTGGCAACACTGATTCACATTGGTCAGAGAAATAATTGTAAAGACGCTCGGCATCTTCTGGGTGAGCACCACGAGAAAAGCCTGCTCGTGTGCCTTTTTTGGTATCGGCTGGCAGTGTGAATTGAGAAACCACTAACACCTTGCCATTTACCTGCTTCACGTTGAGGTTCATTTTATCGTCTTCATCTCCAAAGACACGATAAGTCGTCACTCGTTCCATCAAACGTTTCGCTTTGGCTTCGTCGTCACCTTTTTCTACGCCCAATAGTACTAATAAGCCTTGTTCAATCTCACCAACTACTTCGCCATCAACACGGACGGCAGCTTCACTTACTCTCTGAATCAGTGCTATCACTGTTGTTTCCTTGCTCTGTGATTTTGTCGTTATCCGTGGAGTGTACCATTATTTTTTGCGTCTCACTCCACTCTTCCTTCTCACCGAGCGCAGCCGTCACCTCAGCCCCCACCAACACTATCAACCAGCATAAATAAACCCAAACAAACAGAATCGGGATAGCCGCCAACGCGCCATAGATCACCTGATATGAAGGGAACTGAGTAATATAAGCAGCGAAGCCTTTCTTACTGAGTTCGAACAGTAATGCTGCTACCAAAGAGCCAGCCGCCGCATGAGAAAAGTGGATTTTCTTATTAGGTACCAATAGGTATAAACCAAAGAACGCAAAGAAAGAGAGAATCAGAGGGAGCTTGCGAATCAGAGTATTAAAGGCACCGGACACCACTTCGTTTTGTAGCAAGCTTAATGATGTCACATATGAGGTGGCTGCAATGCTCGCCCCAACCAAGATTGGCCCGAGAGTGAGCACCATCCAGTACATCGAGAAAGACAGTACTGCACGTCGCTTCTCGGTCACACGCCAGATGTAGTTTAAGTTCTTATCGATGTTAGAGATCAGCATTAGCGCAGCGATAAATAAGAACACACTACCAACCGCCGTCATCTTGCCCGTGTTGGCGACAAACTCCAACAAGGCACCATGCACCGCATCCCCTGACGCTGGAACAAAGTTAGTAATGATGAAGTTTTGAATCACGATACCCACATCCGCGAACACGGAAAATGATGACAAGATAGAGAGTAAAACCGTCAACATGGGTACGATTGAGAGTAAGGTAATGTACGCCAGATACCCCGCATTCACGTTAACTCGATCATGCGTCATACGCGCTAAAAGATAGCGAAAATACTGGATACTAAGTATGCCGACCTTTCTTATCTTCAACTTGTAACTCCCTAGTAACTCGTTCATAGTCCTAATTATTATTCCGATATATCAATCACAGTGAATAAGTGTTCAAAAATAGCGTAGGAAAAAGGCTTGAGAACAAGGCAGCGTTTTTTGACAAGTAGTTATTCTACAATCAAAAATTCTAACGCCGTTATCGAGCATTTTAACAAGCTAGGTTGAGCGGTTATTTACTACGATTGATATTATTTAACTATAGGAAACAAGGATGCCTTATTTAATAGTTATAGTCCTCTCTATTTTTACTCTTACTGGATGCCAATCCGCTTATTACTCTGCAATGGAGCAAGTGGGCTATCACAAACGTGACATCATGGTCGACAGAGTAGAAGATGCAAAAGAGTCGCAGCAGGATGCTCAGGAAGAGTTTACCAGCGCACTTGAAGCACTCAGCAGCCTGACTAATTTCAGTGGCGGCGACCTAGAAGACATGTACAACCAAATCAACGATAAATACCAAGACAGCGAAAAAGCGGCGCAAAATGTGACTGACCGAATCGCTGCGATTGAAGATGTGTCTGATGCGTTATTTGAAGAGTGGCAAACCGAACTCGACCTCTACACCAGTGACTCCCTACGTCGATCGAGTGAACAAAAACTGCGTGAAACTAAATCGTCTTACCAAACCATGCTGTCAGCCATGAAGCGTGCTGAGAAGAAGATGGACCCAGTACTCAATACTCTGCGAGACAACACCCTTTATCTGAAACACAACCTCAATGCGAGTGCGGTTGGTTCACTGCAAGGTGAGTTTATGAGCCTAGAAAAAGACATCGCGTACGCGATCAAACAGATGAATGCAGCGATTGCCGAGTCGGAGAAATTCCTTGCTCAGCTGAATCAAAAGTAGACAAAACAAGATAAGCCCGTATGAACCCAATCATTATAACTGGCGGCCCTGGCGCTGGAAAAACCACACTGATTAATGCGTTGGCTGATACGGGTTACCCCACCTTCGCAGAGTCCTCTCGCCAGTTAATAGAGCAGCAAAGTCAGCTTGAAGGCGGTATCTTGCCTTGGCTAGACCTTCCCGGCTTTGCTCGCCTATGTTTAACCGTCATGAGCGAACAAAAAGACCAAGCCCGTCAGCATCCAGTTGCCTTTCTCGATCGTGCCATTCCAGACATTTGTGGCTATTTGGCTCAGGCGAAACTAGAGATAAACACAACCTACCGAGAAGCGAGCCAAGGTTATCACCCCCAAGTGTTGTTCTGTCGCCCTGAGGCTTCAATTTATGTACAAGATGATGTGAGACCTTATCCGTTTGAGGAGGCGTTAGAGATTCACCACGCGTTAGAAAGAGTCTACCAAGAACTTGGTTATGAGGTGGTTGAAGTGCCGTTTATGCCAGTCGAAGAACGGCTTCAATTCGTTGAGCGTTACTTAGGTATCAAAAGCTAGATCCCCAACTCGGTCGTTCCTCCCTCTTGAGGATGACGAAGACTTAAACACTCTTCGCATCTCGTTTAACCGTATCTAAACAAATTTACCGTCATTCCCTACAGTGAGGCACGAGCGTGATAAGGAATCTCTTCCATGCCGTAAAGAGATTCCAGATATTTCGTTCCTCAATTCTGGAATGACGATTCGATGACAGGAAATGGATAAAAGAGAACGGGCACCGAAGATACTCACCCTCTTAGTACTTTGCTATCTCCAGTCTAAACACGCTCTTCGTATCCCGTATATCGCTTATTCGTAACCACCAAACAGACTTTCGTCATTCCCTACAGCGAGGCACGAGCGTGATAGGGAACCTCTTCCAAGCCGTAAAAAGAATCCAGATATCTCGTTCTTCGATTCTGGAGTGACAACTCTGTGAATAGAGATGGAACACGCTCTTCGTATCCCGCATCTCGTTTACTCGTATCTTAGCTAACTAAAAAACAAAAGCCCTGAGCAGCTTGGCTACTCAGGGCTTTCTTATTTATTTAGCTAGAAGCTAGTCAGCGAGCAATTAAGCTTTAGCTGGACGTGCTGCACGCTTACGTTCGTTTTCAGTAAGAAGCTTCTTACGGATACGAATGTTTTCTGGCGTTACTTCTACTAGTTCGTCTTCGTCGATGAACTCAAGAGCTTGCTCTAGAGTGTGACGGATAGGTGGCGAAAGAACCTGTGCTTCATCAGTACCAGATGCACGAACGTTCGTTAGCTGCTTACCTTTCAGACAGTTTACGGTCAGGTCGTTTGAACGGTTGTGAATACCGATGATTTGACCTTCGTATACTTCGTCTGCGTGCTCAGCGAATAGACGACCACGCTCTTGTAGGTTGAATAGTGCGTAAGTCAGAGCTTTACCGGTTGCGTTCGAGATTAGAACACCGTTGTTACGTTGACCAATTACGCCACCTTTGTGTGGACCGTAGTGATCGAACGTGTGGTAAAGAAGACCAGAACCAGACGTTAGCGTTAGGAACTCAGTTTGGAAACCGATAAGACCACGAGAAGGCATCATGAAGTCCATGCGAACACGGCCTTTGCCATCTGGAGACATATCAGTTAGCTCACCTTTACGTAGACCGATGTTTTCCATGATGCCACCTTGGTGCTCTTCAAGCACGTCGATTGTCACAGTTTCAAACGGTTCTGTTAGGTTGCCATCTTCGTCTTTCTTGATGATTACTTCTGGACGAGATACTGCTAGCTCGAAGCCTTCACGACGCATGTTCTCAATCAGGATAGAAAGGTGAAGCTCACCACGACCAGATACACGGAAACGGTCTGGATCGTCTGTTTGTTCAACACGTAGTGCAACGTTGTGTACTAGTTCTTTCTCTAGACGCTCAAGGATGTTACGTGAAGTTACGAACTTACCTTCTTTACCCGCGAACGGAGAAGTGTTTACTTGGAACGTCATTGTTACTGTTGGTTCATCAACAGAAAGCGGAGTCATCGCTTCAACGTTGTTCACGTCACAGATAGTGTCAGAGATTTTAAGCTCACCAAGACCAGTGATTGCAATGATGTCACCAGCGTTAGCTTGTTCAACTTCGTGACGGTCAAGACCTAGGTAACCAAGTACAGTACCTACTTTACCGTTACGCTTCTTACCGTCAGCGCCGATGATAGATACTTGTTGGTTTGGCTTAACAGAACCACGAGTAACACGTGCAACACCGATAACACCTACGTAAGAGCTGTAATCTAGTTGAGAAACTTGCATTTGTAGTGGACCGTCAAGGTCAACAGCTGGCGCGTCTACTGTATCAACAACAGCTTGGAACAATGGTTCCATGTCTGTACCAGTTTCGCCTTCAGTCATTGTTGCCCAACCGTTTAGAGCTGAAGCGTAAACAACTGTGAAGTCTAGCTGCTCATCAGTCGCACCTAGGTTGTCGAAAAGGTCGAATACTTGATCCATAACCCAATCAGGACGAGCGCCTGGGCGGTCAATCTTGTTGATTACAACGATTGGCTTAAGACCGTGTGCGAATGCTTTTTGCGTTACGAAACGAGTTTGAGGCATTGGGCCGTCAACTGCGTCAACGATAAGCAGAACAGAGTCAACCATAGACATGATACGCTCAACTTCACCACCGAAGTCCGCGTGTCCCGGGGTATCTACGATGTTGATGCGGTAATCATTCCAGTTGATTGCTGTGTTCTTAGCAAGGATGGTAATGCCACGCTCTTTTTCGATGTCATTCGAATCCATGACACGCTCTTCAGCTTCACCACGAGACTCTAGAGTACCTGACTGTTGTAGCAGTTTATCAACCAAAGTCGTTTTACCGTGGTCAACGTGCGCGATGATCGCGATATTTCTTAACTTATCAATCTGTGGAGTAGACATGGATTCTCGATTCACTCATAAAAGTAGCCGCAAATGACCTCTGAAAATAGAGGAAATGCCACTAGCTTGATTAAAAAAACGGTCAATAATATACCAGATTTTAGACAAAAACCCAGAAATATGTGATCTGAACCAAGGCTTTTTTCTTAGTTAGCGATTCACATTGGCTTAACTTTGATTCAGTACAGTGTTGGCTAGCAAAATCTGTAGGATTCTAAAAAGTCTCGTTCGCGAGTAACTCGCCGAAACTCTGGCTAAATAACAAAAGTGGATTGACAATGTCTGCAATTCATTGCTGAATGGTGTTCGCTTTTGTCTCATATTGGTGCACAGACAAACAATCGCACCAACTTGGTGCAAACAGAGATCATTTTGGTGCAAAATCAGAAGTAAGCGAAACAACAAAACAAGTAAATCATTGAAATTAATGGAATAATTTTTTTGGCACGCTTTTGGCTATAGATAAATCAGCATCGATTAATGCACTTGTTAGACATTAATCAATGCTAGTTTCAACCGAATCGAGCTAATACCGAATTAATAACACTGGAGGTTATCCAAGATGTCAGTAGAAAATGTACTATCCCTGATCCAAGAGAACGAAGTTAAATTTATCGACTTACGTTTTACTGATACAAAAGGTAAAGAGCAGCATATCTCTATTCCTTCTCACCAAGTTGATGCAGACTTCTTCGAAGAAGGCAAAATGTTTGACGGCTCTTCAGTAGCTGGTTGGAAAGGCATTAACGAATCTGACATGGTAATGATGCCAGACGCAGCATCTGCTGTACTGGACCCATTCACAGAAGACGCAACACTAAACATCCGTTGTGACATTCTAGAGCCTGCAACAATGCAAGGCTACGACCGTGACCCACGCTCTATCGCTAAACGTTCTGAAGAGTACCTACGTTCTACTGGTATCGCAGACACAGTTCTAGTTGGTCCAGAGCCAGAGTTCTTCCTATTTGACGACGTTAAGTTCTCAAACGACATGTCTGGTTCTTTCTTCAAGATCGACGACGTAGAAGCAGCTTGGAACACAGGTACTGAATTCGAAGGCGGTAACAAAGGTCACCGTCCTGGCGTTAAAGGCGGTTACTTCCCAGTAGCTCCTGTAGATTCATCTCAAGACATCCGTTCAGCAATGTGTCTAGTAATGGAAGAGATGGGCCTAGTAGTTGAAGCTCACCACCACGAAGTAGCAACTGCGGGTCAAAACGAAATCGCAACTCGCTTCAACACGCTAACAGCAAAAGCTGATGAAACTCAAATCTACAAGTACGTTGTACACAACGTTGCTCACGCATTTGGTAAAACAGCGACATTCATGCCTAAGCCACTAGTTGGTGATAACGGTTCTGGTATGCACGTTCACCAATCTCTAGCAAAAGACGGTGTTAACCTGTTTGCTGGTGATAAGTACGGCGGCCTATCTGAAATGGCACTTTACTACATCGGTGGTGTAATCAAGCACGCTCGTGCAATCAACGCGTTTGCTAACCCATCTACAAACTCGTACAAGCGTCTTGTACCTGGTTTCGAAGCACCTGTAATGCTTGCTTACTCAGCACGTAACCGTTCTGCTTCTATCCGTATCCCAGTAGTACCAAGCCCTAAAGCACGTCGTATCGAGCTACGTTTTGGTGACCCAGCAGCTAACCCATACCTATGCTACTCAGCAATGCTTATGGCTGGCCTTGACGGCATCAAGAACAAGATTCACCCAGGCGAAGCTATGGATAAAGATCTATACGACCTTCCTGCAGAAGAAGCAGCTGAAATCCCAACAGTTGCAGAATCTCTACAAGAAGCTCTAGCAGCGCTTAGCGAAGACCGTGAATTCCTAACAGCTGGCGGCGTATTCTCTGACGACTTCATCGATTCTTACATCGCTCTGAAATCTGACGATGTACAACGCGTGAACATGGCTACACACCCACTTGAGTTCGAACTGTACTACTCAGTTTAATCTCAGGTAGAGATAAGCCATTTCTTACTGCAACCTTGTAAGAATCGCTAACTAAATATTAGGCTCGCCTCGCAGGCGGGCCTTTTTTATATTCTCCCAACCCCTCCTTCTTCGTAACATGCCTTAGATAATAGACAAAAGCCCTCAGAGCCTGTCGAACTAAATACAATAAAATCAATAACAAAGCTAACGCCAAACGTGAAATCACCTAACGGTGGAAAGAGGCCAACCATATGAAAAACATACTGTTCCTGATCGGGTTAACAGTCGCACTCTCATGCTCTGCTCAAACGGTTTATACCTGGGTGGATGAAGATGGCGTACTCCATTTTAGTGATACACCAACAGGCGAAGGTGCCAAGTCACTTCAGCTTCCGGATGTGCAAGCCTCAGCACCCGCACCTAAATTTGAGAGCTCTCAACCCGTTGACGCAAAAGCTTCAACACCCTCTCCAAGCCAAGAGCAACCTAACACACAACAACCTGAGCGAGAGGTCCCTGCACCACTAGCTCTCACCATGCTCACTCCTATTCACGATCAAACCATTCGTAGCAACCGTGGGTTAGTCTCGATTCAAATCGAACTCAACCGCAAACTGGGCATTGGTGAGCAACTGCAATTGATGCTCGATGGGCGACGTTATGGCGCACCACAAACTCAACCGACTTGGCAGTTGAACGATATCGATCGAGGTACTCACACCATTGCAATTCAAGCACATAGAAGCGGCAAGCTTATTGCATCTACTACTCCAGTCACCGTGTATTTACATCGAGCGACGATCAAGTAGGCCAATGGGTTAAAAGAGACTGAATTACCGCGATTTTTCACCTGTTCTCAACAGCTTTCAGCAACTTTATTGAATTATCTTTAGCTTCTGATTGATATGCGCCATACTTGAACTTAGCTACGCACCAATTTGGTGCAGTGAGAAAAACACCAGTTCAAGGACGAAACAGTGAATCGATCAGCCAAAAGCGACAGCATAGATACACACCATCTTTCCAACGCCATTCTCGACAATATGGTGACTTCGACATTGATGCTCGATGAGCAGTTATACGTGCGATACGCCAACCCGGCGGCTGAACAACTCTTTTCACAAAGTGCGAGACGCATTGTTGATCACCCATTAAGTCAACTTATCCAACACGCCTCGCTCGACTTAGCGCTTCTAACTCAACCTCTACAAAGCGGCCAGAGCATTACCGACAGTGACGTTACCTTTGTCGTCGACAACCGCCCGCTGATGCTTGAAGTGACGGTTAGTCCAATTACCTGGCAGCGTGAAACCCTATTGCTCGTAGAGATGCGCAAGATAGACCAGCAAAGGCGCCTTAGCCAAGAGTTAAACCAACATGCGCAACAACAAGCGGCGAAGCTGTTAGTGCGCGGTTTAGCTCATGAAATAAAGAACCCTTTAGGTGGCTTAAGAGGGGCAGCGCAATTACTTGGAAAGATGCTTCCCGATCAGTCGCTGAATGAATACACCCAGATCATTATTGAGCAAGCCGACCGCTTGCGTGCTCTGGTCGACCGCCTACTTGGCCCACAAAAGCCGGGAACCAAGTCAGAAGAGAACCTCCACCAGATACTCGAAAAAGTCAGACAGTTGGTCGAGCTCGAGTCCGGCTCCACACTGGCGATTGAGCGAGACTACGATCCAAGCCTGCCACCAATAGTGATGGACTCAGCGCAGGTGGAACAGGCGATGCTCAATATCGTGAGCAATGCGGCGCAGATTTTAAAGGCACAAGATTCGGGCAAAATTACTATTCGCACCAGAACGGTGCATCAAGCCAACATTCATGGTCAGCGACACAAACTCGCGGCACGCATTGAGATCAGCGATAACGGCCCGGGCATCCCCGATGAATTAAAAGACACCCTGTTCTACCCCATGGTCAGTGGCCGTGAAGGCGGCACAGGGCTGGGACTATCCATTTCTCAGAACCTGATCGACCAGCACAACGGAAAAATCGATGTTGAGAGCTGGCCAGGGAACACCACATTTACGATTTACTTGCCGATTTAAACGAAGTGACACCTCTCAATGAGAAACTGAGTTTCAGGCAAGGAACGAATACAGAACAATAAAAACAATGATTATCACAATAGATTTGGCTGCAAAGGAATTGAATTATGAGTAAGGGATACGTTTGGGTCGTCGATGACGACAGCTCTATCCGCTGGGTAGTAGAAAAGACACTTTCATCAGCTGATATAAAGTGTGAAACATTTGCTGATGCAGAGAGCGTACTACTTGCGCTTGAGCGCGAGACGCCCGATGTACTGGTGTCTGATATCCGTATGCCCGGCATTGACGGGATCGAACTATTGCACCAAGTGCATCAGCGCTCTCCCGACCTCCCGGTGATCATCATGACGGCGCACTCCGACTTAGATGCCGCAGTCAATGCTTATCAAAAAGGTGCCTTTGAATACCTGCCTAAGCCATTTGATATCGATGAGACGCTAACGCTCGTAGAACGAGCGATCGCCCACAGCCAAGAGCAGAAGCGCGAACAAGCCAGTGAAGCCTCTGAAGAGACCAATGCGCCAGAGATCATTGGTGAAGCTCCGGCAATGCAGGAGGTATTTCGGGCTATTGGTCGTCTGTCTCGCTCATCAATATCAGTACTGATTAATGGTGAGTCGGGTACCGGTAAAGAGTTGGTTGCTCACGCTTTGCATCGTCATAGCCCAAGAGCAAAAAAGCCTTTCATCGCACTCAATATGGCGGCAATACCGAAAGACCTCATCGAATCCGAACTGTTTGGTCACGAGAAAGGTGCCTTTACCGGCGCTAACAGCGTTCGCCAAGGACGCTTTGAACAAGCCAACGGCGGCACACTATTTCTGGATGAGATCGGTGACATGCCACTCGATATTCAAACTCGCTTGTTGCGTGTACTTTCTGATGGTCAGTTCTATCGTGTCGGCGGTCACTCTGCAGTTAAGGTAGACGTTCGTATCGTTGCGGCAACCCACCAAGATCTAGAGCGACTAGTGCATGAAGGCGATTTCCGTGAAGATTTGTTCCACCGACTCAACGTTATTCGGATTCACATTCCTGCCCTACGTGAACGTAAACAAGATATCGAAAAGTTGACTCATCACTTCCTAGCCTCAGCGGCTGAAGAACTTGGTGTGGAAGTGAAGACACTGCACCCAGAAACCATAATCAAGCTGAATCAGCTAAATTGGCCGGGTAACGTGCGTCAACTAGAGAACATCTGTCGTTGGTTGACCGTGATGGCGAGCGGAAGTGAAATCCTTCCTTCAGACCTACCACCGGAGCTATTGGAAGAAAAAACCGTCGCACCATCAGGTACTGGAGATAACTGGCAGCAGCTACTTGCTAATTGGGCAAAATGTGCGCTTGATTCAGGAGAAAAAGAGCTGCTCACTTATGCTCTTCCGGAGTTTGAACGTATACTGCTAGAGGCTGCACTCAACTATACGAATGGTCACAAACAAGACGCAGCCAAGGTTTTGGGCTGGGGAAGAAACACCCTAACTCGTAAACTCAAAGAACTGTACTAGGCCTTATATGACTCTCGATGCAGCTACTTTTTAACCAAAAAAGTGTCGCTTGGTTTGAATAGTGTCGGTACAATTACAGTACACTATTCACCAAAGTTGTAGCAACGATGTCTTTGAAAACACAAATTACATTGAGAACCGCTGTGGTTCTGCCCTTCGTGCTGATTTTTCTGTTCACTATGGGCGTAATGGTTTTCACTCAAAAGCAAAGCTACCAAGAGATGGTGAGTGATATTAGTGCACGCCAGCTAACATCACTCACAGATAACGTTCATCAAAGCCTAGATGAGTTCTTAGAGAAGCCATTTCACGCCAACCTCTCGTTAAGCCAAAACATCGGCTATCACAAGCTGTATCAGCCTGGAAACCTTAGCAAGGTTCAAGACTACATCCTTTATAAGTTTTCTGACCATTTCACAGCCGTCCCTCAATTAGATGTGATCGGCTTTGGTTCAGAAGACGGTAACTATGTCGGTTTTCGTAAAGAGGCCAACAACGGCTATACCTTAATGCTCCAAGATGACCGCACTCAAGATCAGCTGGTTATCTATCGCGGCAGTAAGATCAGTGACGATATTCGCTCGGTCATTTCCGGATACGATCCTAGAGTTCGTCCTTGGTATCGTCCTGTTGTCAATGACAAACAGCCGTCATGGTCTCCAATCTATGCCAACGCGGACGAACGCCAAGAGATCACCCTTTCAGCTCTTGCTCCTATCTATGACGACAACGAGTTCAAAGCGGTTATCGTTAGCGATATCAAGATCAACACCTTCAACGCGTTCTTAAGAGAACTGAAGGAAAAAACCGATGCGTCAGTTTACATCATCGATCAACAGCAACGTTTAGTCGCCCACTCTGGCGCTGGCAGTGTGATTTCTTGGGGAACAGGCAAAACTAATAGAGGCCAACGCTTATTAGCTACCGAGAGCGCTAATCCAATAATACGCGAGAGTGCTAGCTACGTTGACCAACTGCACTTGATTGAAAAAGAGGGACTCCAACGCTTCAGATTCACCTTAGATGGCGAACAGTACTTCAATCAAATCACTCCCTACCAGGATGAGCATGGCATCACTTGGTTTATCGGTATGTCGATACCCAAAACCAACTTGCTTGGCGAGCTGCCTGAAAATCAAAGAAATAGCTGGCTAATTGGACTTACCGTGAGCTGCATTGGCATCATCCTAGGCTTAATCGCCTTTAACCGTGTTACTCAGCCAATCACCTCAACCGCTGATGCGGCAAAGCGCCTTGCCAACGGTGATTGGGATACCAATATGCCGAGGTCTGGCCATATCTATGAAACCAGTATGTTGGTTGAAGCGTTCAATGAAATGGCCAACAACTTAAAGGCCTCATTTAAGCAATTGCAGTCTCAACTGACCTACGACTCGCTCACTAAGCTATATAGTAGAGAAGGTTTGATCGATGCCGCTAAGAAGAGTGCAGCTAACGAGAAAGGCACGCTATTCTTGGTGGGTATTGACCGCTTCCGCGACATCAATGACAGCCTTGGCCATTACAATGGTGACCAACTATTGATCATATCCGCGGCACGCTTACGTGGCATGCTACCTTCAGAGTATCTACTGGCTCGTACTGGTGGTGATGAGTTTGCTATCTACGCACCGAGCGTCACTCAAGAGAGTGACGTTCAGCTGCTGGCAAATCGCCTACTGCAGACCTTCGCCTCTCCGTTTGCAATGGAATCTGAGAGCGTGATGATTAAAGTCTCAATCGGTATTGTCCATGTGTCCAATGAGCAAGATTTTACCGTGTGGCTTCGTAATAGCAGCATCGCATTGAGTAACGCCAAGCAAGACAAAGCCCGCGTCAGTATCTACAGCCCGGAAATGGGGAACGCTTCTAGGCATAGAACCAAGATGTTGGCGCGCCTCAATAAAGCGATCGACCTTCAACAGTTCGAACCATTTTATCAGCCAATCATCGATCTCGAATCAGGCTCAACCATAGGGGCTGAAGCGCTAGCGCGTTGGGTAACAGATGAAGGCATTATCTCGCCATTAGAGTTTATTCCTCTTGCCGAGGAGAGTGGGCTCATCTACGACATAGGTAAGCAGATCCTGCACAAGTCCTGTCGAGATACCGCCATCGCAATCGAGTCAGGCAAGTGGAGTGAAGACTTCTCTATTCACGTTAATCTCTCAGTTGACCAGCTTAGTGAGAATGGGTTCATTGATTTAGTGAAGAAGACTCTGAGTGAGACCAAGCTACCAGCGAAGAACCTCACCTTGGAGATTACCGAATCGCGAATCGTCGACAACGACCCAACGGTCATCGACAACATGCTGACACTCAAAGCATTAGGTATCTCAATTGCGATTGATGATTTTGGTACCGGGTATTCGTCGCTGGCCTACCTACAAAAACTGCCATTCGACTGCCTTAAGATCGACCGCAGCTTTGTCAGCAAGCTCGATAAAGAGAACCTAGACAGCTCAATTGTTGCCGCTATCGTCAATATCACCAAAGGCTTCAAGGTTAGCTTAGTCGCTGAAGGGGTTGAGACTCAGCAGCAAGCTGACTTGCTAAAACAGCTGCAATGTCCGCAGGCACAGGGCTTCCTATACAGTCGCCCGGTGCCGTTTGACCAATGGCCGACTGATCTTGCTAACGCTAAACAAGGCCGCAAACAGACTACTGCCTAAGCAAGCTAAGATTAGAGTAAGCCGAATACAAAAATGCCAGCATCATGCTGGCATTTTTTATGTGTTTATTCTTGAGCGAGTGATTAGATAACGCGTGAGAACTGCTGTTGGCGAGCCTTAGCACGCAAGTATTTATCGAAACACATACAGATGTTACGAATCAACAGACGACCACGAAGCGTTACACGGATTTCCTTGTCGTCTACCTCAACCAAGTCATCGTTGATGAAGGTTTGCAGAAGCTCTAAGTCTTCTTTGAAGTAACGATTAAAATCAACAGCGAACTCAGATTCGATCATCGTCTTGTCGAGTTTGAAGTTACAGATCAGCTGCTTAATCACTTCACGACGCAGTAAATCATCGTTATCTAGTGCTACACCTTTCCAAAGCGCATGGCGAAGGTCATTCACTTGAGCGTAGTATTTCTTAAGTTCTTTTTGGTTTTGCGCGTAAGAGTCACCCACCATGGAGATAGCCGACACACCAAAACCTACTAGGTCACATTCGCCCTGAGTCGTGTAGCCTTGGAAATTACGGTGCAACACACCTTCACGCTGCGCCACTGCTAGCTCATCTTCAGGAAGTGCGAAGTGGTCCATACCGATAAACTGGTAACCAGCCCCCGTTAGAGTCTCGATAGTATCTTGCAAGATCGCCATCTTCTCTTCAGCTTTTGGCAGGTCTTCATCTTTAATCTTACGCTGCGCCGCAAACAGTTGTGGCATGTGAGCGTAGTTAAATACCGATAGACGACCCGGTTTCATCTCCAGCACTTGCTTCAACGTTTCAGCGAACAATGCTTGAGTCTGCTTCGGTAGGCCGTAAATCAAATCTAGGTTCGTTGAACGGAAGCCAAGCTCTTTAGCACGCTGAACCATAGCGATAATGAACTCTTCATCTTGCTCACGATTAACCAGCTTTTGCACTTCTTTATTGAAATCTTGAACACCGATACTCAGGCGGTTGAAGCCTTCGTTGCGCAGGTGATCCAGCACATCGAGTTCAATCTCACGTGGGTCAACCTCGATGCTGATCTCAGCGTCAGCAGTGAAGTTAAACTCATCACGTAGAATCATCATTAGACGCGTGATTTGTGTCTTACTTAGGAAGGTTGGTGTACCACCACCGAAATGCAGTTGAGTCACTTCGCGACCATTCAATAAAGAAGCACGTTGGCGGATTTCATGCTCAATCACATCTAGGTACTCGTCCGCTTTGTGCGAGTGACGAGTAATCACCTTGTTACAACCACAGTAGTAACAAAGCTTATGGCAGAACGGGATATGCACGTAAAGCGACAGTGGACGCTCTGGGTATTGCGTACACGCCATGTCGTAATCAGAGACGGTAAACGCTTCATGGAACTCCAACGCAGTTGGGTATGAAGTGTAACGAGGTCCCGAATAGTTGTACTTGTTTAAGATTTCTTGGTCCCAAACGATTTGCTGATTCGTTGTTACTGGCTTGCTCGACATAGCGGTACTTCCAATTTAGATCCGCGAGAACCTAGGCTCTCTCAAATCAATTTACATACATTAAAATATAGACGGGTTATTTTGCCACACGACCTTTAAGGTCGTTTCAAGACAAAATCCATTTTCTAGATAAAAACTCAGAACTGCTAGCTTGATCACTAACAATGCACCGGAATACAGAGGCGCAAAAGGTAAGAAGGCTCATTTATCTCTCGGGTTAAAGATAATTCATCTTAAAAACACCGGTAGTAAACAAGCCTCTATATTTAATAGTCTTAGTGACTAGATCATCTGGATGTTGATTTGGTTATTAAGAGGCTTAACCTTCTCTTGCAACCTTTTCAAATCTTCGATGACTGCATCGTTCAAGCGAGTCTCTGCCTTGTGGCGTGTGAGATTCTGCTGCATGCGCTCTTTCTTTGTCAGTTCCTGCCTTTCTTCTCCGCGTGCCATATCTTTAACGATATGGTACAGCTCGGAAAGGGCCGGATATTCTGCGTCAAGGTCGACACGCTCATCTCCCTGAACATTATCCATGATGATACACACTCGGATACTGATCTCAGGCAAATCACACTGGCCTTGAATACCCGCAAGACACAAAGTATTTACGTTTTCGTAAATCGTCGCGTTACGTTTTTCAATCGCTAGTGCTTGATGCTGCTTTTGCAACTCCGTCTGCTTCTTCACTTGAAGTAGAAGGTAACCTGCGTAAGAGCCCAAGCCGAGAATGATAATTCCACCAGCAATTGCTAATAAGGTTACGTTCATTGGCTATTAACCTTTAAAGCTGTCTAAGTCGATGTCTTCGAACTGAGATAACAAGTCTTCGTCAGAGCTTGCTTTCTTTTTCGATACAACGGGTGCTTCTTCGAAGATTTCTTCTTCATCGTCTTCTGGCTCTAGCAAACCTAAACGGCCCATTAGGTGCTCAATGCGATCAAGCTTCTCATCAACGAACTTCTGTAGACCAGCACCTAGGTTTTCACCATTTTCGATACGATCTAGTAGTGTGTTCAGCTGTGGATCATTCTCAAGCATCTCTAACTCTTGCTCGTTAGATAGCTTACGCTCTTGCTTAGTCAGCTTCTTCACTGGTTCAACGATCAGTGGGATTTTTTTCTTGCTACCTAAACGTGGGTCGCGATCTTGTGCAGCTTTACGCTGTTTTGCTTCGCTACCATCTGAGTGGCGGCTACCCGATTTTAGGCCCTTGCGCTTTTTAATACGCTTACGTTCACGACCTTCAACGTCAGATTCGCTACGGTTACGAGTAACGATAACTTCAGGAGCACCATATGCTCCCGGCTTTCTAGATTTTTTACTACGGCTCATTACTGGGTCTTCCTCAGTAAAATTACATCATTTCCAATAAATTCGAGTTCGAGCTTATCCCGCTCAGCCAAAAACTGGAATGTTTGACGACTAAAGAAGACGACATGTGTCGGGTCATTCTTATAGTGCCAACCAGCAAACGCGTCCACGTCTATTACTAGCTTGGTCATCAGACCAATCCAGCCCTTGGGCTTAACTAAATTCAACCATTGCTGCCACACCTGATCTGGGTGGTAAAGATGCTCTATCACCTCGGTGGCAGTCATAAAGTCATACGTTTTCTCCAGCACAGAAGTTTCTGGGTGGTAGTAAATATCGTATAACTCCATGGTGTGTCCGGCTTCTTCTAACATAATAGATAGCGTAGGGCCTGGGCCACAACCAAAATCCAACCCGTGTGAGTTAGATGAAATTTTGTCTGTTAATGGATCCGCGATGCGAGATAAAAAGCGGCGATAACCAGCATCACTAGGATCGTTCTCATGAAGATCATAGTGCGCTTTCTCTTCGTTTGCTTCTAACCTTTGATCTGGTTTTACAAATACCAGCTCACATTGCTGACACTGCAGATAGGCTCTGCGTTTGTCTTCAAAATAGTGATTCACGCCATGGTGATGGCATAAGGGACAAGTATACATAGCACATCCTTAAACAGGGATGCGAAACATACCAGAAACTGCGTTTATAGTGGAGAGGTATTGGGTGTTTTTTCATCAAATCAATAAAAAAAGCGATAGGAAAACCTATCGCTCTCTAAATCTGCCTATATCGGCCAAAATTTGCATACTCAACTTGGTACACAAATCTCCATTTGTTATTGGTGCTTTCCATGCCAAATTTGTTTGTTGTTCATCGTCCTGATGAGTTTTGGCTATCCTTTTCTAACACCTTGTTGCTGGGCTGTCCTAGCCTGATCCGTTTCTGTCTATACCGTTAGACTAGATGATCATCCATATCTAAGTCAGCTCCTAGCTGATGGCGGTTACTTTACCGTGTTACAAAAAGACTACAATAGTGCGACTTCACACTTTCGCACACAAATTGATCACACATAGATAAATTAGACATAAAAAGACAAAGCATCACTAATATCTATTAAATAGCCCTTGAAAAAGAAAACGCCCCAATCATTTCTGATCAAGGCGTCTTCTTCAATCTCGCTCGAACGTACATTTCTTCACTCTGGCTAAGAGCGAGAAACCGACAAATTAGTGTAGACCACCAACGTACTTCGATAAGGTATCAATTTCTGCGTCTGTTAACTTTTTAGCTACATCACGCATCATCGCATTCATGTCGTTATTACGGCTACCATCGCGGAATTTTTCAAGTTGAGCCTTGATGTATTCTGCGTGTTGACCTGAAATTTTAGGGAAACCTGACAGCTCGGTGCCGTTACCACGAGGGCCGTGACAAGCGATACACGCTGTTAGGCCGCGCTCTGCGTTGCCCGCTGTGTAAAGTACCTTACCTTCATCAACTACGTTTTCAGGTGTAGAGTTGTTAGAGATAGGTAGAGATGCGTAGTATGCCGCTAGGTCAGCCATATCTTCTTCAGATAAAGGCATCGCCATTGCACCCATTACAGGTTCATAACGACCTTGCTTACCACCACTCGTCATACCTAGCTTAAGCTCCTTTAACTGCTTCTCTAGGTACTTCTCATGTTGACCAGCCAACTTAGGGTACTGAGTGATCAGACTGTTGCCGTCAGCACCGTGGCAGGCAACACATGTTTGTGATTTGGCTTTACCAGCTTCAATACTACCTTGAGCCCATACTGAGCAGCTGGCTAAAAGACTCAAAATTAGCGCTAATTTCTTCATGACATTCCATTATAATTATCAAGCTTCCAGTACCACTCTATGTTGCCACTCATGGTACAATAGGCGACCTTATGCCGAGCACGGTTATTTTACACAAATTCACAAAAAAGTAATCAATCGACTACACAAAGTCGAGATGGAGTTAACAGTGAGCGTAAAAATTCATTATCAAAACACGCATTTCATTACCAGTGCACCTGATATTCGTCACTTACCAGAAGACGAAGGGATCGAAATTGCGTTTGCAGGACGCTCCAATGCTGGTAAATCTAGCGCGCTAAATCGCGTTACCAACCAAAAAAGCTTAGCGAAAACCAGTAAAACACCTGGTCGAACTCAGCTTATTAACCTATTTAAGGTAACGGACGGTTGTCATATCGTCGATTTACCTGGATACGGTTTTGCTCAAGTACCGCTTGAGATGAAGAAAAAGTGGCAGAAGTCGCTAGGTGAATACCTACAAAAACGTGAATCGTTAAAAGGTTTGGTGGTATTGATGGACATTCGCCACCCGATGAAAGACCTAGACCAACAAATGATTTTCTGGGCCATTGATAGCCGTATTCCAGTACAAGTACTGCTAACTAAGGCCGACAAGCTGAAACAAGGCGCGCGTAAAGCACAGCTGCTGAAGATTCGCAAAGATGCAGAGTCTTTCGGTGGTGATGTCGCCGTTGACGTATTCTCTTCATTGAAAGGCATTGGTGTTGACCAACTGCGTAACAAGATGGATGAATGGTTTGCTCCAGCGCTTGCTGAACAACTCATCGACGAGCTAGAAAACGAAGAGCACAACGATTCAGAGTAACCTCTATATATAGAGGGAGCACATAGCGAATCGATCGCGACTTCAACAGATCGCACCTTATCAATACCCTGCCTTATATAGGTGGGGTATTTTTTTGTCTATAAATTAGCGGTTTAAACTCAAAAACCGAGAATAAAAAGCAAGATAAACCCGTTACAAACAACAGAAGTGAACCATACTAAAAGACAAACTTTTACAAACAGTACAATGAGAAAGGAACACTCATGTGGAAAATACCCCTAGTCACAATGGCACTGATAATGGTTTCATTTTCAGGGTTCGCCTCTGAAGCAGACACAACAGAAACTCCGCTGATCAACGTTGATATGACCTTAGACTTAGATGGTATGGAGAAATACGCTCAAGATGCGAGTGAGTCTCTTGAGGTAATATCACAATCGCTGCAGGCCATCGTTAATAACCCTAACCTTAGCGACGAGCAACAACTGGCGCTTAATCAAACGGTTGAAAGCATCAACAAACTTGCCGATACCACCAAGACCTCGCTCCATCAACTGCCACAAGCCTTAGACCAATCTCGCGTTGCCTTTAAGCAGACAAGCCAAACGCTGCTCGATGATATTCAAACCAAGATCATCATTGCGTTGGTTGCCGTTGTCGGTGTGATTATTATCGCCCTAACCGCGATTTATCTACTGATCTTGAAGCCAATGCAGCAAACCTTGGTAAAGGCGACCAACAATATCTCCTCAATGGCGCAGTCCATACAGATCACCGCCGAAGCCCTCAAGTACAGCACAGAAAAACAACAGCAAATCATGGACTACATTGAGCATTCACCCACTCAATGCACTGATAAATAGGGCGCGAGCGATCAATCCTTTATCGGCAACTTGTAAAATAAAAGTTATTTCAAATAATAAAACAATCATTTTATGTGTGGATTTAAATTACCAATTGCTGATTGAATTCCAAATTCACCACGAATGAAAGAGAGAAAGAAGACACGTAAAAAGCGTAATAAAAGCACTAGAAATGGGGCGTTTTTCAGGGGAGTTGTAGGGTAGAAATATTTTTCTTTCGCACAAGAAAAAACGCCCCAGTCAAATACTGACTGGGGCGGCTGAATCAGCCTAATCCAATAACGTGAAACAAAAGGTCTGAAAGATAGAACATCTTACCTCTGTACCCTACGAGATTTAATGTACAACAATTGCTCAGAAATGAAAACAATTTTTGTAGTTTTTTTTCATGAATGTTTTATTAAAACACCCAAACTCTTTTCCCAACCCAACTTTATTTGAGACAAAAAAAAGCCAGTGTTTGTGCACTGGCTCATACTAATTTACTCAATAAGGTCAAAAACTGATTAGTGGGCTTGATCCCAGTTGTCACCGTGGCCAGCTTCCGCCACCAACGGTACTTCTAGCTCAGCAGCAGATTCCATCAATTCTTGTACTTTACTTTCAATTTCGGCTAAAGATGACTCTTCCACTTCAAATACCAATTCATCGTGTACTTGCATCAGTAGCTTAACTCGACCATCACCTTCCGCTTGAATCCACTCATCAACCAACAACATCGCTTTCTTGATGATGTCTGCCGCTGTGCCCTGCATTGGCGCATTGATCGCCGCACGTTCAGCTGCCTTACGACGCATACCATTACGCGATTGGATTTCAGGTAGGTGCAGACGACGACCGTAAATGGTTTCAACGAAGCCCTGGTCTGAAGCAGCACTACGCGTATCTTCCATGTACTGCATCACACCAGGGTAGCGCTCGAAGTAAGTATCCATGTAGTGCTGTGCTTCACCACGAGGAATACTGAGCTGCTTAGCCAAGCCAAAGGCACTCATGCCGTAGATAAGACCGAAGTTAACCGCTTTAGCACGACGACGTTGCTCAGAAGTCACATCCTCAATATTAACGCCAATGATCTCAGCTGCCGTTGCCGCGTGGATATCTTTTCCTTGTTGGAAAGCTTCCAGAAGTGCTTTATCTCCCGATAGGTGCGCCATGATACGCAATTCAATTTGAGAGTAATCGACCGCTAGAATCTTCCAACCATGCTGTGCAACGAATGCTTGGCGAATACGACGGCCTTCTTCATTACGAATTGGGATATTCTGTAAGTTTGGATCGGTCGAAGACAAACGACCTGTCGCCGTTACCGCTTGATGATACGAGGTGTGAACACGACCCGTTTCCACATTGATCATCTTCGGCAGCTTGTCTGTGTAAGTAGACTTCAGCTTCGCCAGACCGCGATATTCGATGATTAACTTAGGTAGCGGGTAATCTAACGCCAGTTCCTGTAGTACTTCTTCATTAGTTGAAGGCGAGCCAGATGGTGTTTTCTTGATAACAGGCAGGCCCATTTTCTCGAACAGAATCGCTTGTAGCTGTTTCGGCGAGTTCATGTTGAACTCTTGCTCAGCAATCTCGTAAGCTTTTTGTTCTAGCTCATCAAGACGAACCGCAATCTCTTGTGACTGTGCACCTAACAACATGTCATCAACGAATACACCGGTACGTTCAATGCGAGACATGACTGGAATCAGCGGTACTTCGATCTCTTCATAAATCGCTTTTAGCTTTTCGTCTTGCTCGATATTTTCCATCAAGCGGTTATGCAGACGTAGTGTTACGTCAGCATCTTCAGCCGCATATGGAGACGCTTCACCCAACTCAATCTGGTTAAACGTCAGTTGTTTCTTACCTTTGCCCGCAATCTGCTCAAACGAGATACAGCTGTGTTGTAAGAAACGTAGCGCTAAGCTGTCCATGTCATGTTTACCGCCAACGCTATTGAAAACGTAAGACGCTAGCATGGTGTCATGCTTAATGCCTTTCATCTCAATACCGTAGCGCGCTAAAACGCTCATATCGTACTTGAGGTTTTGACCCACTTTAGCCTGTGCATCATCTTCAAGAATCGGTTTCAGCTGTTCTAGTACCCAATCACGATCCAGTTGCTGTGGTGCGTCTAGGTAGTCATGAGCAACCGGTACGTAAGCGGCAACGCCTTCTTCGGTTGCGAATGATAAGCCAACCAGGTTAGCCACCATGTAATCTAGGCTGTCTGTCTCAGTATCAAAAGCAAACACCTCTGCCGCTTTCAACTTCTCTAGCCAAGCGTTGAAACTCTCTTGATCAAGAATAGTTTCGTACTTGCTACGATCAATCGTCACTGCTGAAGTGTTCATTTCAACGGTTGAGGTTGCCGATGCACCACTGCTACGTACAGCGCCAGATTTATCATCGGCTTCAACTACGCCAGTACCGCCCTCAAGAAGCTCATTCAGCCAAGATTTGAAGACCAGTTGACCATATAGCTTAATTAGCTCATCGGTGTTTGGTTGGGTTTTTACGAGTGACTCTGGTGTCTCTTCAAGTTCAACATCCAGTTTAATCGTCGCCAGTTGGTAAGACATTTCAGCGTTGTCTTTATTGTCGATAAGCTTCTTAGCCATCGTCTTAGAACCACGGAAACCAAGCGCTGCAATATCATCTAGGTTTTGGTACAACTTCTCGATGCTACCAATGCCTTGTAGTAAAGCAGTTGCTGTTTTGTCACCAACACCTGGAACGCCGGGAATGTTATCCACTTTATCGCCCATCAGTGCAAGGTAGTCGATAATCAGCTCAGGTGGGATGCCAAACTTCTCTATCACGCCTTCGCGATCCATCACCACGTTGGTCATGGTGTTGATCAAAGTAACGTTGTCATCAACCAGCTGCGCCATATCTTTATCGCCAGTACTGATCAAAACCGGCATGCCCGCTTTAGATGCTTGAGAAGCCAGCGTACCAATCACATCATCCGCTTCAACGCCTGGGATCGAGATAAGTGGTAGACCCATTGCGCGAATCACGCTGTGCAAAGGTTCGATCTGACAACGTAGATCATCCGGCATAGGTGGACGATTAGCCTTGTACTCTGGGTACATGTCATCACGGAACGTCTTTCCTTTTGCATCAAAAATAACCGCAATACGATCAGAAGCAAATTGACGCATCATGCTGCGCAGCATGTTAACTACACCGTAAACCGCGTTAGTCGGGATATCACCATTGCTCATGGTGCCAGGGTAAGCATGAAACGCGCGATATAAGTAAGAAGAGCCATCGATCAGAATCAATGGATTATCAGGAATACGAGCCATAATGTTTGTGTATCCAGTAAGTACAGAAATTATCTGTTAAGAATGCCACGTCTGTTGGTTGGATTCCACGTTGTCGATCCGTATCCGTTCACTCGGTTGTGTTCGATATAATCAATTTGTTGTTATTTTTTGTTCTTAGATATAGGCGTTCTGTGGATAACTCTGTTTATATTATTTATCCACCCTGTTGAGAACTAAGACAAACAGCGCAAAAAACACAAACAAACCATTGAAAATAAAGTAAAAATTTACAGATCGAACAGATGATCAACGATCTTTTTAAGATCTTGCGTTGTGGAAAAGAATGCTGATGGCGTTTTATTCATAAAAATACGTGCCACTAAATATGCATCTTGTTGAAATGGTAGGCATAAAAAAAGCGACACCCGAAGATGTCGCCTAGCAAAAACCGGTAAAGCCATTCAAATTGAATACCACAGCTGTACCTAAAAGCTATAAATTACACTGGAAGCAATGTGAGCAATGTCGTGTCAAAAAGAACTTAGTACAAGTTCGCGAGAATTCTGTTGGGTAACCAAGTTGATACTCGATTACTTAACATCCTTGTGAACATTTCCTCATTCCCTAAGACAGGTTTAATAATAATGATTCTCATTTAATAGTCAACCACTAAATGATAATAAATCTCATTTAATTTCGTTTGACTGATTAATGCCACGAATTCGAGACGTTACTTATGCCGATAGTTGCTTCACGAAATGAATACGATGCTCTCGAATATCCTCTTTTTCTTCCAGTTTTTCGATTTGGTAACCATTCCTCAGTAATAGGCGCAGCATAGCAGGAAACTGATTACGCGATTTCACTTTGAGTTGTTGGTAGCCTTGTTGTTTCACCCACTGCTCTTGCACATCTAATTGAGCCTGTGCGACTCCTTTGTTTCTCGCGAGCGGCGATACACCACCAAACCAACTGTAAAAAGTGTTCGGTTCCAATTCATAGCCGATCTTAAAACCCAGTAGCACGCCCGCTTCTTCCGCGACTAAAATCAAACTCTTTTTGCCTGATAAGCGTTGTGAAAGAGAAGCCACACTCTCTTTTTGAGCAAACTCGTTAATCTGCTCAACAACCGAAACCACTTCTTCCAGTGAACCTTCACGTACGATGACTGACATACTTTCCACCCTCATAAACGAAAGGGTTGGCACGACGGCCAACCCTTTAAACAATCTTTTAGCTTAACCTAAAGTCGTTACTTTTCTCTTAAATGTTCAGCGGCCTTTGCATTGTCTTCAGCTAGCCACTCAGCGACATCTTTAGCAAAGTAAGTTAGGATGCCATCCGCACCAGCACGCTTAAAGCACAGTAGTGATTCCATAACTGTATCGCGCTCTTTCAGCCAGCCATTTTGAATCGCCGCTTTGTGCATCGCGTATTCGCCAGACACTTGGTATGCATACGTCGGAGCTTGCAGCTCATGCTTCACACGACGCACGATATCTAGGTAAGGCATGCCCGGTTTCACCATCACCATGTCCGCACCTTCGTTAAGATCCATAGCGACTTCGTGAATGGCTTCATCACTGTTTGCAGGATCCATCTGGTAGTTCTTCTTGTTACCACCTTTCAGGTTAGACGCACTGCCGACAGCATCACGGAATGGGCCGTAGTAGCACGACGCGTATTTCGCAGAGTACGCCATGATTTGAGTGTGAATATGACCCGCTTCTTCTAACGCTTCACGAATCTTACCGATACGACCATCCATCATATCCGATGGGGCAACCACGTCAGCACCCGCTTCAGCGTGAGAAAGTGCCTGTTTGATCAGCACTTCTGTTGTCTCATCATTCATCACGTAGCCATCTTCATCGATGATGCCATCTTGGCCATGTGTGGTGAACGGGTCTAACGCGACATCTGTGATAACACCAATGTTCGGCACATGTTCTTTTAGTGAACGTACAGCACGCTGAACCAAACCTTCAGAGTTATGGGCTTCAGCCGCGCATAAGCTTTTAGCATCTTGGTTCACGACTGGGAATAGAGCAATCGCAGGAACACCCAATTTAGAAAGGTAATCCGCTTCCTCAAGCATAAGGTCGATCGACAGGCGTTCAACACCCGGCATAGACTCTACAGGCTCGCGGCGGTCTTTACCCATTAGGATAAACATTGGGTAGATTAGATCATCCACAGACAATTGATTTTCTGCCATTAGGCGACGGCTAAAGTCGTGCTTACGCATACGGCGCATACGGCGACCTGGGAATTGACCTTGAATTGAAACAGACACTAGATTCTCCTTGCCTAGTCTAAGTACCGAAATACTTAGATATGAAAAGTGCTAAATACAGGCAAAAGCATATCACTGATGGCTCAGGACGCTAGCAGTAAAATATAAAACCCACTCAAAAACAGGGAGAAATGGCAAAAAATGACCTTCTCCTCACACTGCCGTATACTCATGGCAACTCAGTAAAGACCGCATTCAGGATAAAACAATGATCGACACCCATGCTCATATTTACGCTAGCGAATTCGATGAAGACCGCGAACAGGTAGTGCAGCGCGCACTGGCTCAAGGTATTGATACGATTCTACTACCAAACATCGACCTAGAATCTATCGAGCCAATGCTAGCAACGGAAGCTCAATTTCCGGAAGTATGTCGTTCAATGATGGGCTTACACCCTTGTTATGTGGATGGAAATATTGAAGAAACGCTAAAGACCATTCGCGCTTGGTTCGATAAACGCGACTTTATCGCAGTGGGTGAAATCGGTATCGACCTCTACTGGGATAAAACCTTTAAAGCCGAACAAGAGATGGCTTTCGTTACCCAACTGCAGTGGGCAAAAGAGCTCGACTTGCCGGTGGTGATCCACACTCGCGATTCAATAGAAGAGACCCTGACTCTGCTAAAACAAGAACAAGACGGCAGCTTACGTGGTGTATTTCACTGCTTTGGCAGCAGCCTAGAAGAAGCTCAAGCGATCAATGCGCTCGGCTTCCACCTTGGTTTAGGTGGTGTTTCGACCTTTAAGAATTCAGGTATGGATAAGGTGATACCACACCTAGATATGGACTTCGTTATCTTAGAAACAGACTGCCCTTACTTAGCGCCAGCGCCAAACCGTGGTAAACGCAATGAACCTGCGTACACAGAGCTAGTCGCAAAGCGCATTGCAGACCTAAGAGGCATCACTCTAGAAGAAGTTGAAAAAATTACAACAGACAACGCTAAGTCATTGTTTGATTTATAAATAATGTAGATAACCAATTTCTATTGTTTTCAATAAAATTCATTTGTTAAAACAGGGTGACATGTATATTATCAACCGCCTGCATATAGAGGTAGTTAATAATGTGTGACCACTCACAATACTTACAACGTCAGCATCGAACTCTATGGCATAAAATCTTGGGCATTAAAGAGCTCTATGTATGTCAGAACTGTGGCTATCAGTTGAAAATTCGATAACGAAGAAGAATAAAAAAGCGGCCTAAGGCCGCTTTTTTTATTCTTTGATTTTTGCTGCAGAGCTCTGACTTACGATTCCGCTTCTTCTTCATCAGCATCAGGCTTACGCACATAAAAGCGAGCGAAGAACAGACCGATCTCAAATAGGATACACATTGGAATCGCCAACAGTGTTTGAGAAATCATATCTGGTGGTGTCAGCATCATACCGATAATAAAAGCACCCACGACAATGTAAGGGCGCTTCTCAGCTAGCGCTTTAGGTGTCGTTGCACCCGTCCAACACAATAAGATAATCGCCACTGGTACTTCAAAGGCAATACCAAAAGCAAAGAACAGTGCGAGTACAAAATCGAGATAACTCGATATATCCGTCGCAAACTCTACCTGCCCTAACGAGATAGCCGTAAAGAAGCTGAATACCAATGGGAATACCACGAAGTAAGCAAACGCCACACCACAGTAAAACAACAGAGAACTTGAAGCCAAAAGCGGCATGATCAAGCGCTTCTCATGCTTGTATAAACCCGGAGCCACAAAAGCCCACACCTGATACAAAATAAACGGCACCGCGACAAACACAGCAGCAATTAACGTTAGTTTTAAAGGTGTGAAAAATGGCGATGCAACATCGGTTGCGATCATCGTCGCCCCTTCAGGTAGGCGATCTACCAAAGGTGCTGATACGAATTCATAAATATCATTAGCAAAATAAATTAGCCCGATAAACACGACTAAAACGGCAAGAATCGAACGTAGTAGTCGATTGCGGAGTTCTAGAAGGTGACTAATTAAAGGCTGTGTCTGCTCAGTCGAAGACATTTCAAACCTCTTAAACAGGAAGATCGAAAAGGAGCCGCATGTACCTGGCGACCCCTCCTTGCGAGACTATTCGGCTTTCTTATCTGACGGTGCTGAAGCTTCACTGTTCACCTGAATGGTTTCAGATTCCACAGTTTCCGTGACACTAGGTTTAGTCTCACTTGGCTTATCAGACTCAGGCTTAGCGTATGGACGTTGAACTTCAGCAGCGGCCTGCTTAAGTTCATCGACTGACGCTTTAAGGTCTGGAGATAAATCTTCCATACCCATTTGTTCCGCCTTGCGTAGATTTTCTTGTAGCTCTTGCACCTTAAGCTCGTGAGAAAGTTCATCTTTCACACTGTTTGCCATACTTTTCGCCGAACCCACAAACTTGGATACACTGCGAATTGCTACAGGCAAACGCTCAGGCCCTAGAACCACTAACCCAACGACAGATATTAATACCAGTTCCCAAAAACCGATATCAAACACGATTTACGCCTGCTCTTTGTCTTTCTTTGTTTCAGCAGTCGCTTCTGTCTTCTGCTGTTCAATATTCTTTGGTTCGAAGTCTGCGTCTTTCTTGTCTGCAGGCTTTTCATCATCGCTCATTGCTTTCTTGAAGCCTTTAACCGCTGAACCTAAGTCACCACCCATACCGCGCAGTTTCTTTGTTCCGAATAGCAAAATTACAATTACAGCAATGATTAGAAGTTGCCAAATACTGATACCACCCATTGTCATTGTCCTCGGGTCTGTCTACACAAAAAAATATAAAGAGAGTCTACTGTCTAACGACGGTAAGCTCGCCAACTAAGCAGCCAAAATGTGACACCTGCGATGCCACAGCCCATAGATAGCTGCTCATAAGGGCTTGAAACTAATATTGCGGAGCATACGACTAAAGTGGCTCCAACGCCAAACAAAAACTTTCCAGTTGCTTGCTGACGCTTACTCTCTCGGTAACCTTGGTAAAGCTGATCCATTCTGTGGTTCATCGCTTTACCTTGGCGCAAGCTGTCATAAAGTAACTCTGGCAGCTCTGGCAGTTTTTCTGCCCAGAATGGCGCTCGCTCTTTCACTGCGTTGATCACAGCTTGCGGCCCCACCTGATTCATCATCCAAGTTTCAAGGAAAGGCTTTGCGGTTTCCCACAAGTCGAGTTGTGGATACAACTGACGACCTAACCCTTCAACATACAACAAGGTCTTCTGCAGAAGTACCAACTGAGGCTGAACCTCCATGTTGAAACGTCTTGCTGTATTAAATAAGTTTAGCAACACATGGCCAAATGAGATCTCACCCAGTGGCTTAGCAAAGATCGGCTCACACACCATGCGGATCGCGAACTCGAAATCGTTCACATTGGTATCGTGCGGTACCCAGCCCGAATCAACGTGCAGTTCTGCGACTTTACGATAATCTCGGTTGAAGAAAGCCAGCAAGTTTTCAGCTAAATAACGCTTATCTTCACTGTTGAGTGTGCCGACAATGCCACAATCGAGGCCAATCCACTGAGGGTTGTCTGGATTCTCTGGGTTAACGAAGACGTTCCCCGGGTGCATGTCGGCATGGAAAAAGCTGTCTCGGAACACTTGGGTGAAAAATACTGTCACACCACGTTCCGCCAGCAGTTTCATGTTGGTGCCGTTGGCTTTTAAGGTCTCGACATCTGATACCTGAATACCATAAATACGCTCTGATACCATCAAGGTTTCGCTGCTTAAATCAGGAATCACCTCAGGAACGTATAGCTCTTCGCTGCCTTCAAAATTACGACGCAGTTGAATGGCATTTGCAGCCTCTCGGCGTAGGTCCAATTCATCAAGTAAGGTTTTTTCGTACTCGTGAACCACCTCAACCGGTCTTAAACGACGTGCTTCAGGAAGCGACTTAGCGACTATACTCGCCATTCGATGCATCAGTTTTAGATCTGCATCAATCACCGGGCGAATATCTGGTCGAATTACCTTCAGAACTACCTCTCGGCCGTTCTCTTTTAATTTCGCGGTATGTACCTGAGCAATAGACGCTGAAGCAAGCGGTGTAATATCGAAGTCAGTAAACCAGTTGTCTAAACTGCCACCCAGTGCCTTCTCCATATCTTGCTTAGCCAGTTCACCATCAAACGGCGCCACTTGGTCTTGCAGCAATGCCAACTGGTCGGCGATATGAGGGGGGAACAGATCACGACGTGTCGACATCATCTGTCCAAACTTGATCCACACCGGACCTAGCTCTTGCAAAGCCAGACGTAGACGATGCCCTAACTCTTTATCTTTGTGCTTGTTCTTAATCCAAAACAGTGACTTTCTCGCCAATAGAGGCGCTTTGGTCAATTGGTGTTCTGGCATCAATTCATCAAGGCCATATTCCAACTGTACCTTGATAATATGATAAAGACGTTTCAGTTCTGTTGGGGTCATGCTTTCTCCAACAGAGCGTTCAACTTAGCTTCAAGGCGTGCAGCTGAGCTTTTCACGTCGTCAACCTGATCGCAAAAATGTGCCACCTCTAATGGCGCTGGAGCGATCTTCCACTCTTCAGTCAGAACCTGAGCGAAGTGGTTTTGATGTTTGGTCGCTTGCTTAGCCACAAGGCCACCAACATTCTTAACGCCTTGGACCAAGGTATGAGCCACCACATCACCTGTCACGCGAGACAACCACTCTTCCAAGTCAGGTTTGCAGTCTGTCATCAGCTGAGAAAACTTCTGTGCCAACTGAATATCACCTTCCAAAATCAACTTATCTTGCTTGATAAGCTTAGTGATATTCGATTGCTCACGCAGTTCAGGTAACACGGATAGGTTCAAAGATAAGTAGCAATCAGGTTGCCCTTCGTATTCTGACAACACATCAATTTGTTGGCTGAAAACGAACGTAAGTGTTTTATTCAACTCTTTCAAATTGACTTGAATGATCTGCCCTTTTAAACGAGACAAACGACGAACCAGTGCTGGGTCATCGTTTACTAGCGTATTCAAAGAGGTTTCAATAACCGCGGTTACCAATGGATCAAATGGCATGACTGTCCTTACCTTTGAAAACGGATAAGCCTTAACCTATCCGTTCTATCTTTAATTCTTATTTTCTATCTAACACGCTCAAAGCACTTGCTACCAAGTTCAACTAGAACTTGTAACCTCGGTGCAGCGCAACAATGCCGCCCGTTAGGTTGTAGTATTTCGTATTCTCAAAACCGGCTTCTTGCATCATGCCTTCCAGCGTTTCTTGGTCTGGGTGCATGCGGATAGATTCTGCAAGGTAACGGTAGCTGTCTGCATCGTTAGCAATCAACTCACCCATTTTTGGCAATAGGTGGAATGAGTACGCATCGTACACTTTAGAAAGTGGCTCAAGCACTGGCTTAGAAAACTCTAAAACCAATAGACGACCGCCCGGCTTAAGCACGCGGTACATAGAGCGCAGTGCTTTATCTTTATCAGTTACGTTACGCAGACAGAAGCTGATGGTAATGCAATCGAAGTAGTTGTCTGGGAAAGGCAACTCTTCAGCATTCGCTTGTACGTAATGTACGTTGCCAACAATACCGCTATCACGCAGTTTATCGCGGCCAACATTCAGCATTGAATTGTTGATATCAGCAAGAACTACGTGGCCTTTTTCACCAACGATGCGCGAGAATTTCGCCGTCAGGTCACCAGTACCACCACCAAGGTCTAGAATACGCTGACCAGGGCGAACGCCACTGCAATCAATCGTGAATCGTTTCCACAAACGGTGAACACCACCCGACATTAAGTCATTCATGATGTCGTATTTAGCGGCTACAGAGTGAAATACCTCTGCTACTTTCGCGACTTTTTCGTCTTTCGCGACTGTTTCGAAACCAAAGTGTGTGGTTTCTGACTCTACTGCTGAATTTGTCTGCACGCTTGTGTCCATAATGCTGTTATCTACCATGGTAAGTTCTCATCGACAGCGCACTCTGTGTTTAGAGGCGCTGCGGCCGATTAGTTTACTTTATCCTCAGCGGGTTGTCTTTCTACTAAGGAGGCATTTTCTGAAAAAGCCTCATTTTGCGCCATTTCTGTCAAGCCAATAGAGATAGGTTTCTTCACCTCAACGCCTAATTGCTTGAAGCTTTCCGCCTGACGAATCACGTTACCTCGGCCTGTTACCAGCTTATTCATGGCGCCTTGATAGCTTTGGTTCGCCCTATCTAGCGAGCTGCCAAGGCCTTCCATATCATCGACAAAGAGGCGTAGCTTGTCGTAAAGCTTGCTTGCGCGTTCGGCAATCACCTGAGCGTTCTGGTTTTGCCTTTCATTGCGCCACAAGTTATCAATGGTACGCAGTGCCACCAGCAAGGTGGTTGGGCTAACCAAAATAATGTTTTGCTCCATCGCGTCTTTCACCAAGCTAGGGTCAGCCTGAATCGCCACTTGGAATGCAGGCTCGACCGGAATAAACATCAACACGTAATCCAAGCTTTGGATGCCTTTGAGCTGATGATAATCCTTCTGGCTCAGTCCTTTGATGTGCGCTCTCAGTGAGACCAAGTGATCACGCAATGCGGCATCACGCTGTTGATCGGTTTCGGCATTGAAGTAGCGTTCAAACGCAACCAACGCCATTTTTGAATCCACGACCACTTGCTTATCTTGCGGCAAGTGGACAATCACATCCGGTTGATAACGCTTACCAGCATCGTTTTGTAGATTCACTTGCGTTTGGTATTCATGTCCTTCTCGCAGGCCAGACTCAGCAAGCACACGAGCCAATACTACTTCACCCCAGTTACCTTGTTGCTTGTTATCACCCTTGAGCGCTTGAGTTAGGTTAACCGCTTCGCGAGTCATACTTTCATTAAGGCGCTGTAGATTCTTCAGTTCATGCACCAAGGTGTGACGCTCTTTGGCTTCTTGGCTAAAGCTGTCATTAACCTGCTTCTTAAAGCCTTCTAATTGCTCTCTTAACGGTGAGAGTAGCCCCTCTAGGCTCTGCTTGTTTTGTTGGTCGACCTTAGCGGTTTTGGTTTCAAACAGCTGATTGGCAAGATGCTCAAACTGCTGCTTCAGGCGTGATTCAGCCTGCTCTAACAATTGCAGCTTTTCGCTATTGGCAAGATTTTCTTGATCGTGCCTTGCTTCTTGCTCACGCAGTTCAGCCTCCAACTCAGATTTATGATCTTTCAACACATTGATCTCATCAGCGTACTGCTGGCGTTCTTGTTTGACCGCTTCGAAATAGCGAAGCTTTTCCATCGCAGCCATCACCTTGCCGTGCGCTTGTTTAAGCTCGAATGCGGCTTTGTCTCGCTCATCATCTAGCTCATCGAGCTCTTGTTGCGCCTCTGCAAGTGAGGACTTGAGCTGTGACTGCTGTGATTCATGCAACAAACGATCAGACTCAAGTTGCTGCTCGAGCAATCGCTGCTGAAAAGAGAGTTTCTGTTTAACCCACCAACCCACGACGCCGCCACTGACGAGTGCGCCAGAAATTGCAGCAATAAGCGTTGCCTGATGTTCGATAATCCATTGCATGATAATGATTTAGCCTAATTGGAAATAACTCATTAAATGGTATTTTGATACTGGATAAATGTCCAGTTTGCCGTATTAAAATTCGACAGATAGACTAAGCGCTCCGTATTCAGTCCCACCCAATTAGAATGAGTTGCCATGAACGAACGTCGTGCCTTGGGCTTTGGCCTTTCCGCAGTACTGCTGTGGTCAACGGTCGCTACTGCTTTTAAGCTGACCCTTGCTGAGTTTTCACCTATCCAAATGCTGACCATTGCCAGCATTGTGTCGTCGATTGCGTTGATCGCGGTCTGCGCCTTTCAAGGTAAGCTTTCTCAGCTAAGCACAACATTCCTATCAAACCCTTGGTACTACCTACTGCTTGGTTTGGTTAACCCACTGGCCTACTATCTGATTCTCTTCAAAGCATACGACCTGCTGCCAGCTTCTCAAGCTCAGGCCATCAACTACAGCTGGGCTATCACGCTAACGCTGATGGCAGCCGTTTTTCTGGGGCAAAAGATTCGCAAGCAAGATTGGGTGGCTTGTACCTTCAGTTATGCGGGTGTGGTTGTAATTGCTACCAAAGGCGATGTACTAGGCATGCAGTTCGATAGCCCACTTGGTGTGGCATTAGCTCTACTTTCAACTCTACTTTGGGCGGGCTACTGGATTCTCAACACCAAAAACAAGGCTGACCCTGTGGTAGGTGTACTGCTTGGGTTCTTAGTGGCGCTGCCCTTCGCAATTGGTTTAACCGTTTACGAGGGCGAGAGCTTTAGCCAAATCACAGCGAAAGGTTGGATGGCAGTGACTTACGTAGGCCTGTTTGAGATGGGGATTACCTTTGTATTGTGGCTATCAGCATTGAAGCTCACCAACAACACGGCCCGTATCAGTAACCTGATTTTCGCATCACCTTTTATCTCTTTGATGCTACTTTCCACCATTATCGGCGAAGAAATTCACCCATCAACCCTGTTTGGTTTAGTGCTGATTATTGCTGGTTTGGTGATTCAACAAATCAAAGTAAGTAAATAGATCGGGCTCATTATAAAACATAGCTTTCTAACCTCTTCTCTTGATAAACATTGTTAGGTGCCGACCTTCTCAAGGCTGGCACCTAAAATCGCGAACTATCCACTTCTTTGCCCCTCAACTACCCCCTCTATCTCATTGAGAAAAAATAAAATCACAACCTAAGTAACAAGGCTGAACAAAAAAATTTACCTTTACTGCATCCAATCGATGAGCTCTTGCGTCTCTTGTAAGCATTTTGAGTTTAGATTAGGAGAAAAGATGCAACTTAAACTAACTACTGTAGGCCTAAGCATACTGATTGCGAGCACTTCAGCACTCGCCTCACCCCAACTTGATTCAGACATCACCCATCAACCTCAAGATGGAGAAATCAATATCTATGGCCCAGGAGGCCCCGACACCGCTCTTCGTCGTGCCGCAGAAGCTTTCAGTAAAAAAAGTAAGGGGACGGTAAACGTGATCGCTGGGCCTGAATCAAAGTGGACGAAAGACGCACAGCAAAATGCTGACCTAATCTTTGGAGCCTCGGAACAATCCATGAGTGCTTTTGTTGAAACCTACCCCTTTATTACCGATCAAGATGTAGAGCCAGTGTACTTGCGCCGTGCAGTGATTGCGGTCCCAAAAGGGAACCCAAAAAATATCAACGGGATTAAAGACCTACTCGAAAAACCAGCACGAATAGTCGTGACTGAAGGTTTAGGGGTTTACAACACTTCCGGTACAGGCGTTTGGGAAGACGTCGCAGGGCGCACAGGTTCACTGGCTGACGTACAGAACTTTCGCAAAAAAATCATTGCTTACGCTAAAGGCAGCGGAGCAAGTTTCAAAGCTTTTCAACAGCAAAAGGCTGATGCGTGGATCACTTGGATTCACTGGCCACTCAACCATGCCGATAAAGTCGACTATGTAGAAATTGAGCCAGAAAGACGTATCTACCGAGATCTCACCCTAGCAAAGGCAAAAGGTGCAGATCCACAAACTCAAGCTTTCATTGATTTCGTTAACAGCAGTGAGGGAGAAACCTTTTTCACTCGCGAAGGTTGGACTCGTTAATAAGGAAAACGACTGTGAATAAACTACTATTTTCGGCATTACTGGTCACCTCAACTAGCTTTGCTACGCCAACAACAACTACGTCAGTTGGAGAGGTGTACACCGATGCCTCAGGAAAATCACTTTACACCTTTAGCAAAGATACAGTTGGAAAATCTGTATGTACTGACCAATGTGAGAAGTTATGGCCACCTGTTCTAGTAACCGCACAATCCAGCGAGCACTTCGGTACGCAAGCAGACTTCAGCCAAATAACAAGAGAAGACGGCAACAAACAATGGGCTTTGAACGGAAAACCACTTTATCGCTGGCTTAAAGACTCTCAGAAAGGAGAGATCACAGGTGCAGGCATCAAAGGCGTTTGGCCGCTAGCCCGAGCGGATGATGTCACCATCAGACTGTTCAATGGTGGTAAGCAACGTTATCTGGTCGATAGCCATAATCAGACCCTTTATACCTTTGATAAAGATAAGTCTAACCAATCCGTTTGCTACGATGATTGCGCCTCTAAGTGGCCACCTGCTCTTGTGGATACAGAGATAACTCAAAAGGGGATAGAAAATATAAAGCTGACGGGAAGATTTGGGGTGACTCAGCGCAACGACGACTCATATCAATGGACATATCACAACAAACCACTTTATCGTTGGATAAAAGACCAAAAGCCCGGCGACACTAGCGGCAATGGCGTAAAACAAGTCTGGCACATTGTAGAACAATAATGAGGAAAGCGTGAACACCGATAAACATAAGATAGGTTTACTGCTTTCCCAAGTAGCGCTTCGAGATCAAGCTGCGTTCGAAGCGCTATACCAGTTGACCAGTACCCGGCTTTTCAACGTTATCCTCGGCGTCGTTAAAGACGAACACGTTGCAGCAGATATACTCCAAGAGGGGTTTGTAAAGCTCTGGTACAACAACCAGCAATATCCAGTAAATCACCCTTGGGCTTGGTTATGCCAAAGTATGAGAAACCTCGCTATAGATGAAATTAGAAAGCGGAACAATCGAGGGGAAGAACAACTGGTAAAGCCACCAGAAGAGGTCGCGCTCGAAGTAACATCTGACTCAGGAACCAACTTATCATATTGCCTAAACTCGCTCGCTGAAGAAAAAAGGAATGCGATTATCTTGGCCTATCAGCACGGGATGAGTCATCAAGAGATCGTCCACCATGTGAGCACTCCACTTGGTACAGTGAAATCGTGGATTCGCCGAGGTTTACAGGAGCTAAAACGATGCCTAACCAATTAAAAAACGCACGTTATCAAAATCAAGAGCTAAGGGATAAACTCGCCGGCGAATACGTTCTGGGAACATTAACGCCACTCGTACGAAAGAGATTGGAAACGCTCATGCGATCAGATCCCACTTGGTGGGAACACATCGACCTTTGGCATCAGCATTTGTCTAACTTAAACCCAGCAGTCGACATGGCACATTCTGAAGGCAACTTGAAATCTCCGCCACGCCAAGTATGGAAAAACATCGCATCCCAAACAATCAAACAATCGAAGCAGACTCAAACTATGCGTTGGTGGTGGCTCCCTATTAGCATGGCTTTTTCTCTGCTCATAGGGTTGTCGCTACAACCTTTTGTATCACCAACCTCGCAACCAACAGAAATCGCACAGGTGCGCCCTATTAGTTACTTAGCCATGATGTCTTCTGAGAGCCAAAAAGACCATTTTGCTTTGGTCGCCTATCAAGGAGAAAAGCCCGGGCAATCAAGTATCCGCATGCAGCGAAATCGCGCGATGGCGAAAGTACCTATGGATAGAGCAATGGTGTGGATGAGAGATGGAAATACCGGTGAGCTCAAACTCATTGATAGCCTAGAAAATGTAAATAACGTCCGCTATATGTCGCCAACTGAGTGGCAAACGCTTAAAAACAGTTCTGAACTGCTAGTGACCGCTAATCGCAACCCAAACAGTGAGATTTTATATCGAGGGCGTTGTGTTGAACTAAGCAACCCACCAACAAGCAAAGCATCATAAGCCCTTAGCTTTCGGCAAAGTCTAATACGGTATTAAACAGCAGCGATGGTCGTCATTATGAGTCCATCGCTGTTGCGTATAAATTGTTAGCTGTTTAGGCACAATATAGTTTGTACACTAAATTAGTTTTGGAACAATAAAATTTGTACACTATCTTATCCAATGCCGAGCTTTCTAATCAGGTAAACTACACTAGCAAGGAACAAGCATCTTCACGTCAAAATCATGGATAGCCTTATCCCATAAGACTTTGGAGTTGAAAATCTTTACTTGAGTTCTCTTCTTAATGTATTTGTCAAATGACTTAAAATCATCGTCAAATACAAGCCTCGCACAGTCCCAAAAAGCCTCCAAAGGCACAAAATCCGACTTCCCATAATAATAATTTCGAAGCGCTGTCCTATTTTGAGCATAAGGCGTTAGTTGTCCAAAAGGCGTTTTTGATGCTTTATCTAAATACTCTGTTGAGGATATGTTTAGCGCACATGCAATAATTTTCACTATTAAATCTTTAGAAAACATAGGATAGCCTTTCATAAACAATTCATACTCTGTAACAAAAGGCTTTTTCCAACTGTCTTCATAGCTCACCATATCGCTAAATGAACCTTCCTCTAACATGCTGGCGTTACAAAGCTGACACTTTCCATTGAAAGTCGAATATAACATTTGAATTGTTTTATAGTGCTTTGCACCACATCGATTACAGAAAAGCCTTTTCATAGGAACCTGGTGAGTTCTGCATACATCATAACCACCTAACATCCATACTGTATCGAACCAAAAGAAGCCATGTTCAACAAGTCTATCTTTTAAACATTTATAGCAAAACTTAAAACGACCAGATCCAGAAAAAACAGAGTGAAACTTCCTAGGTAAAACCTTATGAGTATGCTCAATATTAGCCCCGTAGCAATTATCTAGAACTCTCACATATAGCTCTATAGGAAATGTTGGAGAGTATGCCCATAAGGGGGTATGTCGAAAGTAAATATCATCCAAAGATTCATTATGTTGTGAGAAAGATTTCGCCTCATCGACACCGAAAAATGGAAGTAATCGCCACTCTAACGTAAGCCTATGCATAACTTTCTCATGGTCTTTGTTAGTCAGCGGGATCCCTAAAACTATTTTTCTTCGCAGGTAAAAGCTCGACAATAGCTCGCCTTTCATAATGAGCAACATTTAGCCCTCCACAATGAGAAATAACCAATGCCTTGACACATTTCTGGACAAAGATGAGTCAGATAAGATAAAGGCTAGCTAGCTTAAAATAGTGTCAGAAGACAATATAGTTTGAACGAGTCCAACAAAATCTGTTCATTTACAATACAGTTTGTCGCTTTTCCTCTGTCACTCCACTTGGCAGAGGTGATGCGAACCGACTATAGCAAACACGCCTTTGCCCCAATATGTGTTTAGAGCGCAAGAAACCATCATGAGATTTATTTGTGAAACAATCTGTTTCGTGAATCACCTCTGCTCCAACCTAGTTCTGATCTCGTGGCTTTGGCAATAGAACTAACTAATGTGCAAAATATGCACATTGCTTATCAAGCAACTATCGAGGATTCCTCGGTAGTTGAACTGTTGCAATTTTAGCAATAGTTGCCCGAGCAACGAGAAAGCTCAGTGATTGCAGATTCTGCAACAACTCATATCTGCCCCAATCCAAGTTTCAGTACCTTGTAAGATCTATAAACAAAACTCATTCGATTACCTGCGAGAGGAAAGTTTTGATAATCTAGTCTCTTTCATCTTTCCGATCCAAAAATCTTTTATCCCGACAATGAGAACTATCTTAGGTGCCCCACCTTTGAGGTGTGCTGACCATGATGACCTATCTTGTTGCGATGGTTGAGGAAGGTCCTCGGGGTGAGTATGCCACTCTCCGATATAATTAACCGTTCCCCCAGACAACTGGAAACAATTATCTACTTTCTGTTGATGGTGTTTGCCTCGCCTATCCACTAGGTTTCTCTGTCTAAGATCACCAAATCCGGGCTCAGACAGATCAGTAATAACTATATGCTGGCCTCTTTCTTCACCAAGTAGCACACCTGCTGCTTCAGTATCTTGCATTTCAGTTTGTCTATATTTTTCTAGAACGGCTAAAACATGTTCAGTTATTACGACGAGGTGTCCATTGCTATCTTGATACGTAAGCTCTCTCTCAAACTTCATTGCATACCACGCATTGCATTTGAGGCTGCAGTACCTTTCTCTTTCCGGTACGATGGCGAGGGTCTAAGATAAACTCACTGTAAGTCCAAGGTGTGCTTGCATTAAGAGTATTTAGTACGGCCTCCAGCGCCATAGCTGCAGAAATCTGGCTTACTCCAGCGTCATAAACTGTATAAGTACTTCCACAGCTGACTTTTTTTTCTTTAGACAGGTCTAGGTCTTTAAAGCGCATGTCGATATGGTCTTGGTGGATGCTCTTATCAACCGTCATACACCCATAGCAACTCAGACTGTCATCAACTAAAACCTTAGCTGCTCTACCATTACCATCATTGAACACATGAACGATAGTAGGCCGTTTGACTGATATCTGACGAACAACACATGCTAGCCTCTTTGATACAGGGGGACGACCAGTTGCATCAATAACAATATCGTACTTACTAAGCGTTCTTTCATTGATAGGAAAATTACTATCAAATCCAGAAATATTTTTAGCTAAGTGTGTTGAGTTCTTAAGCTTTTTAGCTAGTGCTGAGGCTTTATTGCTCCCAAAGTCTGATACAGAAAGTGTATGCCGAGAAAAGTTATGAGGCTTTAGAGTATCTCTATCGTAGAGATGTAAGCATTTCGCATCTAAGCCAGCTCCATTTCGAACGAGCAACTCTGCTAAATATCCCCCGATTGTACCGCACCCAATTAGAGCTATGCTTTTTGAGCTTAACTCAAACTCCCTCTGTTGATTACGGCTTAATATGGCAGACTTATCCGCTCTAGTAATTGACAACCGAGCGAACTTGGAGCAAAAACCTTTTCTAGACAAAATTCCGATCAGATTTTTGAAAGACGTCTGCTTCCTCTTTCTTCGGGTTTTCCGCGAACTAAACTGGCACTCAATACTATTGACATCTATCTCTAGATAAAGGGAAACCGGATCTTGCTTCTCAATATCAAGCACTACAATATTTCTTTTTGCTTTTGAGTTAGATAGGCATCGAACAAGATGATCTCTTGCGCTGAAATCAACTAGCTCAAGCCAAGATAGCACCTCTTTAAGTTCTTGAGGCGGCCACTCTACACCGGATAACCGACTTGGACGAACCCAGACATAATGAGTTTTTATCGAGGGACTCTCAGGACGAACCAACTCTAAGCCTCTTTGATTTAGCCAGCTTTGTAAGTACTGATTGGTCCGTAAGTCATGCTCTTTCTTGTCAACCTCTACGGTAATATACTCACTTGACCGTAGCTTTTCTTTACCTGTTGCTCTTGCTAACACGGATGTGTAAGTGGAGTGTCTTCGAAGTTCGCTAAGTGAATATAATTCGGCACTAGAAGACCAGTAAGATACAAACTCATCATCAAGCTCCTCGTCCCCCTTAACTTCATTGTCCATAGCATTTACTGCAATATCCAATGTTGTCTTTATCTGAAGATCTATAGTTTTATATAGTTCAACTAAATTATTTGGATTCCAGTCAGCTTCCATTTGTTCGACGTAACACAGGTAGCCTTCATGAGATATATGAGGTATTAGCCGCCCTTGTAGAGCTAGGGGCATATCAATTACAAAGACAGTTGGAAGCTCAATATGTGGGTCGCTCGCTTGTATCATTGCAACTTCAAAAGCACCATACTTGGTATCGTGTCTTTTTATATAAACCCCACCTAAAATGGAGAATTTCTGTAAAAAGGACTCTTTTTTTAAACGGTTTATAGGTCTGTAACTATAACCGAGCTTAAGTAGAGCCTGATGAGTAAGACTCACTATGATTATCCACTCACCATTGAAGAACTGATTTGTGTAGAAGAGTTTACTTTGGTTGGTTCCTGACTAAATGCAGGAGCGGCAGCCTTGTGCTTAATAAGTTCTCTGTCAAAAACTCGCTCTCCGAAAACTAAAGACAACTTAGATAGAGCATCGTTTTTTGATTCAGCTCTTTCTGCTTCTCGTAGTTGTTCAGGTAATAACCTCAACTTACCAACAATGTCTCGCTCCCTATTGGTATGCTGACTTTCTGGCGGAAACAATGGTCTTTCATCAGTATCATCTGGACTTTCAACCCCTTTAAGAAACTCTTGGTACAAGTTGTCAGCAACAACCTTCATTGTCTCTCCCATATCTTGAGAGTCAACAAAGTTTTGCTGCAAAACTTCAACCGTTGCAGCCATCAAACTGATGGATGATGGACCACCTACTTGCCACTGTGCATCACGCCAAGCTTTCATATACCTGCATACTTTTCGCAAATGTTTACCTATACGGCGGCACTCACCTTCAAACCAATCTTCAACAATCTTTGGGTCGCTATTCATCCACTTAGCGCTCCCAGCTTCCCCATCTCTAAGGGCAAGGTTTACATTTTCAGAGTCTAACTTTTCATACTCGAGATCATCTGCCGAATCTTGTATAGAGCCATATAATTCAGTCCCCACTGACTCATACATTCCGCGACGATTAAAAGCCTTAAGTACAGCGACTTCTTTTTCCAAGAACTGCTCTTTTGGGATAGCATACATTGGAACATCAATGTGTGTACGTTCTTGAGGGATTTTTATACGGGCACAAGTTCGTTTGCTATCGAACTCCCAACCAACATTTTCTTCGACTAATGACATGAGGGATGAGTCAACTAGCAGAGTTAAAAGTTGGTGGCCAATCTTTGGCTCTGATTCAAAGAAAGTCATTGGAAGATAAGTCCCATCATCAATGTCCATTTCTTGGCTTGGATGAAAAGGGCGGTTTAAAGTTCTATATTTGAAGCTACCTTGAGTCCAAAATCTAGGCTTTAAGGCGGAAAGTTCCCTTAAAGTATCTTTGTCCATTTGACTCAACAAACTACTTGCTTCAATAATTTTTGGTTGGGTAAGATATTTAAGGTTTGTCTTTAATAAACGAGAGTACAGGTAGTCACTATTTTGGCTAAACACAGCCTGCTCTTTGGCGATAGCCCCAACTTCCTCAAAAACACGTGTAATACGCTTCCGAACTGTATTTCGAAGGTACAATAGCTTTTCATCTTCTTCTTTATTGAGAAGAAGTTTGCCCATTAAGCCGTCTGTTCGATTAGTGTAGTAGTGGTGTAAATTCCAATTCATGCTAATGTTCCCTTTTAATTGGAGGTATCATATCTCGCTTTAAATTTAAATGGTTCAGCTGGTTTAGAAAAAATCAATTCTAGCCGTTTATCTTTTGCAAACTCTTCATTCGCCAACTGCTTGCCTCTAGAAGCCAAATTGTCTAGTGCTTCAATACTAGAGTTATCTAATGTAATATCTCCTGCCGCTTCATTTGGGACTCGGCTATCTAAGCTAATATAATTGCTAATGGCACCATGAACACTCAACTCTCTTGATAGCATAAACTGATGTAAAATCTGATTAGCGGTCATAGTAGTAAGAACTAATCGCTCTCCTAACCCCCACATCCCTAGATAACCCCTTTTTGCCCTCAATAGCTTCGGACTAAGCGCATACTCTTCCCCCATAGTCCCAACATTCAGAACATGAATGTCTGAGTATGAAGCACCTGGAAAATCACTTTTCATATCGCCAAAAACCTCATGCAAACCAACAAAGCTAGGGTTGTTTGCAACTAGCCCCCCATCAGCAAAGTAAGCTTTAAGATCTTCGCAAAAGTATGGTTCAAAATAAGTAGGAGCAGCAGACGTGGCTAGAGCAGCATCCACCAATTTCAAAGGTCCATCACGAGTGAAATCTGGGTTATGTGGGGTCTTAAAAAACTGAGGGCGCCCCGTTGATAAGTTGACGGTAGGAATCATTACACGCCTATCAAGGTCGTTAAATGTTGTACTTTCCCCAATCATTTCAATAATGGCTTCTTTCAGTGGCCCAGTTTTATAAGTGGCACCAAACGCTTTCTTGATTGTTTTTAGTGGATTATTGAACCATTTATACTGAGGAAATATCTTATCGCTTTTACTATAAAAAACGTTTTTTAACTCTCGTGCAGATTTTCCCTCGGCCAATCCTAAAGCGAGAAGTCCTCCAATGGATGTACCTGTGATCAGATCAAAGTAGTCACCAATCTTAATTGTCTTCTCGTTTGAAGACTCTTCAAGGATCCGCTCTAATTCAGCTAACACGCTAATAGTAAAAAGGCCTCGGACGCCCCCGCCATTGAGGCTTAAGACTCGGACTGCATTTGAGGGAAGGAGGTTGTCGCTCATTTCTTTTCCTTTGATTTGATGTTACTTGAATGATTTATAAATGCTATCTGCATTTATAGCATTCATTCCATATATTGACACCCAAACAGCAACTAAACACAATATATGGGACCAAAAGGCATTTTTCAATAGTTTGAAAAGGATAAAATGAACGATAATTCCAAAGAGGGCTCTTTCTTGTTAGCGTCTGCTAACCCTAGGCCGTAGGAGATACATTCTGTTGATATATACAGTGAGCATATTTGTGCATTAATTATCTGAGAATAATTTTGTATTGAATTTATTTAGGACGCTGACGAACCTCATGGATCATCAGGCTTGGTTAGAATTGCATAGACACGATTGTGTGCTTTTCGGTACCAAAAGTTATCCGCACTGCTCTAATTTAGCAAATTCCATAACACAAAGATGTCCAGAACTTTTACAGTTGGCACTTCGTAACTCAGATGTGCCCCTAAACGTGTTTAGATTATAAGAAACTATCAATAGAATAATTGGTGTGTAAGCCTACTGCACCAGTTTTTTAAGTCCCAGATACGACAAAGCCACAGGTAATGCCTATGGCTTTGTAAACAGCTACAGAATGTTTATCATTCAAATCGAAGAGGGAACCGGCGCCGGGTGTTTTATCACCAGAGTATATAGGAGGGAAAGCACCTAGACTTATCATATGTCCTCGGTGGTCTGCTTTGCAATTAAACCAAGTTCAATTCGATACAATTACTTCTGGCCAGACAGTAAATAGTAACTCCAAGAAAAAGCAGGGATACCCGAGGCTCTCAAAGTTAGTTTAAAGCTAAGAACCGTATGTGGCAAGCTTACTTCTGCCCCAAGATGTGTTTAGAGCGCAAGAAACCATCATGAGATTTATTTGTGAAACAAGCTGTTTCCCAATTGTCCAACAGGTTGTTTCGTTAATCACCTCTACTCCAACCCGGTTCTGATCTCGTGGCTTTGCAATAGAACTAGCTAATGTGCAAAATATGCACATTGCTTATCAAGCAACTATCGAGGATTCCTCAGTAGTTGAACTATTGCAATTTTAGCAATAGTTGCCCGTGCAACGAGAAAGCTCAGTGATTGCAGATTCTGCAACAACTCATATCTGCCCCAAAGTTTGTTTCAGCGCATTCGTTCTAACGGCAGTCTAGCTGATTTTGCTATACTGCAACTAATCTAAATATCCTGTCAGGTTGTATGCGATGAGCAAGAAAAAGTTGACCGAAAAAGAGCTGCTAGAAGGGATGACTCCTTATAATACCCACTGTGATTTGCTTGCAAAGAGCGAAACAAAACCTTCGCCGACGGGGGGAGAACGGGTTACAGATGATTTCATGGCTAACCAAAATGAGGTTAGTCATGAACCTAGTTCAGATTTTCTGAACCCTAATATTTTTCTTTCAAACCTCAAGTTAGCACTTGATAGCCTTCCAGATGGTGATATTGAATTTTGTGACTTGGGCAATGAAATTGGTCGAGTCATTGCTAATTTGAACTCATCAAATAAGGCACTCTTACGTGAAGTAATTTATGGTGTTGAACATGGTTTTGACATGATTAGCAAAGAAAGAGGAACTTCGAATGAGTAAGCTTGATGAATGGGTCGACAACAATATGACATTAACCAGTATCATCATAATGATTATGGGCTTAACACTCGGATACATCCTTTTCTAGTATCAATTACTAAGGTTTCGAGGAAAACCTCAGTTGTTGCAAATTCTGCAATAACTCCAATCTTCTAATTGTGCAACAGGCTGTTGCACAAATCAGCCAAAATAAAAAATGCCTCATTGTCATTTTTTTGCTCATAAAATCGCTTGCTCTTCTGGCTTCAAATTTCCCCCATTGAAAGGCATGCGACTCACTTCGTAATTGCTAATTAAAAGAGAATAATTAGCAATTAACTGTCTGAGAGTATGCTGAAAATGATTTTGAGCCACTTCGGGACAAAAGAATGACGCTTTGTATCTACGTCACGGGCTGTTTGTTTGTGTTGCAGCATCGGCTATTTAAGAAGTCGAGTTGAGTTTTGCTCTCCTTCTCTAACTCACCGACATAGATTAATGATGTCTCGATATTGGCGTATTTTCCGCTTCTGCTTGCACTAAACCAATTGAATGACCCCACCGCCATATACCGATCATCAGCAAAAACGCTTTTACTATGGACACCATTTATCACATTGATAACGATACCAAGCTGTTCCAAGATCGCGCAGCAATGTCGAAACGCTTTTATTTTATTGGTATCCGGGTGGTTTGCGACCGTGGTATTGAAATGTCTGTCGGTGTGTATGGTTATCTGGACACCTTTGTGCAGTGCTGTTTTTAGTAGTTCTAACTGCCCTGTTGATTGCAGTTTGTCTAGCTGTAACCAAGGCGAGACGATATCTATTTTTCGTTGTACTTCCCTCAGCAGTTTTGATAAGAACGCATCGTGTTCTTCGGCATTGGTTAGCAGTTTCGGATGACCGCATATTTGTAATAAATCGGGGCGTTGACCAACACTAAACTCCAGCTCATTTCGCTCGTCAGTAAAGAGATACTTGGCGAGTAATCCTCGTGGAGAAGATGATGGCGCAGCTTCAATGATATCCAAATCACCAAAGACCAAAAATGCATCTTTGGCTCGAGAGACAGCGACGTTGAGCATTGACGGATCCATATCGATAAACCCGCCATCGTTGTGTCTGGTATACACTTGGGAAAAAATAATGATTTTGCGTTCAGCTCCTTGAAGAGAGTGAACGGTACCAACGGTTAGTTGGTCATCCCCCTTGCCTGCTTTGATCTCGAACTCACTACATGCGGTCTTGATCTGGTTCACTTGGGCTGAAAATGGAGTAATTATACCCACACACTTGGCCAGTGGTTCGCCGTAGTAACTCTCTATTTCAACCTTATTGGCATGTAACCATGCAGCGATAGTTTCTGCTTCTAACTTATTGCGTCGGCTACCGCTAAATGATTCCGCGATACCGTCGACGTGCAAATGACTGAAAGGAGAGTAGAGGCTATCTTCGGTCGCTTTTCCTCTCTTGGGGATCAGGATACCTTGATAGCAAAGGTCATTGCAGTATGAGATTAACTCATCGTAGCAGCGTCTATGTTCTTGCAAAAACATTCCAGACTCAACTTCCGGCATATAATGAAAGCGGCTTGCTTGTTGCGCTACATGCATCACACTGCCAGTAACTACACTTCGGCCTTGCTCTTGAATGACTGTGTATTCATCATCAGAGCTGATAATTTTATGCTGCCTTAAATTACCCCGGTCAATTGATGAGCACACATTTCTAATCGGCGGGATTTGGTAAATATCACCGATCACCAACGCTTTTTTGGCTAGTGAGAACGAGGCCGCGGCAACTTCTGGAGCTACTTGGCCCGCTTCATCAACGATCAAAAGGTCGATTTCATTAAGCAGATAATCAGTTTCAAATTCTTTATTCCCAACGTGAGACTGGTAAGTCATATGAGAAGGCAGAGAATGGAACGTTGATACAATGCAAGGAGTGAGCATCATTCGACGTTTCCAGCGAGGACGAACTGTTTTCAAACCTGTTTTCCGGGCCTGCTTGTTCAGCTCTTGACCCAAATCTCGGCAACTGAGTAGCCAGCATGCTTCCCAGTAATGGACAGCTAAGCGGAACATTCGAAAACGGATCGTGATATCTAAAACCGAATCGATGTCGGTCAATTGTGGAATAGTTTGTTCTGGAGAGTCTTCAGTAAAGTTATTGATAGAATCAAGCCAATTCAGTTGTGATTGCTCAAACTCTTGATACTGCTCTAACCAAGATTGATACCGATTTTTTTGTTCATCAAAATCATCTTTTTTACTAGAAAACATTTGCTTGAGTAGGTTCTCAAATCGGTCTGATGACAGGTTTTCAATTTGCTCTTCATCGTGCTCAATAAGGTTAAACATGAAGCTCCTACGCTGGAGCTCAAGTTTATTCTTGATTGGCGGTAACCACTTAAACAGAGTTAACCATGTAGATTCATTGCCGAGGTAGCCTCGCCACGCAGTTAACTGTTCTTTGGCGTTATCTTTCAATGCTTGCGCATTAGAAACGGCTTGTTGTTGATCTGCCAATGTTTGTTGGGGGTTGTGCCCCAGCCGAGAATGGATGTTAGTCAGTTGGCGGTTGTAGTGATGCCAATTGTTTTGGATGTAATCTAACTGGTTTTGATGTTGGCACAATTCGGCAAGGAGATGCGCTTTAACTTGCGTTACATCAGCAAAATTCTGTTGTGAAAACGCCTGTTTTGCTCTATCCAAATAATGCGCTTGGGCTTGTTCGACAAAATCCAACTGCTCGACTTTTTCATAGAAATGCTTAGTTTGGTAACTTTTAGCAGCTTCCATTTCTCCATACGCCGATGGCAGGTAGCCACCATAGCTAAAAATGTCAGGTAACCATCGGCCCGATAGTTCGTCGTCGCCTTCATCGAAGTCTTTACCAAAAGCATCAATGATGTTGGTTACTGCTTGATTATTAGTCGATGCTGCAATGATTAATGGCGGCTGACTCTCTTTTAACGCAGATTCGATCCACAGTGACGCGACTACAGATAGAACAAACGTTGTTTTACCCGTGCCAGGAGGACCATTTACCGCAAGAATATCGCCTTCTTGCATAGCTAAGGTATGGGCCAAAGCATCGCATTGCGCTTTAGCTAGCGGGAATTGACTATTTGAGTGGCCAAAACGCGAATTCACTGTATGAGATACATCAATACATTCATCGTGGTTGGTTACTGTTTTTACCGCGTAAGTATCAAGCAGAGGCAAGGTTGTGCTTGAGTTGCTTAGGTTATCGTACAGTTTTAAAATATGTCTTGAAGTACCCGAGCACTCGTTGGTTTTGTTGACTAAGCCACGACTTTCAATGTTTTCGTAGAACTGCTCGATTCGGTTTCTATCGCAGTAATCGGCAAATAGTTTTTGAGTAAGTCCGTAGTAGTTGTGCCAATCTTTTTGATGGTTTTGATACTGTTCTTCTTGTTCGAATTTGGCTGGAATACTTTCATTAGACAGCGCTGGAATTTCACTTGTTGTCAGGAATTCATCGATCTTATCAACGTCAGCGATAGTAAATATGTCATTTCCTTGAGGAGCAAGCAAATCACGAGGTATGAATGGCGCTGTGTGAGGAAATAGTAGCCCTTCACGATTGACCCATAAAGAGCAGACAATCGGTGTCAGTACACCAGGCATACTACCACTGTAATCTTTGCCATGAACTTTCCGAAGATAATAGGTGATTGGTCGATGATGAATTTGTACGGCGGTTAGGGTATCTGGTTCATTGCGAAACAGATCTTCTAGCAATGTAGAATCAGGTTTAAGCTTACCTTCTTTGAACTCGTCGGTTGTCGCTCGCACATAATTCTTCAAATCTTGTTTTTTTAATGCACCTTTCGCGCTGTCGGCATCGGCAAGAGAATTACGCCAATAGTGAATCCAGCCCTGATTATTCATACCCGGTCCTTGAAATTTTCGCGTTAAGCGTGTGATTTTAGTCGAATATTCTATTACCCGTGGAGTATTTTTTGTTAGAACTTTGAGCAATTTCTTACTCGGCGACCTTTGAGCCATGCGGATGATGACTATTTGAGCAGTCTAATAATTGAAGCTGGGGTATTAAAGTCTATTTTCCCAATGTCATATGATTTCAATGATTAATTCTGTGAATATTTGGCTACTGGTGACTTATGGATGGGTAAACAACTTTTAAGCTGTATTAGTGGTTTCTGAAATATATCGCAAACATCACGTTTGTTGGGCAAGTCAAATCCAGAGCGTTGCTGCGTAATTAGTGCGTGAGGTACACGCTTGTCTGTTCTAAACAACTAAATCAGAAAACTTTCACATTTATATTCATCTTAGACTTAAGTAATTGATGAAACTGCAATAAAAAACTAATGTGTTTGTCGTTATTTTTAGCTGCAGATCAAAGTAATCTCTGTCCAAAACCTTGCTAGAGATTCATAACAGACTTTATTGTCATTTCCATCGTGTTTCGGGTAGCAATGCACCTTAAAAATGATCAAACTTTAGCTTTTTATAGCTTACGGATCGCTTGAAAAGGCACGTTTCCGATCAAATTTTGTCTTCCGACAAATGTGAAGTGCTCTTCTTCGTACGCTTCAATCCAAGTCATTAACTTTTCAAGTTCGTCACCTTCGGATGTGCCTGGTTCAGCCACATCAAACAAGGCTTCAATTCTCTTCAAAATGGCTTTATAGTCGCCTTCTGAGGATTCTAGCCCCATTTCATCCCATGAAACTGTTGCAAATTCATCAGCGTTGTCTGGTGTAATGCCCTTAAGCAGTTCTTTTTCTGATAACCTTTTCTTGCTCATAAGTCGTTTCTCGATTCAAAAATGAGTTTAGACAATTTATAGCATAATGGGCTACTAGCCGTAATGTAGAACCTTATTCGAAGCGCACTATGGACATTTTGATTCTGACTGTTCTGTGCAACAGGCTGTTGCACACTTGGAGTCGGTGGTAGCTGTTGTGATTTAGCAACAACTGAACACTCTCCTCGCTCAGGCAAATATTGCAGACCCTCTTGCAACATTGAGTACTAGAATTTGTTTATCGTGATCGGCTCTGGCACACCTCTGGACATTTTCGAGCTACGATGGAACGACAACTGTCAAAATTTTAGATAACCTATAATAGGTTAAACACGCAAATTATTGGCTAGACTAGCTTAGCCACTACACTGAGCTCGGTGTAACCGATAGCGCAAGATTCAGAAGAGGGTCATTTCTGCTTAGTCCGAGGATTCGGATGTGGTTGAGAAGGCTTAGGTAGTACTGACTCAAGCCATTCTGGTTCATGAAGATATAGCCAGTAAAACGCTGCATTACAATCTCGCTTTATCTCTTTTCTAATCTTTAACGGGTCATTGTGTCGGTATCGAAGTATCTGAGATTTGTAGCGTCGCCGTTTCGATTCATGCTTACACTGCCGTCTCCACTTAACCAACCCATTTACGCTAGAAATCAACATTTCGACACTTCCTGTTGATACAGATACACATTTGGCGATCACAGAACGATGGAAACCTTTCCATGCAAGAGCAATAACTTGCTCTCTGACGGATGCTTTTAACTTAATAGGCTCAAACAAATCTTCCATATCCGACGAGTAAGCGACCGACTTCACATAAGTTCTACTCTTGCCAGTTTGCTTACTTATTGAAGAAATTGGTAATCCTTCTTTTAACAACGACAAACATTCTTGTTCTACGCTAGAGATACTAACGACACGACCTTCACTACGTACTTCTGGTGTTGTTTTAGCCCTTATCTTCTGCTTTGATAACCAGTATTCAAATATCAAATACTTAAAAATATGCTGTGAATACTGGTTATACAGCAAATTGGTAATGTACTTATAATCCGATTCGGATGATGGTAGAACGTCTGAAGATAGAAAATGTAATTGGCTTGTAAAAGAATAAAAATCAGAGAGTAACTTTACCCTGCGAATTCGACCACCCTTGGTCACATAGCCAAGATTCGATAATTTTTCTGAGTAACTAGCCGACCTAAATGTAGAAATATTATTTGATTGTTCTCGAAGTACTTGCCGAGAAAACTGCGCCAAACGAAAACTTTCATCGCTACTTTCGTGATACTCGGTTTCAAAAGAAGAAGGATACCCAACTGCTAACTTTAATCGTTTAGGAAGGCGAACATGCACTAGTTGCTGCTGATGATCACAACAAGATCCGATAGCAGGTATTTGATGAACTCGATGCCAATAAGCCACTCCAAATTGTCTGATATCTTCTTGAATGCAGACTGGGCACAGTTTGAGAGTTAATTCGCTATGTTCTCTCACGCACGAGAGCTGGCTTAAACGAATCGCCGAATAATTATCCGTTGAGAATATAGCTTCTGATAATTTGGCTTTGTATTGCGGGTAATAATGCATAAACAATGGAGCAAGTGTTTGCCCCATTAGCAGGTCATTCTTGTTCTCATTGTACAGACTTGAAAGCGAACTTAAACCTGCAGTAAGTATTGGGTTAATACTTGCTCTATGGTCTCCGTATACGCTTTTGAGAAATTCAGATATGGGAACCGCACCTACATTGCAATATCTAATCATTCGACTAAACAGTAGCTCATCAGGTAATGCATCAGGTAAACGCATATCACCTCCGATAGGTTCGCCATACAGCTAAATTCTAACTAAACGTCTCCAATGGGTCGTCACACAAAACACCCGAAGCCCTTAGGCTTTCAAGTGGGTCACTATCCTGAGAAGCCCTCTGGATCAGATTAGTATCTAATATCCGACCACTCAAACCCTCTGAAAAAACAAGTTCCGTTAGTTCGCCAATGAATTCAGGATGATGTGGACGAGTCAAGTCTCCTGGTATCGTTACCGTTTTAGATTTGGTATTGATTACTTCTTTCGTTGAAACATCTTCACGCCGATGGCTGTTCGGTTCAGTATGACCATCTTTTCGATTTCTTTTTAGGATAGAAATCGCGTGTTTCTTTCTCATTTCTTCTGTGAGATTTTTCGTTGCCCGTATAGCAATACTTGCTCCAAGATCAAGAACCTCTTCAGTAATCCTCTCATCTGAAGAACCAATAATTGCCTTTTGAGCTGAATAATAAACTCGAACAGCCAAATCCATATTACCAGCAGACAGTGAGTATAGTTTATTGTTCAAACTTGGGGACAACGGCGTTTCAACATTCGTCCACTGTAAACACCAAAGTTCATCCACGAACAATTCCCACTCTTCATCATTCGTCATTAGTTCTACATCGAAATAGCCACTACTTTCCGCTCGTCGCGCTGATTTAAAACTCTTGCTGAGAAGTTCATCGAACGGAGGATTTGCACAGAAAAGTATCGGAATACCTAAATTGTTAACTAAGTTATGCAAAAAGCCTAAAAGTCGATCGGCACCGCCTGCTTTAGCAAGGTTTAGGTTTTGCATTTCATCAATAACCAAAATCCCGAGGAAATTTGACTTCATTTTTGATTCAATTTGTTGAAGTAAAAGAGCTATCGTCCCCGCAGGTTTTGTTGGAGGGTGTCCTAGTTTTTGATCTATTTGCTCTAAGATGCGATGGCAGAGTCCCTTCACACTTGAGTCATCAGGACAATCTACTTTAATCCAAACAACTTGCGGAATTGCTAATACTTTATTCTGGTAATATCGGTGTTCGATGACATCTGGAAAGCAATTGAGCACTTGTTCAAGCATGCATGTCTTTCCTACACCGCTTTCACCGATGATTGTTATACCGCTGCCCTTCGGTTTAAAAAAACCTGTTCTCGGTTCAACATCAGGGCGGCTATCAGATGAGTAATGAAGATAATTCATCGTCGTTGGTGACAATGGGTTTTTTGCTGAATATCCCTCCTTAATCGCCATTTCAATAGCCCTAAAGACATCCAAATAGAGTGGAAGAGGCTGCCTCAGCTCTTTCAATCGAGTAAGGTACTCTAACCTTTCAATCTCTTCTAATTTCGTTTCATCAAGGTTTCTGTCAGGATAATTACTCAACTTTATAACTAATTCAGAATCACCCACTTTGGGTGGTAACGCTTCGATTAAAGGGTTACCTCGGTGCTCTGGCAAAATGGCTTCATGGTAGCTAGCGTTTTCACATCTCATTATCATTAACCTTTTTTCGCTTTAGCATCGATATTACTTTTTTCTTTTTATTATCAATATACTCACCCGATGAGCCAGATTCCATATTCTGCTCTGTCAGACTAGATTGAGTGTCACCATCCTCAAGTCTTTGTGCGAGAATCGCTTCCCGCCTTCTCGCTTTCATTCCCTTTGTTCTCTCAGATTTTGAGCTAAGTGATGGAGCTAATGCTGCTTCCTCTTTTGCATTTTGGATAGTCTGATTTCTTCTCTGGTGACGCTCTATCGACTTCGCTGTTGGTCTGGCTTTTTTCTGCTCTAATTTAATCCAATCTTCAAAATACAAAATATCTGCTTGGTGCCTATGGGAAAAGTTAGCTGATTCCTTCATCAACTTACACCGTGTAAAACCGCTTTCTTCTTCAAGCCTGACATATATAAAGCTAGAGTTGTCATGATCAATCAGTGCATCGAGAGGCCATGACCCATGATTTCTAGCAATGACCTTCCAATTATCAAAACTAGGATGACCCGAGTCATAGTACATTTGGTCATTGAGTCTAATACCTTTACCCGTCATGGTTACTTTAGTTGCAGGTAAAAGGCGAGCGCGAACATGCGCTTCATCTGCTCTACTCAAAGCATGCTTATGCGCTTTCACATGTAGATTCCAATAATTAAAGGGGGTTGGAGGAAGTCCTGATTCTATAAGTAACGTGCTCTGCTTGGCCAAGTCTTTAAATATTGAGCTGTTATGCTCCAATACTGCATCAATAAGTAGCTTAGTTACGTCCCTAAGTGTTAATGCAGCATCTAATCTCGGGTCCCTATCACCTCTAATGTAGTGTCGTCCCTTAGTTGTCCCCAACAGCTCATGAACCAACTTTTCATTCAAAATATTGAAACGATGCTCAACTATCCCTTTCAACTCAGCTCGGTAAGGCGGCGCAATACTCAAGTGACCAATCAGTGGTACCGCGAGGTTCTCGGCACCTTTGCAAATGAACTCACCTCGATCACAAAGCAGCCGCTGAGGGATGTGATGACAAGGCCAATCAGTTTCATCTATTTCAATACCAAACTCAGCACAATACCCCTTCTTTGAAGTAAAACTGTTAATTAAAGCCTGTCGTCCCGCTCTCCATGAAGCGTACTCCATTGAAACATGAAGCCCAACAATCATCCGGCTCTCTTTATCCACCACACAGTAAACTGTTGGTCTACCTAAAACATGATTCCTCTGAAAGTCCGAAACAATATGAACATCTAAAACCGTTGCATCAAGTTCAAAGCAACTACCAGGAACTTCTGTGTGATCAGTCGCAGCCCCCTTCAAACTACGTCTATTTCGTTCAAAATCCCCCTGATTCGTCTGCTTACGAATTAATGTATGTGCTGGGATTAGTTTCTTAACCCAATAAACAAATGCTCTATAATTTGGCACTCTTGCATCTCTAGACTCAGATTCCGAAACGATTAATTCATCTGCATAGTATTCTTTGAGCATTTTGTCATAGACTCGGCTGTATCGGATTTTTTCTCCTTTGAGACCGAACCGCTTCATTGCTTTTAGAAACAAAGCCTTATCAGCTTCGGTAGTATTCACACCTATAGGAGCATCGATACTAGGAGTTGATAACTGTACTGGTGAGCCACGTTTTACCTTACCAGCAGCCCTAGCTTTCCCTCTCCCTCCTGAGTTCTTGTAGCTTGGTAGAAGTGCATTTCTCTCTTGGCCATACTTCCAGTAGAGATTCAGTGCTCTATATATATTCTGCACATATGTATTGTTCGCCTTTGCGTGCTGAGAAACCAAGGTGCTGCGAGGTTGGTCAACTAGATTGAGCAAAAAATCAGAAGAAGAAACTAAGTCTACGATCAGTGAGTATTTCTCATTTCTTTTGGCGAGATGACTCTCTGAAATATCATCTTCAGATTGCAATTGGTAATAAGGCAATTCATATAGACTTTGCAGAGCTTTACCAAGTTTGATTGCCTCACTAAAAAGATCAAAAGCTAGTTTGATTGGCCGTTGCAAAGCCTTTGATTCGACCAACGGAAACAAGATGATAATACGACCCACGGTATACTGCTGTAAGACTCGGTATAGGCCATCATTGAGACCATCCAAGCTTTCAATTTGCCAAACACTATTTAACTCAACTTGCTGCATGTTGCTTTGAAGTTCCATCTATCTTGATTTCCATGATTTCAATCATCCCTGATAGGACGATAGGGCGAGACAGGTCAACTGTTACTTCTTTGTCAGCCAACAGAGACTTTAACAACATCAATGCATCATCTTGCGAAATGCCAATTTCATGAGAAAATGTTTCACAGATTTCATCCAATTGCATAGTTCCCATCGTCAACAGACGTTTAGCCATATATCTAAATTCATTCGGTGTTGATGGGTACTTCTTGCGTTTAGCGTCTGTAATCCATTGAATATTCTTGGACTTAATCTGATTAAGCTCCGATAGGTAAAATATGTGAAAAGGGACGCCAAGCAACTCCCACCACACACGCTCTATATCTAGTTTTTCGGCTGTTCTTGTGTCTGACAGTTTTTCTCTTGGTTTAACACATACAGCTTCATACCAAACCCTTTGACCATCACTACAGGTTAAAAGGAAGTCGGAGGTCATGATGATCGGATCTTTGGTGACAGGGTGTTTAGGGTGCTCAATACCAAGTGATTGAGCGATTTTTAATGAGAGGGAGAGAGGAAGCAAAGGAAATTGCTCCCGAATATCTATAACTGAATCCGAAAACTCAGCCAAGTAGAAAAAACACGATTCTTGTTCCGATAGGGTATGGTGACTTCGCCCTGATTTTATTCCTTCAATCTTACCGCTATGACCATGAGATTTAACATCTTGAACTCTTATCCAAGGCGTATAAGTGGCTCCCTCACCTAAACCATAATTCTGTTTCAAAGCTCGCTTGAAGTCGGCAAGCTTCTCAAGTTTTCTTCGTCCAGCCACAACATATACTCAATCCAATTCGATACAATATATTATAGCCGAGTGTACAAACTTTATTATTCCAAAATGGAGCTTTGTACAAACTTTATCGACAGTGTACAAACTTTATTGTTCCAAAACATTAGCTACACCCACTGACCAGCAGTAAAGCCTGAACTCCAACACCATTGGAAGTTGTAACCACCAAGCCAGCCAGTTACATCCATCACTTCGCCAATGAAGAACAAGCCTTTGATGTTCTTACATTCCATGGTTTTGGATGACAGGTGATCGGTATCAACACCACCGAGCGTAACTTCCGCAGTACGATAGCCTTCAGTACCATTGGGGGCGATTTTCCAGTTCTCTAGGTGCTCAACAATGCCATTAAGCTGCTTTTCGTTGAACTGCTTAAGCGGTTTGTCTTCCAGCTCTTTACGGTCAATCAATACCTCAACAAAACGCTTAGGTAATACTTTTGCCAATGTGTTCTTTAAGCTCTGATTTGGATGCTTCTCACGAGAGTTCGCCAACAACTCAGTCACATCCGCTTCTGGTGCTAGATTAATCGAAACCGACTGACCCGCTTTCCAGAATGAAGAGATTTGCAGTACAGAAGGGCCAGATAGACCGCGGTGCGTAAACAGCAGCGCTTCTTTAAACAAAGTACCATCTTGCGCCGTGATCTCCGCAGGAATCGCGATACCAGAAAGCTCAGCGAAATCTTCTTTGTCTTCTTTATGTAGCGTGAACGGTACTAAGCCTGCCGTAGTTGGCATCACAGACAAACCAAACTGCTCGGCAATCTTGTAGCCAAATGGCGTGGCGCCCAGTTTAGGCATCGACAAACCACCGGTCGCCACCACTAATGAGTCACACTCAACTTGATCGGTATTGAGGTGCATTTTGAAGCCAGAATCGGTCTTTTCGATGGAATGAACATCGCATCGGTAGCGCTGTTCGACTTTCGCTTGCTGACACTCTTCAAGCAGCATGCTGACGATGTCTTTTGCGGTATGGTCATTCACACAGAACAGCTGCCCATGATCACGCTCTTCGAACTCAATGCCGTACTTACTCACCATAGAGATGAAATCCCAGTTGGTGTATTGAGACAAAGCCGACTTTACGAAGTGAGGGTTATTACACAGGAAGTTGTTCGCTGATACATCGTAATTAGTGAAGTTACAGCGGCCACCACCTGAGATTAAAATTTTTCTGCCTGGCTTTTTCGCATGATCAACCACCAGCACTCGTCGGCCGCGTTTACCAGCTTCCGCGGCACACATTAAGCCTGCGGCGCCCGCACCAATCACGATTACATCAAATTTTTCACTCATTGTGGCTCTGCTTTCTTCACTTTGCATTCCGAGTACGCCCTGTTCTCAAAATGCCATCAATAAAAAAGGATGTGCGTTAACAGCACATCCTTACTAATTGCTCGCTATTTTAGCGGCAATTTTAAACTTTGCAATTGGTGTTCAATCGTACAAATCTCAGCCAGCTGCTATTGCGCGAGAAGCTTGTCTAACATTGCTAAGCTCGCCAAACGAACAACCTACGCTCTAATCACACGTATCGCCCACCTAAACGATAAACGCAGACAATAACGTCACACCCAGCAGAGCAGAAGAGAGTATGAACAACTGTCTTACACGATCACACTTGGAAGTGAACACTTCGTCGTGGTGATGGTGGTACTCTTTGCTTTTGATGTAACTAAACAAGCGAACTTGTTTGGTCATATTGCCATGAGTTGTGAAGAACCCACCTCCGTCTACTTGTTGATAAAGTAGAGGATGTGCTTCTCGCATAATATAGATGAGTGTTCTTAGCGCAGTAAAATAACGCGCCCAGTTCACACAAGTCACAACCATTAGTGCAAATAGAATAGTGTCGCCGCTGATCATCCTTTCCTCCCTACATCTTCAAAGGAAAACTCAAAAGAAAAAGATAATCAGAGTCTTTTTCTTACAGCCTAGACTGCAGGAGCATCCATGATTGAAGATGAACCATCTTTTGCCAATTGCGCTAAGTCTTTATCAATAAAGAACAGTGCTTTACCGTCTTCACCAACAAGCTCTAGCTTATCCAATACACCTTTAAACAACTTCTCTTCTTCGTGTTGCTCTGCAACGTACCATTGCAGGAAGTTAAAGGTTGAGTAGTCTTGTGTGCTGAAAGCAACGTGAGCCAGCTTATTGATCTTTTCAGTAATCATCTGCTCGTGTTCGTAGGTTTCACGGAATACTGCGCCAAGGCTTTCAAATTCATGTTTTGGTGCTTCAATCGCACCCAGAATTGGCATTGCACCTGTTTCACTTACGTAAGTAAAAAGACGCTGCATGTGTTCCATTTCTTCTACCGCATGAGCACGCAGAAACTCTGCTGCACCTTCAAATCCTTTGTCTTCACACCAAGCACTCATTTGTAAGTATAGATTGGATGAGAAAAATTCTAGATTAATTTGATCGTTCAGTTGCTCAACCATAGTTTTTGACAGCATTTAAGACTCCTAAGTACATCCTCAATTTTCTTTACTATATCACTATTTTATTAATATCTCGCTGACCATTAGTTAACCGATATTTCGAACCTTCACTACGCAAGACGATGGATATGAGATCACTTCAGCAAAAAAAGGCATCGCATAGTGCTAATCTTTAATCAGACAATGAATAAAGGAGGTAGCGATATGAGTTACAAACATATTTTGGTCGCGGTCGATTTATCAGATGACAGCAAATTAATTGTGGATAAAGCGGTAGCATTGGCAAAGCCATTAGAAGCCAAAGTCTCTTTTATCCATATCGATATTAACTATGCCGAGCTCTATACCGGGCTGATTGACATCAACATGGCAGAGACCCAACACAACGCGATGGAAGCGTCTCGTATTCAGCTACAAAACTTTGCAGAGCATGCTCAATACCCGATCACTCACACGCTTGTGGGTAGCGGCGATTTGAGCCATGAGTTGTGCGATACCATCACCGAATACAACGTTGATTTAGTGGTGTGTGGGCACCATCAAGATTTTTGGAGCAAGCTGCTCTCTTCAACACGACAACTGATCAACGCCTCTCCGGTGGATATGCTGGTCGTGCCTCTAAGAGATTCAGAAGACTAATGATTTAAGGTTAGGTAACATACAGCTCATATCTTATTAACGAAGTTTTACTATGAGCTATTTAGCTGGTGTTACCCTCCTATGGGCCTTCTCTTTTAGCCTGATCGGCGTCTACCTTGCTGGTCAGGTTGATTCTTGGTTCTCTGTTCTGATGCGTGTTGCTCTGGCAGGTATCGTGTTTCTTCCTTTCCTGAAATTCCGTGGTATCCCTGGGAAATTGATCGGTAAATTGATGGCAATTGGTGGTATTCAGCTTGGCCTGATGTACTGCTTCTATTACCAATCTTTCTTGCTACTATCCGTACCGGAAGTGCTGCTATTTACCGTCTTTACTCCAATCTATGTCACGCTGATTTATGACTTCCTCAAAGGGCAATTCTCACCTTGGTACTTAGTCACGGCTGCGATTGCGGTATTAGGCGCGGTATTCATTAAGTTCGCCGGCATCAACGACAACTTTTTAGTGGGCTTCCTAGTCGTACAAGGCGCAAACCTCTGCTTTGCGATTGGTCAGGTGGGCTACAAAGTGGTGATGGAGAAGGAATCAACAGAGCTTCCTCAACATACGGTATTTGACTATTTCTACCTCGGCGCTCTGTGCGTTGCTTCGGTTGCGTTCATGCTTCTAGGCAACCCTGAAAAACTACCAACCACTTCACTTCAATGGGGAATCCTTATCTACCTAGGCTTAATTGCTTCTGGGTTGGGTTACTTTATGTGGAACAAAGGTGCATGCATGGTAAACGCAGGTGCACTTGCCGTAATGAATAACGTGTTGGTGCCTGCTGGTTTGGTGGTGAACATCCTGATCTGGAACCGAGACGTTGATTTGGTACGACTATCGATTGGCGGCGGGGTTATCTTGCTTTCTCTCATCGTGAATGAGACGTGGGTGAAAAAGCGTGTCGCGAGATCGGCGGCCAACGCCTAACAATTTTTATGCGCCAGCGCGGCCAAGTGCTCTTCGGAGACAAAAAGCAAAAGAGCGACCTAAGGTCGCTCTTTTTAGATCTGGCTAACATGTTGAATAATGTTCAACAGCTGGTGTTAGTGAATGTGATTCACAACCACAGCCTGGTTTTCCGTGAAGGCTACATCATCAAGTCGTAGATTGATGCGTTCCAATTCACTTTCCAGCTTCTGGCTTTTCTTAAACAGCTTTTGCTGCTTCTTAATCATCTTCGCCAGCTTCTTATTGTATTTCTCTTGTTTCTTAGCCGCTTTCTTCGCTCGCTTCAGTTCTGATTTCTCATCACCACTCGCGTTAGCAATGCGTTTTTTCAGTTTGGCTTTTTTCGGTGACGCTTGTTTGTCTGCGTCTCCAAGAGCAGCGGCTGGGTCAAACAGTTGTACTGATGAATCTGGGACCTCTGCCAAGGTGACTTCAGGCTTTGGTAGCGTTTCGGCTAACAGACCACAAGCCGCCTTTTCTTCAATCGGCTTATTCTGGCAGCCAAGCGGTGGGATTGCTGTTGGTTTGCATAGGTTCGCTTCGTCCGCCGATGAACGTGCACAAGAGCGACACACAAACTTAGGTTCAGTAACCAAGCTGTGGATCTCGCCTAGGTGTTCGGTAATATCTCGACGGTTTAACTTACAAAAGCGTTTAGCCATGCTGCAACTCCAGCTAAGAATAATAATGATTCTTAGTTAGATATACATCCGTAACGCGACTATCGCAAGTGTTAAATAGCAATTTATCGTATTTATGACGGGAAATTTTCTTAGCGTGTATCTAAGTTATTGATGCTTCAATTAAGTCATTGATGCTTTCACATACACGTCAAAACGGTTCTTTTTGGTTTCGATCGCCATACTCGGTTTTTGCTCATCTAACCAAGCCGCATAATCGGGTCTTTTGACGACAACTCGCTTTGATGCGAGCTTCATCGCAGGTGCCAATAGAGCATCAGCATCTAAGTCTGCACCGACCAAAGATTGGAATACGCGCATCTCTTTTTTGACTAGAGCCGATTTCTTTTTGTTCTCTGGGTGTGGGTACATTGGATCTAGATACACCACATCCGGTTGCTCAAAGTTAGGATCGTCACTAAGTTTATCCAGCGCATCGTGGCTTGAAGCGTGAATCAACTTCATACGTTCGCTAACCCAGCCACCGATATCAGGGTCTTGCTGCGCACGCTGTAATCCATCATCAAGCAGCGCTGCAACAACAGGGTGACGCTCGACCATCTGCACCTTACAACCTAGAGAAGCCAGTACAAATGCATCGCGCCCTAGGCCAGCCGTACCATCAAGAATGGTTGGCGTAGCGCCTTTATTTAAACCTGCCGCCTTGGCGATAGCTTGGCCTTTGCCACCACCAAACTTACGTCGATGACCAACCGCGCCGCCAACTAAATCAACGAAGATAGCGCCTAGTTTGGGCTCGTCTACTTTGCGCAGCTCAAGTCGCTCGCTAGTCAGCACCAAAGCAAATTCGCTGTTTTCATCGTGAGATAAATTCCAACGGGTCGCTAAGTCATTCAGATGATCGATTTGGGTAGCATCTTCGCAAATCAGTTGTAGTTGCAAGGTCGTCTCCAACAGACAGTAGTATTAAAAACAAAAGAGGCAACCAGTTTACCTGATTGCCTCAACAATACATATTAGCGGTGCAAACTATTAGCACCGAAAGTAGCGAGATTAAAACAAGGCCCGTACACAAGGCCTAGTTAGTTTGCATTTTCTAGCACTCGCTCTTGCTGAAGCTCATCAACCAGCTCAGCAAGCGGCTTAGGTCGGCCAATGATGTAGCCCTGTGCATAGTTCACACCAAGCTCAATCAGCTTGTCGATGATCTGGGTGTTTTCAACGAACTCAGCCACGGTGTGCTTACCCATCTGCTTGGCTAGATCATTGATAGAGCGAACCATCACATGGTCCATCTCATTGACATCAATATCACGCACGAACAAGCCATCGATCTTAACGATATCGACTGGCAGCTTCTTCAAGTAACCAAACGACGATAACCCAGACCCGAAGTCATCGAGCGCAATCATACAACCTAGGTCTTTAATTCGAGTGAAGAACTTGATCGCCTGTTTCATGTTACTCATCGCCGCTGTTTCGGTGATCTCTAAGCAGATCTTATGACACGGAATCGGCGAGTTACTCAAGCTTTCAATCAAGAACTCAACAAACTCCCGGTTACCCATCGAGTGACCAGAAAGGTTGATAGAACACATCCCTAAATCATCAATCAGATGTGGGCGTTGCTCTAACCAACTCAATGTTTGACCGATCACTTGGCGGTCAATCAAATGCGCAATGTTGTAGCGCTCAGAAGCTGGCATGAAGATCCCAGGAGAGATGTATTCCCCATCGACGTTCTTAATGCGGACCAAGATCTCGAAGTGCATTTTGTCACTGTCTTCATCTAAGCCTAAAATACGCTGTGCAAACAACTCCAAGCGATCATTAGCTAAAGCTTCATGTACTAAATTGACGCACTCCATCTCTAGGTGACGTCGACGCAAGTCTTCATCATCTTGATGGTAAAGGTGATAGCGGTTACGTCCTTCCTCTTTGGCTGCATGACATGCCGCGTCTGCCTGAGCATGCACCATTTGTGGTGAAGCCGCGGTATGGTCAATCAATCGAATACCGATAGAGCAGGTTAAATTGAGTCGGATGTCATCCCACAAGAATGGATTGTCGCCCATCATCGAGATAATACTGCGACACACATTCACCGCATCTCGCTCAGTACAGTCTTTGATGAGTACCGCAAACTCGTCACCACCCATACGCGCCAATACCGCATTGTATGGCAGTACCTCTTCCAATAACTGCGCGCTAAACAAGATCGCAGCATCGCCCGCTTCATGCCCGGCGGTATCGTTCAGTACTTTCAGCTGGTCTAGGTCTAAGAACAGCATTGCGTGGGTACGCATGTGGCTCTCAACTTCTTTGAGTGCCTTTTGCAGTTCTTGCTCAAAGTGGTTGCGGTTAAAGGTATCAGTCAGCAAGTCATAGCGCGCCTGATACTCCAATTTTTCAGAAAGCTCATGTGTCTCGGTGATGTCTTCACCCACAATCAACAACTGATCAGACTCCACCAGCGGACGAATATTTTCTCGAATCCAGATCGTACTGCCATCAGCATGACGATATTCAATATCACGACGCCAGACACCACGAATCTTATGCTGTGGTTGCAACAAGATATGACGTGGAATCATCGCGTTCTCATCGACGTAGAACTCTCTAGGACGATGACCTAAAAGTTCATCCAATGGGTAACCAAGCAGCTCTTCGGCAAACTGGTTCACTTGTTGGATGCGGTTGTTACCATCCAAGGTAATCATCATTACGGGTTGCTTGTCGTAATAGAGCTTTAGGTTCGCTTCTCGCTGGAATAGTTTATTCTCAGCCAGCTTACGTGAAGTCACATCGCGCGCCTCAAACAAGAACTGAATATCACCTTCTTCACTACCCGGCATCGGCTTTAATGAGATATCCAATACCATGGCACCGCGATCTCGGCACCAAACCTCAGCTTCAAAGCGCAAAGATGGGTGATCATCTCGCTCAACAAAATACTCTTTCAACACCTCACTGGCAGAATCTTCCCAGTGCTGATGTTCTTGTAAAGGTGTTCCTAGCTTATAGCCCTGATTGTAGAGCAGTTCATGCAGCTTGCTGTTACTTGACAGCAATACACCGTCTTTGTCGATAATGCCCATAAACTGAAGGCTCTGGTCGAATATCGACTCCAACAGTCGTTGGCTTTGGCGGCTTGCACGTTCGCTTTTCTTAAGACGGTTGAGGTAATACACCAAGGTGGCGATCACGCACGACATACCAAGGAACATTAAACCTATGGTGCGAATTTCATCGCGGTAGCGCGTCAGGAAAGACTTAGGCTTGTTGAGGAATGTCACTGCAGCTTCATTCTCAGCGCCGAGATCCCAACGCGATATTTGTTGATAGTCGAGCTTAATCTCCGGTGCACCAGCGACTACAGGAGGTAACGGGTCATTAGGATTCGCCAACACCTGCAACAAAACGCGCCCAGTGTTACGCCCTTGAGTTTCACCGCTTTGAATCACCCCGCCAATGGCCCCAAAACCTAGGCCTAAGTCGTGCACCATATACAGCGGCATTTGCGTTTTAATGTTCAGTTGTCGCCAATCTTCATCACTGCTCACTTCACCTTTCGCATCTCGGTAATACGCCCAAAACAGCAAGCTTTTCCCTAGGTCTGCACGCTGCGAGAAAGTCGTCAATTCTTGGTATGAGTCTGGAACATAATGTTCAATCAAATCTGCAAATTGAGGGTTAGTTTCAATAAACAGATCGATTTGCGCACGAATGGCCTCACCAGTCACCGAATGATCGGTCACCATGTAGACTTTTTTCACGGTCGTCTGGAGGCGCTTGATCAGTTCGATGTTACCAACCAGATCGATGTCTTCAGTGATACCGGTTGCGTTCAAACCTTCGATCATTTTAGGAGAGAAGTTGTTGATGCCACCAAAGATGACCGGGGTTCCATCGAGATCTGACGCTAAACGCTTCATCAGGTTTAGGGCGTTGTTATCACTCACCACAACCGCTGCAAACTCTTCGTGCATTAATTTGGTGTGGTAAAGCTGGTACACGCGCTCTAGGTATTCAGGATTTTGAGAGCGTTTGCTGTCGAGGTAAACGACGCGGTAAGACAACCCGTCGCGATCGAGTTCTTCGGATAACCCTTTATGGAAATCATCCGTCCAGAAAAAACCTTGATGGTAGGAGTGGATAACCAATACATCTTTTGTCTGCGCCGAAGCGAATACGCTCCAACACATCGCAATAAATAACACCCAAAATCGCACTGAATTCACCCTAACACCATTGTTGCTGCTAATATTATCACCCTTGGCTATGATATGTACTCTAGCCGATATATTTTCATTAAATCTAAGGGTTACGCATGTCCACAACCACCGCTCGTCTCGATGACCTAGACCGTGCCATTCTGAAAACCTTGATGGAAGATGCTCGTACGCCTTACGCCGAGATGGCCAAGCAGTTTGACGTAAGCCCTGCGACTATTCACGTCCGTATCGAGAAAATGAGATCGGCCGACATTATTGAGCGTACCGAGGTGGTGGTAAACACGAAAAAGCTAGGTTACGACGTATGTTGCTTTATTGGTATCAACCTGAATGCAGCCAAAGATTACCACTCGGCAATCGCCAAACTGAATGCTCTAGATGAAGTAGTTGAAGCCTACTACACCACTGGTGCCTACAATATTTTCGTTAAGTTGATGTGTAAGTCGATTGAAGAGCTGCAGTTCGTCCTGATCGATAAGTTGCAGGCAATTGATGAAGTGCAATCAACCGAGACGCTAATCTCACTGCAAAACCCAATCAATCGTAATGTGAACCCATAGTCGCTTGATAAACAGATACAAAAAGAGCCTCTCTAGGAGGCTCTTTTTACATTCTAACCAGCACAATATTACGCGCTGATACCTGCATGGCGCAGCATCGCATCGATTTGCGGCTCACGACCACGGAAGCGTTTGAATAGCTCCATTGGCTCTTCACTGCCACCCATTTCTAGGATGTTATTCAGGAAGCGGTTACCCGTTTCAGTGTTGAAGATACCCTCTTCTTCAAATGCTGAGAACGCATCTGCTGATAGCACTTCAGCCCAAAGGTAGCTGTAGTAACCCGCGCTATAACCACCAGCGAAGATGTGGCTAAAGCTGTGTGAGAAACGGTTCCAATCAAGGCTTGGCAGTACTGCCACTTTAGACTTCACATCAGCCAGTGTTTCAAGTACGCGCGCACCCACTTCTGGGTCGTAAGTAGTGTGTAGCGTAAAGTCGAACAGGCCGAATTCTAGCTGACGCAAAATAAACATCGCTGATTGGAAGTTCTTCGCCGCTAGCATCTTCTCTAGCATCTCTTTAGGTAGCGCTTCACCGGTCTCGAAATGACCAGAGATGAACGCCAATGCCTCTTCTTCCCAACACCAGTTTTCTAGGAACTGACTTGGCAACTCAACCGCATCCCAAGGCACCCCATTGATACCGGCAACCGCGCCAGCTTCTACTTGAGTCAGCATGTGGTGGATACCATGGCCGAACTCATGGAACAGAGTCACAACCTCATCGTGGGTAAACAGCGCAGGCTTATCGCCAACTGGTTTATTGAAGTTACACGTTAGGTAAGCGACTGGCGTTTGTAGTTCACCTGCAGCGGTAATACGGCGACCGCGGCAGTCATCCATCCATGCACCACCACGCTTGTGTTCACGAGCGTACAAATCTAGGTAGAAGCTGCCACGCAGTGTGCCATTAGCATCAAAGATATCAAAGAAGCGTACCGACTCATGCCATGTGTCGACGCCTTCACGCTCTTTCACTGTCATACCAAATACACGATTCAGTACTTCAAACAGGCCCGATACCGCTTTCGATTCAGGGAAGTAAGGACGCAGCTCTTCATCTGAGATTTGGAAAAGGTGCTGTTTCTGTTTTTCGCTGTAGTAAGGGATATCCCAAAGCTCTAGCTCAGACACACCAAACTCTTTTTCAGCGAACTGGCGCAGCTCTTCCACTTCACGCTCACCTTGAGGTTTCGCTTTCACCGCTAAATCATTCAAGAAACCTAAAACCTGATCTGGCGTCTCTGCCATTTTAGTTGCCAGAGATTTCTCGCTGTAAGTGCCAAAGCCAAGCATACGTGCGATCTCATGACGCAATTTAAGCTGCTCGGTGATGATCTCAGTGTTGTCCCACTTGCCTGCGTTTGGACCACGGTCTGAAGCGCGAGTAACATAAGCTTCGTACAGCTCTTTACGCAGCTCTTGGTTATCACAGTAGGTCATTACTGGTAGGTATGATGGGATATCTAAAGTCAGCAGGTAACCTTCTTGCTCTTTAGCTTCTGCCGCCGCTTTAGCCGCCGCCAATGCTGATTCAGGCATGCCTGCCAATTCAGCAACATCAGTGACCTGCTTGCTCCACCCCATGGTTGCATCAAGTACGTTGTTTGAGAATTGAGAGCCCAGTTCAGACTGACGCTTGCTGATCTCGCCATAGCGGTGTTGCTCGTCAGCGGGTAAGCCAATGCCCGACAATTCGAAATCACGCAGTGCATCAGTAATAGTTTTTTGTTGAGCTTGATTTAATCCAGAGAATGCTTCGCTCGCCTTGATCGCTTTGTACGCTTCAAACAGACCTTTGTGTTGACCAACCCACGTGCCGTACTCAGACAACAGAGGCAAACAGCTTTCATACGCTTCACGCAGCTCGTCACTGTTCACAACCGAGTTCATGTGGCTTACTGGTGACCAAACACGGCCTAAACGATCATCCACTTCTTCAATTGGAGCAACTAGGTTGTCCCAGCTTGGCGAAGTATTACCTTCAAGTACTTGTTCTATCTTGTTGCGACACGCTTCAATCACTTGCTCAACCGCTGGCTTAACATGCTCAGGTTTGATTTGTGAAAACGGAGGTAAGTCCGTGAAGGTTAATAGCGGATTAGACATATAAACATTCCTTTGGCGTTAGAGACTTTCGTCTTTTTTGTAATGAGGTCGTCTTACAGTCATCAGGCTAAGCAGCGCCCTAAAAAATCACCTGCGAATAGTTATTAAATAGTGCCCATAAAGGCAAATTTCAATAGTAGAACCAATAACTAACTGCAGATAGCTGACGACTGTCCCCGAATTGTTCGAGAATTTATGGTCCATTGAGGGTTATAATAATCAGATTAACCCACCTACACTAACCACACTCTAAAACGAGAGTGTTACGAGAGTTTAATTTGTTAAGTTATCGCCACAGCTTCCACGCAGGCAATCATGCCGACGTAGTAAAGCATATCGTACAGAGCCTTATTCTTAATTCTTTGAAACAGAAGGATAAGCCTTTTGTTTACCATGACACTCACTCTGGTGTAGGTCGTTACGACTTAACGCATGAATGGTCTGAAAAAACCGGTGAATACAAACAAGGTATCGCTCGCGTCTGGGAACAGCAAAATCTTCCTGAAGACATTCAAAGCTACCTTGAGTCTATCTCAACGCTAAACAACGGCGACAAGCTGCGCTACTACCCAGGTTCGCCACGTGTTGCACGTGCCCACCTGCGTGACCAGGACCGTATGGTACTGACCGAGCTTCACCCAGCTGATCACCCGCTGCTTGAGCAAGAGTTCCACCGCGATCGTCAGGTATCGATCTACAAAGAAGATGGCTTTAAGCGTCTAAAAGCAAGCCTTCCACCTAAAGAGCGCCGCGGCTTAGTACTGATCGATCCACCGTACGAGCTTGCAAAAGAGTACCGTGATGTAGTGACAGCCATTGCTCAAAGCCATAAGCGCTGGGCAACCGGCATCTACGCCATTTGGTACCCAGTAGTGAACCGTTGTGACATCGAAGACATGATCGAAGGCTTAGAAAGCTTGGGCATCAACAAGATTCTACAGATCGAACTTGGCGTATCACCAGACACCAACGAGCGTGGCATGACAGCATCAGGCATGATTGTTATCAACCCACCTTGGAAGCTAGAAAGCCAAATGAACGAGATTCTTCCATTCTTGAAGGAAGCAATTGCACCAGCAACCGGTCACTACAAAGTAGAGTGGATCGTACCTGAGTAATCTCGACGCACATCGAAGCTCAAGAAGCAGAAAAAAGACTGTGATGTGGACGAATAAATTTCAAGCAGGGAGATTGAGTTCAACCAATCTGCCCTCAATATAATAATTAGACAATTTTAGAATCTATAGGACGTAGGTATCCAGTGTGCTCACTGTGACTACAACCCTCAATAAATGGAGAAAGTAATGGCGACTCATTTTGATTACATCTGTATCGGTGGCGGTTCAGGCGGCATCGCATCAGCAAACCGCGCGGCAATGCACGGTGCAAAAGTTGCACTTATCGAAGCTCAAGACCTTGGTGGTACTTGTGTAAACGTTGGTTGTGTTCCTAAAAAGGTAATGTGGCACGGCGCTCAAGTCGCTGAAGCGATCAACCTATACTCTGAAGACTACGGCTTTGATGTTGAAGTGAAGAAGTTCAACTGGAGCAAACTGATTGAGAACCGCCAAGCGTACATTGGTCGTATCCACCAATCTTACGATCGCGTACTTGGTAACAACAAAGTAAACGTAATCAAAGGCTTTGCTAAGTTCGTTAACGAAAAAACGGTTGAAGTTAACGGCGAACACTACACAGCAGATCACATCCTGATCGCGGTAGGTGGTCGTCCAACGATTCCAAACATCCCAGGTGCAGAATACGGCATCGATTCAAATGGCTTTTTCGAGCTGATGGAGCAACCAAAACGCGTTGCTGTTATCGGCGCGGGTTACATCGCAGTTGAGATCGCTGGCGTTCTAAGCGCACTTGGCACAGAAACACACCTATTCTGCCGTAAAGAATCTCCACTACGTAGCTTCGATCCAATGATCATCGAAACGCTAGTAGAAGTAATGGAAGCAGAAGGTCCAACACTTCACACGCACTCTGTGCCTAAAGAAGTTGTAAAAGAAGCGGATGGCACGCTGACTCTGCACCTAGAGAATGGCAACACTCAAAACGTTGACCACCTAATCTGGGCTATCGGCCGTCACCCAGCGACTGACGCTATTAACCTAGCATCAACTGGCGTTGAGACAAACGACCGTGGCTACATCAAGGTAGACGAATTCCAAGCGACTAACGTTCCTGGCATCTACTGTGTTGGTGACATCATGGAAGGCGGTATCGAGCTAACTCCTGTAGCGGTTAAAGCAGGTCGTCAGCTTTCTGAGCGCCTATTCAACGGTCAAACTAACGCGAAAATGGACTACAACCTAGTTCCTACTGTTGTATTCAGCCACCCACCTATCGGCACTATTGGTCTAACGACTCAAGAAGCTGAAGAGAAGTACGGCAAAGACAACATCAAGGTTTACACATCGGGCTTCACTGCGATGTACACAGCAGTAACCAAGCACCGTCAACCTTGTAAGATGAAGCTAGTATGTGCTGGCGAAGAAGAGACAGTAGTCGGCCTACACGGCATCGGCTTCACGGTTGATGAGATGATTCAAGGCTTCGGCGTTGCAATGAAGATGGGCGCAACCAAAGCAGACTTCGACTCTGTTGTGGCAATCCACCCAACGGGCAGCGAAGAATTCGTAACTATGCGTTAATCAACGCCTTTAGTTAATACTTTTAAAAAGCAGTCCTTGGGACTGCTTTTTTTATGCCCGCTTTGAACCTTGGTTCTCGATTCGACGTAACACCAATATTCACCTAACTAGAAAAATGGAGTTTGTGATGAATCTACTAATCGAATCATTTGAAGGCGGGATTTACCTAGCTTACCAGGTCATTGGCGAGCAAAAGCGGTTAATTAAAGACGACCACCAGCACCCGATGAAGTTTTTGAGTGTCAATCAAGCGCGTGACCACTTTAGTGATCAAGGTGTATCGTCAGCAACGCTGATACATAACAGCGCTTACGATGAGATGTGTGGTGAACACTGTGGCAGTACTCAACCATTTGAGATTGATTTGAAGTGGAGTTGAATGGGTTTTATGTTTCTTTATCAATAGAAAGGCTTGCACATCGGCAAGCCTTTTTCTTTAGTGCATTAACGTGCCATGCGTTTTTGCCTACGCTTAATATTTTGTTCTTTCACAATGAAATCAAATAACGGAGCAAACAGGTTCGCAAATAAGATAGCGAGCATGATGCCTTCTGGATACGCGGGATTGAGCACTCGAATACCGACCGTCATCACACCTATCAGAATCCCGTAGGCCCATTTACTGTTATTAGTGAAGGCGGCAGATACCGGGTCGGTCGCCATGAAGAAGGTGCCAAACGCGACGCCACCTAATACAAAGTGCCAGTAGAACGGCATCGAAAACATTGAGTTAGTATCTGAACCAATCAAGTTTAGTAAGCTCGAGGTCGCCACAAGCCCAACAATCACACCAGCTACAATGCGCCAAGACGCAATCTTCATGACAATAAGAATCACACCGGTCAACATAATGAGTAGTGAAGACACTTCACCCATCGAGCCGGGAATATTACCGATAAAGGCATCCATCCAAGTGATGGCCTCACCTGTCATGTTATTGATCAGCGACGAGCCACCACCTTCATACCATTGGCTGAGCGGTGTCGCTCCTGAATAGCCGTCAGCGGCAACCCATACCAAGCCTCCGGACATATTGGCAGGATAAGCAAAGTAAAGAAACGCTCGCCCCGCCAGTGCAGGGTTGAGGAAGTTTCGCCCTGTACCTCCGAACAACTCCTTGGCAACAACAATACCAAAGGTGATACCCAAAGCGGCTTGCCACAGCGGGATAGTTGGCGGAAGAATAAGTGCAAACAGTACCGAGCTTACAAAAAAGCCTTCATTCACCTCGTGTTTTCGCACAACGGCAAATAAAACTTCCCAGAAGCCCCCCACCACAAATACGGTGGCATAAACAGGTAAGAAGTAGAGCGCCCCCAAGAACATCTGACTTCCCCAGCCGCTTGCTACCAAGGACGGTGCATCACCAAACGCCCACGATAAGCGCCAACTACTGTCGATGATAGAAGCAAGCTCAGCACCGGAATAGGTAGCGGTTAACCCCATCACGGATTGATGACCTACGTTGTACATACCCCAAAACATCGCGGGGAAAGTGGCTAGCCACACCAGAATCATAATCCGTTTTAGGTCAATGCTGTCCCGGACATGGGTTATACCTCGGTTCACATTCCCTGGCGTGTAAAATATGGTCGCAAATGCCTCATACACTGGGTAGAGCTTTTCGTACTTCCCCCCCGCTTCGAAGCTAGGAGCCACATCTTCTAATCGTTTTTTCAAACTCATAATCTCAATCACCTTGTTGCTGAGTTATGGTTTTCTACGCATCAACTGCACTATTTGAGCAATTTTTAGTGCTTTTTGATCAAATTCATTTAAAGATGTCTGCCATCGGCTACCTATAGACTACTTAACAGCACGTCCTAACCTTTAAATAACAAGGCCTAAAAACAACAAAGCCCCAGCAATCGCTGAGGCTTAAGTAAGGTTTCAATCCAACGTGTTACTTCACACACATCACGTTAAGTAGTGAAGAGCCTTTGAGTTGGTTTACGTTACCATTAGTGAACAGGCCTTTCTTATCCGCTCCCCAATAAGGTAGATGCATTGGCCAATTCTGGTTTTCCATCACTTTTGAACCTAGGATGCTCTGCCATTGCTTTTCAGTCATCAGCTTCATGTTGATCTTATTACATACCAGCTCTGCACTACCGTAATCCAAACGACTCCAAGGCTTACCTTGCTCCATGTAAAACTGCTGCTCATGGTCTAGCAGGTAAGGGATCGCATATTGGCTACCGGCAACATTTGCCGTCACGCGAACTTCAATCTCTAGATCGTTATCTGAATTCTTGCCACCACTTGGCAATGCCTGAATGGCAGCCGCACTGGTCACTGCTGCCGCTGACTTCGCAGCTACGGGTTTCGCCGCAGGCTTAGTTGCAGGTTTTACAGGAGCCTTAACCGGTGTCGGTTTTGCTGCTTTAGGCTCGGCCGCTTTTGCCACGATAGGTTGTGATGAGGTCTGCGACTTATCAACCATACGAATAAAGGCTTCGCCATAACCTGGCACCTTACGAACCTGAGCTAGATCTTTTCTTGCATCTGAAAATGTAGAGTAAGGACCAATCAAACAACGATAATCACCACCCTCAGGTTTCATCCATACGTTGGTCGAAATTTTGCCATAAAGAGGTTTTGCTTGGCTCAGTGACAAAGGCTTGTTCAGCAAGCCACATTGAACCCAAAACAGCTCGTTATCTGAATGACGTTTAGGCGCTTTATTCCCCCAAACACCCTTACCGATCGGACATGATTGCTCTAGCTGTGGTAATTGATTGGTACTTGCCTGAGTAGCATCACATAAAACCGATTCTGCATTAACTTGGCTCGATACCAAGAGGGATGCAGCAATAAGCCCCATACGATAATTTCTAGTCACAGCGCGACATACATCATTCATTGTCAATTTCATAACCACCACTTAAACCCTCACGGGTTAATTGTTACCGAATTAATGTCGATAAAACATGAATTCCATTTTAAGTATTATTGACACTATCAATGATACTTAGTTCAAGATCCATTAAGCAAAAAAAGAGCCGTAATTGCTTACGGCTCTTAGTTTAGTGATTTTTTTTACTAAAAATCAAACCAAGCTATCACCCTTTATAAATTTTAGGGTTAAACACGTCACGTAACCAGTCACCCAGCAGGTTTATCACCAGTACTAGCGTCACCAATACGACACCAGGGAAGGCTGTAATCCACCACGCACCAGAGAAAATGTAGTTAAAACCTGTACTGATTAGTGCACCCAGTGACGGTTGGTCTATCGGTAGGCCCAAACCTAGGAAAGAAAGTGCCGCTTCTGACATGATGGCATTTGCCACCTGTACCGTAGAGATAACCAAAATTGGCGATAAACAGTTCGGTAGAATATGACGGAACATAATGCGTGGTGCTCTGAAGCCCATCACGCGTGCCGCTTCTACATACTCTTTCTTCTTCTCAGCCAATACTGATGCACGAATCGTACGAGCATATTGTGGCCATTCGGCAATACCGATAATCACCACCAGCATCACTACCGCATATTGCGCGTAGAAGTCACTGCCGAAACTCGCCTTAAAGATAGCCGAGACAATGATCGCAACCATCATGGTTGAGAACGAAAGCTGAACATCAGCAAAACGCATCAAGAAGCTATCGATACGACCACCGAAGTAACCCGCAGACAGACCAATAATGATACCTAGAGTCAGTTGTAGACCAACGGCTAGGAAACCAATCGTCAGTGATAAGCGAGAGCCGTAAAGCATGGTCGATAGAATGTCACGACCCTGCTCATCGGTACCCAGTAGGAAACGCTCTTCGCCATCTTCCATCCAAGACGGTGGTAGCTCAGAGTCCATGATGTCGATAGACGTCACGTCATACGGGTCTGTTGGCGCTAGAATAGGTGCCGCCAATGCCATCACCAAGAAAGCAGTGAAAACAGCAAAGCTGAACATTGCCACTTTATCACGTAAGAAGTAGTACAGAATGTCTGACTGCTTAAATCGCTCCCAACGAGATGGAGCTGTTGTAGTTTGTTCCATGATTATGCTCCTTTCCCTGTGATGTTCACTGTTGGGTTAATGATGCCGTATAGCAGGTCAACAATGGTGTTCGTTACTACGAAGATAAGACCAACGAAAATAACGTATGCGGTAATCAGTGGTGTATCCACTCGGTTAATCGCTTCAAGGAATAGGAAGCCGGTGCCCGGCCACTGGAATACGGTTTCAGTAAGAATGGTGTAAGCCACCATAGTACCAATCTGAACACCACCTACCGTTAGTACAGGTAGCATTGTGTTTTTCAGAGCGTGTTGGTAGTAAATCTTGTTCAGCGCTAAGCCTTTCGCTTTACCAAACTTGATGTACTCAGAGCTAAGAACTTCGAGCATTTCAGAGCGAACTAGACGAATGAACAGAGGCAGCATGATAGATGCTAGAGCAATACTCGGCAGCACTAAGTGCGCAAGGCCATCTATCGTTAAGAAGCCAGACTCCCAACCAAACCAGTTTGCCGTTTCACCACGGCCAAACGACGGCAGCCAACCTAATTCAATGGAGAATACATACATCAACATGATTGCGGTTAAGAAAACAGGCACAGAAATGCCGACACTACTGCCCGCCATCACCAGTTTAGTGAAGAAGCTTTTTGGGTGTATTGCAGAATAAACGCCAAGTGGAATCGACAGACAAACGATGATCAGAGAAGCGCCAAACACAAGTTCAAGCGTTGCTACTAGCTTATCTAAGATTACGTCCACAGCTGGGCGTTTAAAGAAATATGAAGTACCAAGATCACCTTGTAGAGCAGCGCCTACAAAGCGAGTGTATTTTGTAATGAAGGGATCATTTAAGCCGAGTTCATCACGCAGCGCTTGACGCTCCGATTCTGACACAGATTGACCGACTAACTCACGCAACGGGTCGCCCAGGTTATCCTGAATGGCAAACGCCACCAAACTGATCACAAACATCACTATCAGTGCCTGAAACAGGCGCTTGACCAGAAACGTAACCATTCCTTGCCCCTTATCTATCCATGACTATCTAATCGAAATCCGCGACTAGATAACAAAAATTCAGTCTTAAAAAAGGTATTTAGCCAGACTGAAGGAAGACCAAATACCTAAACTTAAATCTATTTCTTAATAATTAGAGAGCCTGAAAGCTCAGGCTCTCGATTCTAGCAAGCTAGATTATTTTACAACTAGGTCGCCGAAGTAAGGCATAACCATTGGGTTTACGATGTCTGCAGCACCTACGTTAGACTTCGCGCCCCACGCTTCACTTTGCCAGTGTAGCGGTACGAATGCAGCGTCGTTGTATAGTGTTGCTTCAACGCCTTTCAGCATCTTAGAACGTTTAACTGGGTCAGTTTCAGTGTTAGAAGCTTCTACAATCGCATCCATTTCTGGGTTTGAGTAACCAGAACAGTTGTATTGACCACGACCAGTTTCTTCGTTACGAGTCATTGTTAGGAACTCGTTGAAGTTCGCTGAATCTTCAGTATCTGAGTGCCAGCCGATCATCATCATGTCAGCAGAACATAGATCAAACTCAGGCCAGTACTGTGCTTTAGGCATAGTCTTAAGATCAACTTTGATACCAATCTTAGATAGCATTGCCGCAGACGCTTGCGCTACTTTCGCATCGTTCACGTAACGGTTGTTTGGTGCCATCATAGTTAGCGTAAAGCCATCTTCGTAGCCCGCTTCTTTCATCAGCTCTTTCGCTTTCTTAAGATCGTAACGAGGAACTAGCTCTTCGTTGTGACCCGCGTAGCCTGTTGGGCTTTGCTGACCAGCAGCTGTTGCGAAGCCTTTCATGATCTTCTTAACGATGCCTTCGTTGTTGATTGCGTGAACAATCGCCTGACGAACGCGAACATCTTTAAGTGCTTCGTTGCTGTTTTGGTTCATTTGGAACGTGATGATACGAGTACCAGGTAGCGTTACCAGATCGATGTTCTTAGCGTTCTTAACACGCTTGTGATCGTTTGGTGCTACTGGGTGAATCATATCTACGTCACCAGAAAGAAGTGCAGCAACACGTGTTGCGTCTTCTTTGATTGGTACAAGTGTTAGCTTGTCTACGTTACCTTCAGACTCTGTGTCCCAGTAATCGTTGAAACGTTCGAACGTTACTTTAACGCCTTGCTCACGCTGCGTTACGATGAAAGGACCAGTACCTGAAACGTTAGTCGAAGCGAACGAGTTACCGTGCTTAACTAGCTCAGACTTGTCTTTACCTTCCGCTGTCTTACCAGAGTAGAACTTGCTGTCCATTGGGAAGATGTAAGTTGCTGTTTGTAGTACTAGTGGGTAAGCCGCTTTTGATACTAGCTCAACTGTGTAGTCATCCACTTTTACCATTTTTTCGTATGGCGTGAAGATTGACTTAAAGTCTGGAGAAGCTTGTAGACGTTCAAAAGTCCACACAACATCATCAGCAGTCAGTTCGTTACCAGAGTGGAATTTCACACCTTTGCGTAGGTTGAAACGGAAAGTCGTTTCATCAACACGCTCCCAGCTAGATGCTAGGCGGCCTTCGAAATCCATCTCTTGAGTGAAACGTACTAGAGGGTCAAACACCATGTGAGACATTTGCAGTGTGCCACCAGACAGCTGCTCGTGCGGGTCAAGTGATACTGGGTCAGCTGCGTAGCCAACGGTAATATCTGCTGCTGCTGCACTAAAGCTTAGGCCAGCTGCCATCAAAGCTACTGCTAATTTGCTTTTCATGGTTTTCATTGCATAACTCCTTCATGCGGGAATCCAGATCCCTAGTTGTTGTATTTGCGTCTGTTTATTGTTGTTAGCAAGCTAAACTCCAGCCTGCTGATTTTTATACCGCGGCTTGTGCCACTGCTTTTTCTTCTCTTAAACCTGTAAATTCAGGCATTAAAGAAATCAGTTGTTTGCTGTATTCATGCTGAGGTGATTGGAACAGCTGCTCTGTAGGCGCAACTTCCAATAGTGTCCCCATCTGCATCACACCAACACGGTCACACATTTGGCGAATAACCGGTAAATCGTGACTGATGAACAGCATGGTTAGGTTTAGCTCGTCTTGTAAGTCTTTTAGTAAGTTAAGGATTTGAGCCTGTACCGACACATCCAGTGCCGATGTTGGTTCATCACAAATCAAAAGACGTGGGCGAGTCGCCAAAGCGCGAGCGATAGAAATACGCTGACGTTGACCACCTGAGAATTCGTGTGGGTACTTCACCCCAGCCATTTTTCCTAAACCAACGTGCTCTAACAGGTCGTTCACGATCTGACGAGTTTCATTTTCGTTGCGAGTAAGCTTATGGAATCGAATAGGTTCCGCAATGATGTCGAATATCTTCATTCGAGGGTTCATTGATGTGTAAGGGTTTTGGAAGACCATCTGCATTTGACGACGCATAGGGCGACGCTCTTTTTCAGATTTCAGGCCAGTCAGGTCAACGCCTTCAAACGTTACCTTGCCCGAGTTTGGTGCGTACAAACCAGCAATGACACGAGCAATCGTTGATTTACCAGAGCCGGATTCACCCACCAAACCAAATGTCTCGCCTTCATGTACTTCAAAGCTCACGTTGTTCGACGCTTGTACGTACTCACGACGGCTCTCAAAGAATGAATCTTTAGTGGTGAAACGCAGGTTTACGTTTTCAACATTTAATAGTGGACCAGTGTAATCTCGGTGATCTTGGCTTTGACCCAACCAGTGATTTTTCACATCAAGTGGTTCCATCTCGTGTGCTTCTTCTATGTAGCTCACAAGTGGGAAACGGTCGAGTTTGCGGTCTGAACGCGGAACCGCAGAGATCAAGCTGTGTGTGTATGGGTGTTCTGGCGTACCAAGCACTTTGGCTGTTGGGCCAAACTCAACCAAGTCACCACGATACATTACAGCTACGCGATCGGTTACGTTAGATACCACGCCCATGTCGTGCGTTACCAACATACAACCTACGTTTTTCTTAATACATAGATCGCGAATCAAACCTAAAATTTGGTCTTGGATAGATACATCCAGTGCGGTGGTTGGTTCATCTGCGATGATAAGGTCAGGTTCACCTGCCAATGCAATCGCAATAACCACACGCTGACGCATACCGCCAGAGAATTGGTGAGGATACTGTTTTAAGCGGTTTTCCGGCTGTGGAATACCTACTTGATTCATCAAGTCGAGGGAACGCTCATAGGCTTCTTGATCGGAAACCTTCATGTTGGCGTGAATCGTTTCTTTTAACTGCTGTTCTACGGTGAATAGAGGGTTAAGAGACGTCATTGGATCTTGGAAGATAAAACCAATCTTTGAGCCGCGAACAGAACGCATCTGTTCAGGAGATAAGCCAGAGACTTTTTCGCCATCCAGAAATACCTCGCCGCTAGCAATGCGGCCGGGAGGGCTCAGCAAATCGATCACAGCATTACCTACCGTTGACTTACCAGCACCAGATTCGCCTACAACACCAACAATCTCACCACGTTCAATATTGAACGAAAGCGATTTAACTGCGGCGTGAACTCCATGACGAGATGGGTATTCGATACGAAGATTTTTTACTTCTAAAAGTGACATTACCAGACCTCTACTGCTTTGGCAGCTTTCTGCCCTGTCTGCAAAATTGAATCCATTCTTACCAGAATATTGTTCTGATATTTTATACGGTTGACAATTTGGCAAATAATTCACAGAAAAGCAACAAAAATAGGATAAAAAGTCGACATTAAACGCTTAACAAGCAAAACCACCACATAACTATTCACTACAAGAGCATATAGTAAGAAAAAACAGCATCATACTAGTGGTAATAAATACTCACAAACCCCTTACCACAACTTACTTGTAGAGCTAAAGCCATGGTAGAGAGCAGATCTCACTACCAATCACTAAAAACAAATAATTATTCCAAAAAACAATTAACACTATAGA
>NZ_JAPPTH010000014.1:0-146123 GCF_027587015.1 Vibrio sp. Makdt
CTGTTTGGGGAGTGTCAACCTTATTTAGGACGGGTCAAAAACAGAATAGAAAGAGGGTAGCATCAAGCTACCCTCTTTTACTTTGTAGCAATTGATTTCGTACGCGCTAGTCAGTTGTGTCACTCACAATAAGATTGAAGCCTGAGCCAGTCGAGTCATCTATCGCCACGACTTGATATACAACACCATCAGCTAAAGTAGCAGGCGTAGAATCAATAGCCACCACCGAAGGTTGGCCCGCAACGGTAATCGTCACAAAGTAAGAGCCTGCTGCCACATAGATACCATTAGCATAGTCTTTAAACTTCACATTACTCAGTGCTGGCGTACTTCCAGCGATGCCTACATTTTCTGTTAAGTAGATGTCCACAGATGCAGCAATTGGGTTAGCAGCAGCGTGAGTAATATTTAACACTGCACTGGTCGCCACCGGACGACGGTTTTCAGGAACTACCAAAGGCTCTAGATTCAGCGGTGTTACGGTCCCTACCGCATAAATGCTGTAATCCATACCCGCAAATACAGCTAGACCATCGACATCGATAAATGTTGGAGACGTTGTTCCCGTTTCGTAAATATCAATGTCATAACTATCTGCAGCTAAATCTAAGAAGCCACGAATCTCTTTAAACATTAAGCCATCAAGAGGTGCAAACTTAGCCGCGTTAACGTAAACATCGACATCAGGCGCTCCATCAACTAAATGCCCTACTCTTACTTCTGCGGTTTCAGCCATGTCATAGATTAACGAAGATCCACTACCGTCCATAACCATTAACTTCACAGGTGAGGCGCTATTCGAATCAGCTCTTGGCACAGCGGCAATCGTCAATTCGCTACCTGCGGGTAAAGTAATCTCCCCTGAGTCGAATGCGATAGCATTACCACTGACCGTTTCCAGTCTCACACGGTATTGCCCTGCAGGGATATTTAGAACATCGGTGAAATCTTTGTACGCTAAGGTCCCCAGTGGTGCACCTAGTGGATCAGTCGGTCCTGTCACATACAGATTTACATCGCCAACACCCGTCGCAGCGTGAACTACTTGTACGTCTAGGGTCGAACTCGTTGCGGTCCCTTCAGCAGGACGAGTCACTACTAAGGCCTCCACGGGGTTGTTCGAACCATCAGCGTCACCAACGACCATAACCGTATAATCCAAATCACCGCTCAAGTCGAATTGGCTTTGTGGGATAACAGTAGCCACTGCATCACCGGGGAGTTGTACATCGACTTGGACAGATGTTTGACCTTGATTGACCGCCGCATAACCAGAGGCTTGCGCATAATCCACACCGCTCCAACGAGCTTGGTTGTCAATTAATACGTTCGCTAGTGGAGCATCAGGAGATGCATGGACAGCTTGAAGTTGCGTTGTGGGTTCGTCATCATCGTCACACCCAACAATGAACAGTGCTGAAATCGCTACAGCGAGTAGTGGTGAATATTTCATCGGTCTCTCTCCAAAATTTAGACCGGTTCGTCACACAAAAGATACGCTCAGTAAAAATCTTAAAACACACTCTCTCTGTGTTTCGTGCAGGGAACCGTTTTATTATTCTCGATGCTCTGAGCAAAACCAAAAATTTTGAAGACTGCTGCTCGTCACACCGATTGTTCATCAATTGATTCCACCACCATTACGAAGTTGATTAAAAATAGATCAAAGGGACGAGCCAACCGTGGAGAGATTTAGTCGTTTTAGGAGGTAAAATTACATAGAAAGGAATACTGTTGATTTTGATATGCATATCACTCTATTTAGTATAATCGTTTGCTTAGAGCGGTTATTCACCAATTTATCTACAAAACAATCTAATTTCACAAAACCAATAGAATAAGAGGTGCATCAAGATGCATTGCCACGTTAAAGTTCCATCATTTAGATCGTTAGTGTGATCGATCTCACTTTAATAATTGCAGTTTTCACTCTGTCTCACTTTTATTTGAGAACAAAATCGCTATTATGCTCGGCATTCGGACATCATAAACACGCACGGATTAGCGGGTTACTTATTTCAAACATAGAGAGTTCCATTATGCGTAAATCACTTTTAACTCTTGGCCTACTTGCAGCAACTTCTGCTCCAGTAATGGCAGCAGATTATTCTGACGGCGACATCCACAAGAACGATTACAAATGGCTTCAATTCAACCTTATGGGTGCTATTGATGAGCTTCCAGGTGAGTCAACTCATGATTACCTAGAAATGGAATTCGGCGGCCGCTCTGGAATCTTCGATCTGTACGGTTACGTTGACGTATTCAACCTAACATCAGACAAAGGTAGTGACAAAGCTGACGCAGACTCAAAAATCTTTATGAAGTTTGCTCCACGTATGTCTCTAGATGGCCTAACTGGTAAAGATCTTTCTTTCGGTCCAGTTCAAGAGCTTTACGTTGCTACTCTTATGGAGTGGGACGGATCAAACGGTGGTGTAAACACTCAGAAAGTTGGTCTTGGTTCTGATGTAATGGTTCCTTGGTTCGGTAAAATGGGTCTAAACCTTTACGGAACATACGATTCAAACAAGAAAGACTGGAACGGTTACCAAGTTTCGGCTAACTGGTTTAAACCATTCTACTTCTTTGAGAACGGCTCATTCATCTCTTACCAAGGTTACATCGACTACCAATTTGGTATGGATGATGATAACAAAGCACTAAACACTTCGAATGGCGGTGCTATGTTCAATGGTCTTTACTGGCACTCAGATCGTTTCGCTGTTGGTTACGGTCTAAAAGGCTACAAAGATGTTTACGGTCTTAAAGACGACGGTCTAGCTGGTAAAACTACTGGCTTCGGTCACTACGTTGCAGTAACTTACAAGTTCTAATCGAACTTCTAAGAAAGTTTCCAAAATGGCACCCTCGGGTGCCATTTTTTATTGCTTTCATTTAATGCCTCGCTATCCTTGCAGCATCATTTTCTTATCTCGGTATTGCTGTGAACATCACTATTGTTGGACCTGGAGCAATTGGCTCTTTATGGGCAATAAAACTACTTCAAGCTGGTCACAATGTCTCTTTGTGGAGCCGCTCCCCTGAAACCTCAATTGACCTATCACTTGATGAGCAAACTTCACTTCACTTCAGTAACAACAATATCAAAAAGCTATCAGCGAGTGACTTAGTGATTTTCACGATCAAGGCTTGGCAAGTAAAAGAAGCCACCACTCCGTTACTTCAACATCTCGACCCTGATACCATTCTTATGTTCATGCACAACGGAATGGGAGCAGTAGATGAGATAGCCACTCAGATTGATGCTCACCCGATAATATTGGCAACCACCACCCAAGCAGCATTCAAACCTGATCGTAATAGTGTATCTCACACTGGACTTGGCCAAACTCAACTGGGTGCTTTTAACCTCAATGGACAACAGTGCACTTTTTTAGTTGATGTATTGGATAATGCTCTCCCGGCTGTGAGTTGGAACCCACAAATAAAAATCGCGCTTTGGACTAAACTCGCCATCAACTGTGCTATCAACCCACTGACTGGGTTAGAGCAAGTCAAGAATGGCGAACTTGCAGACCAAAAGTTTGGAAATACTTTAATCGCTATCGTTGAAGAGCTCACAAAAGTTATGCAGGCAGAAGGTATTGATTGTTCGATCGAAGAGTTAGAAGCGAGCGTCAACAAGGTTATTCACGCCACAGCACAGAACAACTCTTCAATGAAGCAAGATATGCTTTATCAAAGAAAGACTGAGATCGACTTCATCACTGGACACCTGATAAAAACAGCAAATAAGCATCAGATAGAAGTTCCCGTTAACCAAAAGCTGTTCGATCAGGTCAAAGAACAAGAAAGTAGCTGGAAGAAACAAGATTATCCTGCGCCAATCAATAAGTCGCGATAAAATAATGATACCGCTTAGCATTACGCTGGCACCAATTTCCAAGATTTAGGTAAGAATAGATGCTTGATATCAATCACATCCGAGAGCAGTTTCCTGCGCTATCCCAAACCATCAATCAACAACCATTGATTTACTTAGACAGCGCGGCAACCACACAAAAACCTCAGGTAGTTATTGATGCCATTAGCCAATATTACTCCAAACAAAATGCCAATGTTCACCGTGGTAGCCATAGTTTAACCGCGCACGCCACCAGCCAATTTGAAGCCGCTAGAGACAAGGTCGCTCAGTTTATTGGCGCAACCTCATCGAAAGAGATTATCTGGACTCGCGGTGCCACCGAAGCACTCAACCTTATCGCTCAAACCTACGCTAGAAGTACCCTCCAACCAGGCGATGAAATCCTGGTAAGCGAAATGGAGCACCACGCCAACATTGTCCCTTGGCAAATTGTGGCAGAACAAACCGGTGCTAAGGTCATCAAAATCCCAATGACATCTGACTGTGAATTCGACCTTGCTGCTTTTGATGCACTGTTGACTGAACGAACCAAGATCGTAGCTCTGGCTCAGATAACCAATGTGACGGGTTCTCGCCAACCGATTGAGCAAGTTATCGAAAAGGCACATGAGATGAATGCTGTGGTTGTCGTCGATGGCGCACAAGGCATTGTCCATGAACCTGTGGATGTTGCCACTTTGGGCGCAGATTTCTACGTATTCTCAGGACACAAACTCTACGCCCCTGCAGGGATTGGTGTGCTTTACGGCAAACTTGAATTGCTCGAAGCAATGCCGCCGTGGCATGGCGGTGGCAAAATGGTTGAACGGGTCTCTTTTTCTGGCACCACGTTTTCTGAACTGCCTGGTAAGTTCGAAGCAGGCACACCAAACGTAGCAGGTGCCATCGCTTTAAGTTCAGCAATCGAGTGGTTACATCAGTTCGAACAACAAGGCGTGGAAGATCATATCCACCAGCTACAACACAAAACTTACCAAGCACTCAGTCAATTGGACGACATCCAAATACTCGGTTATAAGCCCAATTCGAGCGTAATTACTTTTGTGATGGATGGCGTTCACCATCAAGATATTGCGACCTTACTCGACCAACAAGGTATTGCCGTTCGTGCTGGTCATCACTGTGCACACCCATTAATGGATGCACTCAAAGTAAAAGGAACTGTGCGAATTTCATTTGGCATATACAACAACTTAGATGATGTAGACAAACTGATCGCGGCAATAGAAAAAGCTGTCGATATGCTCTAAAACCCCACCAAAGATCTTAATGTCTGGTTCAATGACCTCGAACCAGACTCCCCCTCCTCAAAAATAGTTCCTTTTTTAGCATTAATTTAATAACAAATAACCTATTGATAAGTAGTAACTTTATATTTTCTTTATATGTCACTTATCTGTTTTTATTGATTTCTAAGACTTCATTGATGCGTCATTTCTGAAAAAAACGACAATGCACCCCGTTCTCGTTTAATCACCGATACCACGTTAAAGATCGTGACTGAATAGCGAGAATCACCATTTATCAAGGGTGACCTGAAGCTGACGGAATAGCACTTTACACATTAATTTTTAGATAGAGACAACACAATGAAACTTAAAACAATCGTTCTTCCTCTAGTAATGCTAACTGCCGCTCAACAAGCTTCAGCTGACCCATACATTGGTGCAAGCTACTTATACTCAGAGTATCAAGTAGAGAGTGAAAACGTGGACATGACCGATCAAAATAGCGGTTACAACTTATACTTGGGTTACGCATTTAATGACCTGCTTTCTATCGAAGCTGGTTACGCAGATTTTGTTGATACGAACAAAGACTTCGAGCACCTATACTCAAATGCATGGTTAACAAGTGCAAAAGTTTCTTTGCCAATCACAATCTTTGATATTTATGGCCGTGCTGGTATCGGTCACTTTGAAAGTAACCTAGGTGACAGCAACGATGTTTACTACGGTGTGGGTGCGGGTGTGAAGATTGGTCCTGCTCGTGTTGCTCTTGAATACACAATGTACGAAGCAAAACTTATCGAGAACGGTTACGCAATTAGCGCTGAATTCCACTTCTAATTCTTCTCTCGACGTATTCAGTTATCCGTTAAAACAAAAAACGGTGCCATTGGGCACCGTTTCTTTTCAATACTGTCGCTTGCTTATCTGTACTAAGAAGTTGTTAAACGAACAAGCTCTCAAACAGAAAGGAGTTCTCAAACAAATAGACGCTTAAGCGGAGAGATTCTTGATCTGCTCAACAATCGCTTTAAGTCCGTTTCCTCTGGAAGGGCTCAAATGCGTAATCAAGCCAATCTCGTCGAAATAGCCATCAATGTCGAACGCTTGAACTTGCTCTGATGTTTTACCATCATATGCCGCCATTACTAACGCAATAAGTCCGCGCACAATACGTGCGTCTGAATCTGCACAAAAATACCACACACCGTCGATATTCTGCGAAACTAACCACACTTGACTCTCACAACCAGATACCACAACCTGATCACTTTTCAGTTCATCAGGCATTACTGGCAGTTTCTTACCCCATTGAATCACTTGACGATAACGGTCTTCCCAACCGCTGAAAGTCTGCATTTTTGCGACAATATCATCACTAGTAATTTCTTTGCCAAATGGAGAGATCGGGAATGACATCATTTTTATATCCAGTAAATTCTTAGTCAGCGAACAGTAACGAGTTACTTACTGTGCTTTTGAATGAGCTTTTCTACTATGCGCGAAACAGCAACAAAGCCAAACGTCGCAGTTACTACCGTTGCAGCGCCAAAACCTGTCGCGCAATCCATTCGTTTTGGACCTTCGGCTGTTGCTTTCGCAGCACATACACTGCCATCCGCTTGAGGATATTTAAGCTGCTCAGTCGAGAATACACAATCGATGCCAAACTTACGCGCAGGATTCTTAGGGAAGTTATGATGACGACGCAGCGTATCTTTCAGTTTCTTCGCCAATGGATCTTGAATCGTTTTAGTCAAATCGGCCACTTTAATTTGCGTTGGGTCGATTTGACCACCCGCGCCACCAGTGGTGATCACTTTGATTTTATTACTGCGGCAATACGCCAATAACGAAGCTTTAGCCTTCATGCTATCTATCGCATCCAGCACAAAATCGAACTCTTTCGACAGGTATTCAGCCTGGTTATCAGGACCAATAAAGTCGTCAATCAGATTAACTTTACACTCAGGGTTAATCAGCTTAACACGCTCGGCCATCACTTCGATTTTGCTCTTACCTACCGTGCCCGACATTGCGTGAATCTGACGGTTGATGTTCGTCACACACACATCATCCATATCGATCAATGTCAGCTCACCCACGCCAGTACGCGCAAGCGCTTCAACCGCCCATGAACCAACGCCACCAATACCGATCACACACACATGTGCCGCTCTAAGTATGTCGACTTCACTATTACCATACAGGCGACGAGTGCCACCGAATCGTTGGTCATAGTTTTCTGAAGCTGGAGTGGTCAATTCACGCATTGTTGCCGCCAATTTATTTCTGAGAAAAAGAAAAGAGTGCGTTTTATACGCACTCTTGAATAAAAAGTCTAGGGGATTAGCGATTCGCTTTCAATGCCCTATTTTATTGTCGTTTACTCGACCTTCTCAGGTGGTAAAGCCCACGGCGCTTCAGTCGCACTGCCATCTAAGCCCAATTTCCACACTCGACCAAAATGTTTGTAGTGACCCGCTTCAGTACCGGCGCGTGGTCCCATACCGTGGTAAAGATCCAAGTGGTTTTGCTTAACCGCACCGCCCGTATCTAAAACCAGTAACAGTCTTAATTGGTGTGCTCCGCTCCAAGTACCGTCGGCATTTAACAGTGGTACTTCTGCAAGAATCGGCGTTCCCATTGGTAAGATAGAGCGATCACCTGCGACTGCAGCCATTGGTAATAGAGGAATTCCTGCGCTGCCCATTACCGATAGATCATCTCTTGCTTCAAAGAAAACGAAAGATGGGTTTTGTTCTAACAGCTCTTTAACGACTTCAGGGTCATTCGCCAATACCCACTCTTTGATCGCTTTCAATGACATCTTCTCGCGGGGAACCAAGTCTCGCTCGATCAACACACGACCAATGCTCACGTAAGCTTTGTTGTTTTTGCCTGCGTAAGCAAAATACTGCAAGGTATCATCATCACCAAAATGCACGAAGCCGCTGCCTTGTACTTCCATCATGAACGGGTCGATACGGTTGGCAGCGTAGCCAAGTTCAAGACCTTGACCTTCTAATGCGCCATTGTAGATCTCTTCACGAGTTGGACACTCTTTATCGCACTCTGGCAGACCATACACCGGGTAACGGTACTCTTCATTCGCTTCATGGCGCAGTTCCATTACTGGAGAGAAATAACCGGTGAAAAGCACATTGCCCTGCTTATCTCCGCCACCAAGTTGAGCTGTTTGAACACCAAAGTTTGCGAGTTCACTTGGGTCACCACTGAGCATCGCCCACTCATTAAGTTGCTTGTATAGCGGCTCGTAGATTTTAGCCATCGAAGGAGATTTAGACACCACCATTTCAGCTTGCTCAGCAAATGCGGTGTAGTCTCTTGGTTTATTGGATTCAACCTGATCGACCTTGTTTAAGGTGCGAGGAAATTCATCATCAAGGTGTTGTTGAGCTAGATCGGTGGGTTGAGCACAGCCAAATAAGACAGAGGCAGCGACAAGGGGAAGCCATTTTTTAATCACAAGAGTCATCCTAAAAATTCTATGCATCGAGGATGACAAAAACGGTCCGATAACACAATCTTAGTTTGTAAGAGTTTACAAGAAGATAACCTATCGAACTGAGTGATCGATATGACCTTTAAGGCGAAATACTGGGTTGTAATGGCTCTCTGAATCCAGCGTCATTTCTGTGTTGTCAGAATTGGTCATACGGAAGCGGTACGTCTGCTCTCCCGCTTTGTACTCAAAGTAGTTGCCATCGAATTCAAAACTGGTCGCGATAATCGATCCGGCAACAGACACTCCATTGGCATTCAACACAAACTCATCCGTCGCATAATGAGCCACATCTTGCTCAATCCAAGTGCCATACAACAAATGATTTGACGTTGCTGCATCTTGTAGCCGTGTGATGACATCACCAAATAGCGATACGACAGCAAACGAACCAACCAGAGCCAATACCATCAGGCAACGCTCTATGATCTTACGCTTCAATGGAGATTGGTTACGCTGCTCAGCCTCACTGTAAAGGCCTTTGGTTATCTCATCGATTTTATTCTTTTGTGCTGAAGCTTGTGGCATTCGGTTACTACTCATGAAGATGCTGTGCGCATTCTACACTGAGACACTTTATATAATGAAGCTTAGATGAGAATAGTTTGCGCTTTATTCCAAAAAGGTGTTGTTTAAACTTGAATTTAAATGCTAAATTATCGAATAAATAAACAAATGGACTTGTTCTGTGAAATTAAGAAGTACAGCACTAGTAAAAGGTTTCAGACAATCAACCCCTTACGTAAATGCTCACCGTGGCAAAACCATGGTCATTATGTTAGGAGGCGAAGCCGTTGCCGATAAGAACTTTGGTAACATAATTAGTGATATCGCCCTACTCCACAGCCTTGGAGTAAAGATCGTTCTCGTTCACGGGGCAAGACCACAGATCAACCAATTGCTCGCCAAGCAAGATTGCCATACGCCTTATCACAAGAATATTAGGGTCACTGATGAATATTCTTTGGGCGTCGCTATGCAGGCTGCTGGACAGCTTCAACTAGCCATCACCGCACGCCTTTCAATGAGCTTAAACAACACGCCAATGGCTGGCACTCAACTCAACGTGATGAGTGGCAACTTCATTACGGCACAGCCGCTAGGGGTTGATGATGGCACCGACTATTGCCATAGCGGACGTATTCGTCGAATCGATATAGAAGGAATTAATCGCACGCTCGACCAAGGTTCTATCGTGTTGCTTGGCCCTATTGCGAGCTCCGTTACTGGCGAAAGCTTTAACCTACTCTCTGAAGAGGTCGCAACCCAAGTAGCAATTCGTTTAAAAGCCGACAAGCTTATTGGCTTTTGCTCTGAACAAGGGGTGACAGATCAAAACGGCAATGTGCTCGCCGAGCTCTTTCCTAAAGATGCTAAACAGATTCTTGCACGCTTAACCGAAGATCAGAATCCAGTTGAAGACATGAGCACCGGAACCATGCGCTTCCTAAAAGGGGCAATTTCCGCTTGTCGTGCAGGCGTACCTCGTTGCCACTTAATCAGCTACAAAGTGGATGGCGCCCTGATCCAAGAGCTGTTCTCTTTCGATGGTATTGGAACCCAAGTAGTGATGGCGAGCGCCGAGCAAGTAAGACAAGCTCAGATCGACGACATTGGCGGCATCTTTGACCTTATTCGCCCTCTTGAAGAACAAGGCATCTTAGTGCGCCGCTCTAGAGAACAGCTAGAGCAAGAGATCCACCGATTTACCATTATTGAAAAAGATGGGTTGATTATCGGTTGCGCAGCGCTTTACGCATACCTGGAAGATCATATGGCGGAGATGGCTTGTGTGGCTATTCATCCTGATTACCGTGATGGCAACCGCGGGCAAATATTACTGGACTACATGCGTCATCAATCGAAGTCTCGTGAGATCGACCAAATTTTCGTTTTAACCACACATAGCCTGCATTGGTTCCGTGAACAAGGGTTTTACGAGATCGGAGTTGATGAGCTACCGATGGAAAAACAGGGGCTGTACAACTATCAACGTAACTCAAAAATCTTAGCGTTAAATGTGTAAATAAAGTTTTGGACCAAAATCTCACTTCAAAGGAAAAATAATTGCAAATGTAATCGTTTTCTATATGAGATTTATTAGGTATGCACTTTAACTCACAAACAAAATTGTTTAGAATTTGGTCGCTTTAACAAAATAACAAATGTTTTTATTGGAATGACCACATCGACCGCCCTATGACACAAATCATTTGAGCGCATCAAAGTGGTTACTGCACGGATTGCTATACCCGTTAATGATCAGTAGGCGATTGATGTCTGGTCGTTGATATAAACAGCAAAAAGAGCAACATTGATATGAGAACCATTGTTTGTAACTCGCTGCAAAGTTTTTGGGATATGGCTGATAACCAATTCTTAGAAGGGCTAGACGTACACTGCGTGTTCCCTGTTAGCGAGAATCTAAAAGAGTTTATTTTGAATTACCAAGCAAAATACAAGATAAACCACATATCGTTTACTCGAGCGTTTTTAAGCAAAGAGCCTTAATAACGTTCAAAGCAACCAGGGATGGTTGCTTTGTGTTTATCTAGCTCTAAGTGCAAGCCCTTCTCTAGCGTCCATAACAATTAATTCGTTAAGCGACTGCCTAAACCACTCACTCGCTCTGTTTTCACCTTAATCCCACGCTTCAACACATTTGTATCGCTGAACATCATCAGTCGTTTCTTCGCACGTGTAATACCGGTATAGATAAGCTCCCGCGTTAAAATAGGGCTGAAATCTGGCGGCAAGATCATTAAGGTCAGATCAAACTCACTACCTTGAGATTTATGTATCGTCATTGCATAAGCCGTTTCATGATCGGGCACTCGACTTGGTAGCACCGCTTTTACACTACCATCAGGCAACTCAAAATAGACCTTCAAACGAGGGGTTAAGTCAGGTTGACTAGAATCCGCCTCAAGCATACAGATACCAATATCACCATTATACAAACCCAAGCCATGATCATTTCGAGTCACCATGACAGGTCGCCCGTGATACCACAGCTCATCATTATGAGGGCTCACCAAACGTCTTGCGGCCAGTGCTCTTTCAATTCTATGGTTGAGACCTTTAACACCAAAGTCCCCTTCACGAATAGAACACAACAGTCGGCATTGGCTGAACAAATCGAGTACCGATTTCGCTCTCGCTTCTTGAGTTTCTAACTCTTCCAACGGCACATTCATTCTATTGAGGTACGCACCATACTCGTTAACCAAAGTACGCAGCATCAAGTTATAGCTGTCACTCGACAGAGGATGGTTCTCAATATCGCCAAATCCTTTAGCAAACACTTGGTCGACTTGATTCGCAGACCCGTTGTTAATTGCTTTTGCCAACTGCCCGATACCTGAACGAGCATCGAAACGATAACTCTTCTGCAGCATACACAGACTATCCGCAATCGCCGGAGGATTAACGGCTCCCGCTTTTGCTTGTGGTGTCTTAGCTATCGCATCAAAGCCTGTCATCTCTGCAATCAAATTGCCTTGCGCACTGCTGTACCCTTCAGAGTTGAATGAACAGATATCACCGAGCACAGCACCTGCCTCTACTGAAGCGAGTTGGTCTTTATCACCCAACAAGATAAGCCTTGCGTGCTCCGGAAGTGCATCCACCAGCTTATACATCATCGACAGATCAACCATCGAAGCTTCATCCACTACCAAGATATCTAGGTGGAGTGGATTGCGTCGGTTATGTCTAAACTCAGCACGGTTAGGAATCGCGCCGAGTAATCTGTGTAACGTACTGGATTCCGTTGGTATGTTGGCTTTCACTTCAGGCGCTAATGGCAGCTGTTCAATTGCTTTACCGATCGACTCGGTTAAACGCGCCGCCGCTTTACCTGTAGGTGCCACCAGTTTAATTGTTGGCATTTTACCTTGGCTGAGCGATTGCTCGACCATAGCCGACAATAACTTGGTTACCGTGGTCGTTTTACCGGTACCCGGACCACCAGAAATCACCGCAAAACGACGACTCAGCGCCACCGCGGCTGCCACTTTTTGCCAGTTCAAACATACCGATAACGGCACCAGACCGTCCAACACATCTAAGTCTGTCACTTGCTTAGCTTGCACAATCGCTTGGTCGATTGCGCCCCAATTCAAAGATTGCTCATCGACAATATCAAGATGATCACACACCAACTGTTGGCGCAGTACCTGAGACGTCTGCTGATTTGTTTCAGCCTTGGCTAAGGCGTTAAACAGAAAGTGATAACTACGTGTGAAAAGCTGGTTGAGTGTTTCCGTCAGCGCCTTTTTCTGTTCAATATTGAACTCTACCGGCTTACTTAAACGATTTAAGGTGTCAGCCAGCACAACCTCATAGTTCCAGTAACGCTGTAAGTAGACGCGCTGTCCATCAAACATCAGAGGCTTAACACAGTCATTAGTTGCGCCAACGAGGTTAGATGATTGCAAAACAGTCACCCAATCAATACCTAATAGCTTTTGATTCAATTGCAGCGCCGTTTCACCGTACAACCCAAGTAACTGGGCTATATCTGCCGTTTGTGCAGGGCCTATCGTATGCTGCTGTATAAGCTGAGTACAAATGTGTCCTTTGCCTAATTCATGGCTCACTACCCCAGCGAGAAAGCCGATCTCTTGAGAGTAGCTCGTGGCTTGCTGAGCAATAAAACGGGCAAACTGATAATCCAACTGACGAATCGAACCCTTATCTGCAAGAAACTTGAGTACATCCATAAGTTGCTCAGGAATAAGTGAAACTGGCTTCGTTGTGTTCGCTGTTTCTATGCTGGTATTAGTGGTCGTTGTTGTCATTATAAAAGCCCCATCTGTCCAGTTTCATTGTCATTCAATTGTGCTGAACGTCTGTCTATCACTTTACCGTCAATCAATTGATCCATTTCATCAAGTAACGTCAGTGTTGGTTTCGCCGAGAAAATACCTTGCTGAGATTGACCGTCCATTCCTCGTAAGAACAAGTAGTACACGCCGCCAAAATGTTGTTCGTAGCTGTAATTGTCAACACGACTACGCAAAAAACGGTGCAGCGCCAATGCATAGATCTGATATTGCAGATCATAACGGTGGTCAGCCATCGCCGATTTCAATGCCTCGCCATGGTAGACGGCAACATCATCACCTAAATGATTCGATTTCCAGTCGAGTACATAGTATTTACCTTGATGCTCGAACACCAAGTCGATGAAACCTTTCAGCATACCTTGCACGGTTTGAAAACCTAGGTCGCCCGCTTTAGCCGATAACGGATCATGATATTGAATGGTTTGATTCAGTTCAGATGCAGCCAACACTTCGATCGGCAGTAGGAACTCCATCTCAACTAATCGTTGTGTTGAGTCCTTCTCACTTAGTTTTAAGTTTTTTCCATCCAACGCGGTGTTAAGAACGGTATCGACCAGTTGCTGAAGCACAGGTAGCCACTCTAATTCATATTGCTCTGATTCTAATAAGTGAGTGATTACTTGCGTGTTATGTTCACTGGTTGCTGGCTCGGTAAATTCAACCTCCTCAAACAAGGTGTGCAAGAAAGTACCTGGGCGAGCACCACGAGGGAACGTAAAGATAGAGCGTTCAGGCTCAATCAACTCAGACTCATCCTGCTCATCAGCCGAATCAATATCAAAGCCAGACACCTCAATGGTCGCGTCATGACTCGCACCGTGACTGCCTTGCTTTACAAGCCCTGAGTAACTGGTGATACGCCAAGCCCTGTCGATTGAGGCCTTTAGCTCGTTCGCATGTAAGTCTTCACTCACTTGCTCGGTTTGTACAAACACTTGATCGTGGGCGGTTGGTGTTTCGGCTAGCAGCACACTTGAGTTCTTGCCCTCAATGGCTGCAAGAGCCTGATGCAATTCGGCAATACCTTGCTCTTGACCGTTTTGAACCAAATAGCCCATCGCACTCAAATGCACGCCGGTAGGCTCTTTGGTTGAACGCCCTTTACGCAGTGGCGCCATACCAATGAAACAGCCATAAACCGCACGAGTCAGCGCTACATAAATCAAACGCAAGTCTTCCGCGAGTCGCTCTTTATCGGCTTGGGCTAAGGCACTGTCACTACCGGTAATATCCAGTACTGTGGTGTCTGAATCATGGTCGTAGAATTTACCTTCGCTCGCTTCTCGGTAACTCGCGACAAATGGGAGGAATACTAAGTCATATTCCAAACCTTTCGATTTGTGAATAGTAACGATTTGAACCAAGTTTCTCTCTGACTCAAGACGCTGAATGTCATCCTCACTGCCGCCTAAACCATTTTGAGCATCGGAAATCGCTTCTGCTAACCAACGCAACAAACCATAATCACTATCGAGTTCCTGCCTTGCTTGTTGCAGCAATTCGCCAATGTGCATTAAATCGGTAAGTGAGCGCTCACCATTTTCTTCTTCCAGTAAACGTTCCGCGAGATGTCGCTTGCTGATCACGCTACGAAGCATTGGTAGCACGCCACGCTGCAGCCACAACTTACGATATTCTCGAAATTCGTTAACCACGTTTTCCCACACCACTTCATCGTTGTTGAGTTCATCCAATGAAGCCGCATCTAGAGCAAATAACTCGGAGGCTAGACTCGCGCGCAATGCTCGGTCGTTTTCTGGTGTCAGCACCGCTTGCAGCAGGCGTTGAATATCTTGCGCAACCAAGCTGGTGAATACACTATCTCTGTTAGACAAATACACACTTGCAATGCCTTGCTCAGACAGCGCGTTCTTGATCAGACGACCTTCACTGCCAGTTCGAACCAAGACAGCAATATCACCCGCATTCACGGCATGCTGTTTTTTGCCATTATCAAAATAGGCTTGTTGATTTTGAGAAGCGGTCAGAATAGTTTGAATTTGACTCGCTGTCGCCTCAGCCATTGCCTTATGATATTCACCTTTCGGCAATGGCTTGTCTTCAGCCTCTTGCAGCCAAAAGGTCAGTGCATGTTGAGTCTGGCCATTCATCACCCATTGGCGCTTGTCAGCAGATGGACTGGCAGCAACGGGCAAAAATGGAATGTCTTGATCGTAGATAAACGGGCTATCCGAATTCATAAACACTTGGTTTACTGCGCTGACCATATCAGCACTCGAACGCCAGTTAGTCCCTAGCGTATAGTGAGCACTAACTTGGTTTCTTGCCTTAATGTAGGTAAAGATATCCGCGCCACGGAAACCGTAGATAGCCTGTTTCGGGTCACCGATCATAAACAGACCACACTGCGGGTTATCGAGGTAGATTCGGCTAAAAATACTGTATTGCAGCGGATCGGTATCTTGGAATTCATCGATCATCGCCACCGGGTATAAGGTACGGATTCTCTCCACCAGCAATGACTGCTCATCGACATCGATCGACGCAGATAACTGAGTCAGTAGATCATCAAATGATAACCACTGCTTCTGCTGTTTTGCCTTGGCTAGCATAGTTCGACAATGAGTAATCGCATGCGCTAATAACGGAGCTTTCAAGTCAGCCGGGTGATTTAAGAAATCCTCAATCGCTTCGAAAACTGCATGCTGAGGTGCGGTACCTTTCGGTGTTTTTTCGATTAACGTAGCTTGAGAGAACTTTTCTAACTTGTCTGGATATTGATAATCATGAGTGTCGCTCTGCGCCCATGCTGTCACCGCTTCTAACCATGTCGGCAGAGACTTCTTGGTGTAGCTGCGCTTGTTCACATCCGAGCCAGAGATCAAAGCCAAAAAGTCCGCTTCGGATTCACACCATAGCGCTTTAAGTTGCTTCACTTTGTCTAGGTTCTGGTTGTGCAGAGTTTGCAAATCCCCCGACATCGCATCTACCGTCAATTTCAGCGGAGATCCTGTCAGATAACGATTTACGTCTGCTAATAATGCAGCCGGTGAACTCCAGATATTACGAACCTCACCAGCCAGTTGAATAGGTAACGGGTAAAACTGCTTACGCCAGTAGTCGGCTACCACTTGCGCTTTAAGATGGCTTTCATCAGTCACAAACTCATTATCAAAGCGGCTGCCAGACTCGAAGGCATTTTGAGTCAACATACGCTGACAGAAGCCGTGAATGGTGTAGACCGCGGCTTCGTCCATTTGTCTTTCGGCATTAAGCAGTGTTTTTGCAGCGCCAGCGTGGTCTTCGATTTCTTGTAGCAAAGGAGCAATCACTGGGTCGTCACTTTGCCCGCGAGAAAACGCAATTCGCGCATCATGGATTCGAGCACGGATACGGTCACGCAGCTCTGCGGTTGCTGCTTCGGTAAAAGTCACCACCAGAATTTGATCGACAGTGAGCGGCTCGTGATGCCGGGTAGCTTCTGTAAGCTCACCTTGTGGTACTGCCGTGCCGTGTCCGAGCAGTAGGCGTAAGTACAAGCCAGCGATGGTAAATGTTTTACCTGTACCCGCCGATGCTTCAATTAAACGCGCACCATGAAGTGGAAACGTCATGGTATTGAGTGTCTGTGGAGCAATTACCTGAACACTGCTTGTGGTCGTCATGCCTTACTGCCTTCTGATAGATATGTTGTTACAAATGTGACCTAGCGTGGAAAACGTCATTCAATTTACGTCCTACGCTGATTTGTTAATAGTTAGTGCGATCTCTCTCACGGATCAATTCGGATCGCCTCGCTACTATGCGCCCACGAGTTCAGGAGCGCGTACGAGTTTTGTACTTTATGGCGTTACTTTGAACCACAGAATAATGGTCCCTCTGACCTGTGGCCGTACAGCGAACGCCCTACACTAATAATGATTTACTGGCGGCCACTTTATTTCCTGTACCTTGCTTCTCTTCGCCTTGCTTCCTTTCTCCAGGAAAGCAGACACTCCAAACGCTTACCAGCGACTCTCTTCTGTCATTCATTAATTCAGCGAACCCGCGATTGATCTTGTCGATCACTGCCACTTACTCCTGATCTTCCAGATCAGCCGCCGCCAACCTTGCCGCCTGTAACACAAGCGTTGAATACATACGCGACTCAGCAGCCAGCTCATCGTCCCATTTAGGCCAAATACGCGAGATGTAGGTATCTCGCCCCTCGCCAGTGAAAGCGAAGCTGTCATTAAAAGTATCGGCCATTTTCTTAAGTGACTTCTCTTCATCATCGACCCATTTACCACGGCTAAAACCCGCTTCAACGCCAGCCAATGCGGTTTTCGGGAAGTAAGGCAGTGGTGCTGTCATACCTTGATAGAACAGTCGTACTAACTCCGCCAACAAACTCTTCGCCTGCTGCGCATCGCCAATAGGCTGTAGCGTTTGGTGAACCACGCCTTCTTTTCTGTCATAGCCAATAATATGAGTCGTTTTGCCGTGGCCCATCACTGCACAACACAAGTGATCGATCCACGCGGCCAAGTAATCTTGAGAGCGTATTTTGCCACTACGAAAACGCACTAAACCCGATTGATAGTTTTGAGTAAGCCAGCCCATCAAACGAACCGGTTTGCCTTCGCCTAGCACGTCAAATTCAATATTTACCTCAAGATCTTGCTGTGGCTGCCCACTTACAAATCGAATCTCTTTGGCTAAGTCTTCTGCTTGAACACGGTTGGTTTCAAACTCGATATCACCAAAAGCACCAACCGGTAATCGACCTTGGGCTTTTTGCTCAGAAACAAACAAGCGAACCGCTTCATCTGCTCCTTCTGAGTGATCCAGAAGCACTTGCAGCAGCGCATCTTTAAGCTGGAAGCTTTCTAAGCCATTAAGCACGAACGGCTCGTCGTCTTCCATTACCGGAAGCGGTGGCTCAAACACGACCTTTAGGCGACGATTAAAGAAGTATTGCACTGGCAAGCGCCAGAAACGCTGTAGCTCAACCAAATCGAGTTCTAACGGATAAGTCGCACCAAGCAAATAGTCATCCAAGGCACGATTGAATTCACCACTACGCTCACCGGAACGGTTAGCTGCAGGAAGCCATTCTTTGGCGTAGCTCAATACATGACTTGCATCACCTTGTGTAAAGGCTGCCGGGCTGAACGGGGTCATGGTGTGCTCAAAGCTCATCGCTTGAGTCAGCTTGATACCAGAATCATCACTTGGTAGCGCTTGATCTGCACTTAGGCAGTAGTTCTGTTGGCAGTACTCTATCAATTCAGAAACCAACACCGACGGCACTCGCTCGGTATTATCTTGAATCGAACGGCCGACATAGCTGATGTATAAACACTCTTGTGCTGACAGCATTGCTTCTAGGAATAGATAACGGTCATCATCACGACGAGAACGATCGCCTGGACGAGTGCGCCCGTTCATTAAATCAAAACCTTCTGGTGGCATTGAGCGAGGGTAAACCCCGTCATTCATACCTAATAGACAAACGGTTTTGAACGGAATAGAACGCATCGGCATCAGGGTACAAAAGTTAACTTGTCCCGCTAAGAAACGCTGGCTAATACGCGCACCAGATAACTTATTATTGAGGTACTGGTAGATAATGCTTGGCGACAACTCTTGCTCATACAAGGCATCATCAAGCTGTTCATTCAGTTGAGAAAGCGCGTCGCGAATCGACTTAAGCACCACCTCGCCTTCTAGTTCAACGGCAAAGAAGTCATCAATCATTTGCAGCAAGGTTTCACGCCACATATCGATGGATTGCGTCTCAGCAAGGTGTTGACGGTAATGGGCAATACGATCAATAAAGTGCGCTAACTTACCAGCAAGTTCGGCGTTAATACCCTGAACTTCGTTATAAGCAGCAATTGGAGAGTGTTCAGTTTCAAACAAACCTGCGGAATCCGACATCGCATAACCCAGTAACATACGCTGGATACCAAATAGCCAAGTATTTTGCTCGGTGGCAGGCAAATCAAACTCTGTTGCCGTAGAAGAATCGACGCCCCAGCGGATACCCGCTTCTTCAACCCACTGCTTAGCTTGTTCAAATTGAAATTCATCAATACCGAAGCGTGCCATCATCGCTGGGATTTCTAATAGCTCTAGAAGTTCAGAAGCTAGACAACGCGTGTTCGGTAGCGCGACCAACTGCATGAACGCGGTCAGAATTGGGCTCTCTTGGTCTGCCGTTCTATCCGAGATCGAGTAAGGGATATAACGCTCACCCGGAGCATTACCAAATACCGCCTGAATAGCAGGGCTGTAAGCATTGATGTCTGCCACCATCACGATGATGTCGCGTGGCTTTAATGTCTGGTCAGCGTCAAACATTGCTAACAACTGATCATGAAGAACTTCAACCTCGCGCATTGGGCTGTGACAAGCGTGTACCGTCAATGAACGATCGCCCAGCTCAACCACTTGTTTATGGTTGCTGGAGTCTAAGATGTGATCGTCTTGGTGCTCTTCTAACTCAAGAATATCGGCTTGCAGTTGATGCAGCAGGCTGTCTCTCTCGACATCAATAAAGAACTCATGCTCTTCGCTGTCTGATTGAGACAGCAAGAACAGGTTATCTCTGCCCAGTTTACCCATAGACGCAAGTAAGCTATTACCGACCGCTTGGCTGGTATGCAGTTCGTCTTCAATATTGGCTTCAATGCCATCTTTTAATGGTGAGACTTCGCCTTCTAGCTGAGGTAAACCATCAACCAAAGCAAACTGCTTACGACGCTGCGCTTCCACTCTCGCCAAGTATTTACGGTCACGAATATCGCCCCAGTAATGTTGGCAAGGGTTGGTAAACATCAGGTGGACATCAATCTGCTCGCCAAGCGCTTTCAAGGCATCCATGTAGCGAGGAGGCAGTGACGAAATACCAAACACAAACAGACGTTTCGGCAGGTGTTGTAACTGGCCTTGTTGATTAGCTAACGCTTCAATGAAGTCGTGATACAAGTTACCACGGTGATATTTCGATTGGCCTTGAGAGAGCGTTTGCTCGTAGAGTGCCTTCCACAAAATCGGCTGCCAAGGGTGCTCTTGTTGCCCTTCACTATCAATCAGTTCTGCAACGGGTTCTCCCGCTTCCCACATCGCCATCCACTCAGGGCGATATACCAAGTAACCATCGAAGATATCGGCAATTTTCTCGGCTAATTGATACAACTTAGAGCCGTCTTCGTCGTTTTCAAGATAGCGCTGTAGGGGTAAGAAATCAGGGTGGTCAAGCTTCGCAGGTAGCAAACTCATTAGCTTCCACGTCATCGCTTCTTTGTTAAAAGCACTGCGTTTCGGTACGTCAGGAAGCACTTGGGTAAACATATCCCAAATGAAGGTCGCTGGAAGAGGAAAATCGATATTTGCTGCTACCCCAAACTCTTTGGCGAGTTCCATCTTAAGCCATTGAGACATACCCGGGCTCTGAACCAAGATCTGCTCTTTTTCGAAAGGATTGGCTAAAGGGTCACTTTTGATTAAGTGAACGAGAAGAATTTTTAAAGTATCAACTTTATTGGAATGGTAAACAGTAAACAAAGTGCACTCACGCTAATCTTGCCACAATATACTGCCAGATTAGCATAAGTGCTGAGTTTGGATGAGGAATATAAGCTTATGAAATACCGAAAGCTTAAGGTCCGTTTATCTTTTGAACTATTGCCCTTTACAATCTGCCCGCTACCGCACTTAAAACACGGTGAGGTTTGTAGTTCATGTAGTAACGAACAGCGACATAACCTACCACCAACGTCGCAACAATCAGCTCTAAATAAGCTAGGTTAAACACTTGGTTAATGTAATGCGCTTCAATACCTTGTGCTTGCATCCACGCAGCCAATTTAAACAAGGCTGTTGCACCAATCACAATTGGGAAGGTAAACGCTGCATAGCCAGGGCTGAATGGCAGACGAAGTAGTTTGAAAAACGCCATGTAGATAATGAACGTCATCAACACTGCAATACCAAATAACAACCCAATGATCACTGGTGAAGGGCTAGCAGTAACGGTTAAGTAACCCGCCAAAGATAGGCTTGCTGGTGCTGCCATGATCGCAATCGTTGGTTTTGCTGCATCTGGCACTTCGTGAGAGAAGATCAAACGATAAACCATCAGTGGTAGCATCACAGCGTAAACCAATAAGCCGAATACCAAAGTCGCGTTCGCTACAGGCTCTAAAACTGGATTACCCGAGAAAGATACATCTGCCACAATGATACCGATTGGCGGTACGAACCAGCTTGGCACCATATGGTGAATCTCAAAGTTTTTAGCTCTGTGGTACAAAAAGCTCACTAAGAACACAACGTGTAGAGCAACCGCTGCAAGCCACATCGCTTCTTGTAAAAATTGAGAAATCGGCGCTAAAGATGCTGACACCACCATGCTGCCCATCGCAAATGTTGGTACTACACTACCCACTACAGGGTGAGCAAGATCTTCACGCAATAAATGGCCATGAATCAAAAATTTTACAGCTAAAACAAGAAGTAATACCGCCGCGATACCCGCACTGGTCCACTGCACTAAACCAGGAGTGTGTAAAATACCTTGTGCGACTAAAACGCCATCCCAGCACCAGCCTAAACTTGCGATTGCTAGTGCTAACCCTGCCATGGGTGTTGGAGCTCCTGTTAATCTATATTTAATACGTTGAATCATGTGAGCCTCTCTTGAACTTAATTCACAAAACTTGTGAACTCATCAGCTTGTTGAAGCCATAATACGCTTGCACTTCGTTAAGTTATATCCAATTATATATAACAGGCGTTCATCAATACTGAACAACCAATTCCACCAGCAGCGTAAAAGTAGGAACCTGATGGCTAATATCTCAATCAAACAGCTCAAAGTGTTTGTCACCATTACCCAGCATTCGACACTTACCGCCGCATCGGAAGCTCTGTTTCTCTCTAAAGCCGCGGTTAGCATGGCACTCGGTGAAATGGAAAAACAGCTAGGGCACTCTCTATTTGACCGGGTCAACAACCGATTAATTCTCAATCAAGAAGGACATAAACTGCTTCCCTTGGCTGATGAGATTCTTCACCGGGCAGCAGGCATCGATGTTCTGTTCCGTGACGACCAGCCCTTAAGTGGCAATCTCAAGGTTGGTGCGAGTGACACGATCGGTAATCAGGTTGCGCCTTTTATTTTGTCTGGCTTTCGAGAAAAAACTCAGCACCAAGACCAGAGTTTGTTCATCTCAAACAGTGCCCTGATCTGTCAAAAGTTGGTTGATTATGAACTGGATATCGCGTTAATTGAAGGAAAAACACTCCATCCGGAGTTGATCTCTAGCCAGTTTAGTAGCGATGAAATGTGTATTATCGTTAGTAATCAACATCCTTTAGTGGCAAAAGACAAAATTGCGTTGCGAGATTTAGAAGACAGCCATTGGATATTGCGCGAATCCGGTTCAGGAACGCGTGAGTTTTTCCTACGAGCCGTCGCACCACGCATCGAGCATTGGTATGAGTCTTTTGAGCTCAACACCACAGAAGCAATCATCAACTCTGTTTCTGCCGGTCTTGGCTTTGCCTGTTTGTCTCGTTTAGCTGCTCAGCGAGCGATAGATTCAGGCCGAGTAAAAGCGCTTAATGTACCACTTGATATGAAACGTCGGTTCTGGATGCTGGTCCACAAAGACAAGTACCAAAGCCCGTTGCTGAAATCTTTCATGAGTTATTGTGAAGACTGGGCGACACATCAAGATTGAGGCCGCATAGTTCGGGCTCCAACTGGACTTTTAACATCAGAAACTGTATAAAAAGCCAGTAAAATTTATCAAACTTAGAGGATTAACCATGGCTGTTATCGTCAAGTACGTGGTGGAACGCAACGGAGAAGAGAAAATGACTTTTACCTCTAAAGCCGAAGCTGACGCATACGACAAAATGCTGGATATGGCTGATGAGCTTTTTGAACTGTTAGGCAAAAGCGATTTAGTTGAAGATGAAGGCAAGCAAGAAGAACTTGCAATGTACCTAGCGAAGAACAAAGAAGAAGTTCTTTACGCATTAGGTGCGAAGCGTAAGCCAGCTCCGAAAAAAGCGAAGAAGCTTGAAGCTGTTGAAGACGCAGAAGAAGATGCAGCTTAATTAGCTGAAGCTTTCTAAAAAACGCCAATGACAGCTCTAATCAGAGTCAGTCATTGGCGTTTTTTTATACTTATCGAAATATAATGATGCTTGTTTATAGTCGAAATCGCTCTAAACATTCGCTTGCACAAAAGTGTGATAAAGATCTAATCTATAGCCATCAGGTGATGGGGTTCCACCTAAGCTTTTGCTTCAACCGCCCGTTCTTTTGAACCGTGCTAATGACTCCTACAGAATCGAAAACAGGTAATACTGTTGGGTGTATCGCTACTCCTCCATTTTGAAATGGGCTGCGTCTATTAGGACCAAATCCCATTACTCCTTTGGATTATCGATACTCAAGATCTGTAGTGAATCAGCCGCACCTCTTCCAACACGTCCTGTTTTCTCAACGCCCTAGGTCAATACGACTTTATTAGTGAGAAAACATTATGCATTATTCTTCAGAAATTCAATCCATGTGCCCTATTCAAAGGGGTGATCTTCATAACTCGGCTCCAATCCCAGTTGAAGGTGCCATGGTTAGTCCAAAAGATGTTATCGCTATCTCAGGTTTGAGCCACGGTGTTGGGACTTGTGCACCACAACAAGGTGCGGCAAAACTGACTCTTAACGTGAAAAACGGCATCATTGAAGAAGCACTCATTGAAACTATCGGCTGCTCCGGCATGACACAATCTGCCGCGATGGCCGCTGAAATCCTCACCGGAAAAACTATTCTAGAAGCACTTAATACTGACTTGGTATGTGACGCGATCAACGTCGCGATGCGCGAAATCTTCCTGCAGTTTGTTTACGGTCGAACTCAATCTGCTTTCTCTGAAGGTGGCCTTGAAATCGGCGCCGCATTGGAAGACTTAGGTCAAACCCAGCGCAGCCAAGTTGGTACCAGTTACTCAACCGCAGCAAAAGGCGTCCGTTACCTAGAACTCGCAGAAGGTTACGTAACCAAGCTTGCACTTGATGACCACAGCGAAGTGATTGGTTACGAGTATCTCAACCTCGGCAAAATGATGAAGGCGATTAATCAAGGTGTGCCAGCCAATGAAGCGGCCGACCTTGCTACAGGGACTTATGGTCGCTTCGATGAAGCTGTGACCACGATTAACCCACGCCAACAATAATTTTTGCCAATTTAGAGGAAAGATATTATGAACACTCAATTTAATGAATCAGTAACTCGCGCATTGGCAGAAATGAACTTCGACTCTTTGGCGCAAGCAGAGCAATACTGTAAAGCACACAATGTAGACCCAAAAACATTGGTGATGGACACTCAACCAATTGCTTTTGAAAGCGCAGCCGATGCATACACCTTAGGCACAGCTATGGCTCTATTCCGTAAAGCAAGCAACGCTGAACAAGCAGCGAATATCATTGGTGAAGGCCTCCAAGCATTCACAAAACCCGGTAGTGTCGCTGAGCAACGTCAAGTGGGTATTGGTCATGGTGCGCTTGCTGCTCGTCTTCTGAATGAAGAGAGCCACTGCTTTGCTTTTCTTGCAGGTCACGAGTCATTTGCGGCAGCTGAAGGTGCAATCAAAATCGCACTGAACGTCAATAAATCACGTAAAAATCCATTGAAAGTTATCCTAAATGGCTTAGGTAAAGATGCGGCGTACTTAATCTCACGCATCAATGGCTTCACTTACGTGCGCACTCAGTACGACTACCAAACCGGTGAACTCGTTGAAACAGAACGTCGCCGTTTCTCAAATGGCCCTCGTGGCGAGATCTTATGCTACGGCGCCGATGATGTTCGTGAAGGTGTGGCAATCATGCACAGAGAAGAGGTAGATGTGAGCATTACGGGTAACTCAACCAACCCAACACGCTTCCAACATCCTGTTGCGGGTATCTACAAAGCAGAGCGAACTCGCCAAGGTCTACCTTATTTCTCTGTCGCTTCAGGCGGTGGTACAGGTCGAACTTTACACCCAGACAACGTTGCTGCTGGCCCTGCATCTTACGGCATGACAGACACCATGGGCAGAATGCACGCAGACGCTCAGTTTGCAGGTAGCTCTTCAGTTCCTGCTCACGTTGCGATGATGGGTTTCATCGGCATGGGTAACAACCCAATGGTAGGGGCTACGGTTGCACTGGCTGTCGCAGTAAGCGAGTCTCAAAGCGCATAACGATAGCAGTGATTGTCAGCATCGCACGGCCCAAGCCGAAGCGTTAATTGAAAAATCGACACTAACACACAACCAAAACTCTACTCCCATCACTAAAACTACACAGCCAGCCCTATGCTGGCTGTTTTTTATTCATACTTGCTCTAGTATCTATTCTTATTCAACATGTGTATTTAACTGCATCTTTTTAAAGGAATAATATGAAAGAGCTCATCATTCATACCATCACCGTGTTCATGGGCTTTTTCGCCATCATGAACCCTATCGCTAACACACCGATCTTTCTTGGTTTAACAGGCGACAACGACAGGGAGACAGTTAAGTCAATCGCGTTCCGCTCAGTGTTTATCGCATTCATTATCGTCAGTACGTTTGCCATTTCAGGTAAACTGATTTTTGACCTTTTTGGTATCACGCTTTATGCCCTGCGCATCACAGGCGGTATTTTGGTCTTCTTGATTGGCTTTCACATGCTTCAAGGTGAATCAACACACTCGAAGGCGAAAGAGAAGGTCAATTCAGACGCCCAGCAAGATGCAGCGCTAAGTATTGCGGTATCACCACTCGCAATGCCTATACTGGCTGGCCCAGGGACAATTGCCACCGCGATGAACTTTGCCAGCACCGAAGGCATCTATGAAACCGTCATCACCATCATCGCGTTTGGTCTGTTGTGTACCTTAACTTACGTATTGTTTGTGTTTGGCGAACGCTTCGTGAAAGCGGTAGGGCCAAGCGCACTGAACGTGATTACTCGAATGATGGGTTTGATACTGGCTGTTATCGGTATGCAGATGTTGATTGAAGGGATCGAGCAAGCTCATAAAGCGCTGTTTGTTTAAGCTCAGAACAACGAATTTCTGATACAAAAATAGCCAGCGATTCGCTGGCTATTTTCTTTGTCGTTTTTGTTTATGAGTTATAAATTAGCTAGCAGGACAACCTTTCACTTCCAAGCCATTACTCATATAGATTAACTTACCAGCTTCTGGCGCATAATCTGCAGCTGTTATATTAGGATGCTTCACAAAGAATTCACGAAGTACAAAGGCATCCGCCAGCTGCGTCGATTCAACATCGATTACCGGATAATCATCACCACCAGCTGCACTAAAGCTGATCACAGAGAAGGTATAAGTATCAGTTAAGCTGAAACCTTTATTGTTAATGTCACGTATGGTCACATCACTCGAGTCGCAATTTACAGTCAAGCTAATATTATCCAGTTGAGCATAAGCGCCAGAACCTGCCGTCATCGTAGCAACAACGCCTAAATACTCTTTTACTTCAGCTCCTGTCATCGTAGCTTTGGTTACGAAATTACCAAAAGGTTGAACCGTCAACACATCACGATACGTCACATCCCCCACTTGAATCGAATCACGTACACCACCAGAATTCATCACGCCGAAATCAGCATTCACTAAGTCGTAAGTTCGGTAAGCGTGGCCTAATAAGTGACCAAGGTTAGTCTGCTCAGAGCGAACCACATTACGATCACCTTCAAGCTTCGCATCTGTATTTGAGATCACTTCATCAAGCAACTCTTGGCCTTGTTGCTGATACGCAGAAAGCGTCGCAATCACTGTTGAGTCTGGTTCAATCTCAGTTTGGATAAACTGATAATCACCATTTTCGTCTTTCTCTTTCAAGTTCACAGGAACCAGATCGTACTTCGCTAAATGCAGTTTGCCTTCATAAAACTCAAAGTCAGCTCGACCTACATACTTGCCCCATTCATGTGCTTGCATGATGTAAGTCCCATTCTGCTGATCTGGCTTACAATCATCTCCCGGATTAAAGTCTGCGTATTCATTACCTTCCATACAAACTGGGTTTTGGGAGTGCCCGCCAATAATGGCATCCAATTGCCCTTCCTCCAGTGAACGAGCAAGTAATACATCACCAGGAGCTTCACTGCCATGTTGACCATCGGCGTAGTGCCCCATATGCGTGGTAGCAAAAATCAGGTCAACCGTTTCATTGGCCTCGATTTCTTTTATGGCTTTTTTGATTTCTACTTGCGGGTCCGCAAAATGAATCGTCGCGACATTATCAGGGTTAACCAATTTCGCTGTATCTTTGGTTGTCAGGCCAATAACAGCTATTTTTAACCCATTAATAGTGAATACTTTGTATGGAGAGAAAAGGCGTTCATCAGTAACTGTGTCTCCATCTTTGATATAAATATTCGCCGCTAGCATTGGGAAATCAGCCAGTTCAGCCTGCATCTCTAGCACATCTAAGCTATTGTCGAACTCATGATTACCTAATGCCATTGCGTCGTAACCAAGAAGGTTCATACCAACAAAATCCGGTACTGCGTCCTGCATGTCAGACTCAGGCACACCTGTATTAATATCACCACCAGACAATAGAATGGTTTCACCACCGTTTTGGGTGACTTCAACACGAATGCTATCGATCAAAGTCTTGCGAGCAGCCATTCCGTACTCACCCTTACTGTTCTCCCAAAAACGACCGTGGTTATCATTAGTATGTAAAACAGTAAACTTAGTACAAGAAGCAGCTGTGTCACATGTCACTGCGATATCATCACTGTCCGAGCCACAGCCAACCATCGCTACGCCGATAGAGAGCACCAGTAAAGACTTAGTAAAATTCATAGAAGATCCTTTATTAATCGTTTTAATGTCGTTATGGCTGGAAATATACTTAATTAATATAGGGTTATAGTGATCTTCATCTTAATTACGCAGCTGAAAACTTGAGTATTTACTCGGACTGTAGGCACAAGCGATTAATCAACAGAAGTCGAATAATTCTGATAATAAACATAGATTTATAAAGAAAGTGTGACTCATCCTATTGATACAGCTAACAACAAGGTGGGTTAGATACGAGTAGCGAATATGGAAATCAAATTATGCTGCATAGTTTAATTAAACACTGCAACATTGAGAACGTGGTGTGATATCCGGATAATGAAAACTATCGCTAAAAAGACAAGCAATATCATTTTACAGACTTTATCCCGATGCGCCCTTTCATAACGAGGGCGCTCTCTTTATGATGAACGCAATTAAATTAACTTTGCTAACGACGGCGCTGGTTATTCGAGCCGCTGTTATGAAATAGCAAAATCAAGACTCAACACATGGAGATTCAACATGGCTTTCTTTTCACTAGCCTTCGGTACGGCAACCAAAAACCGCGACAATAAAATCATTGAAGCGTTCTTCCCTAGCCCACTTCTAAACCCAAGCGACGCTCTAGTAGCGGCTGTTGGTGAAGTAGCAGGTTACACTGAAGGCAACCAAGCTATCGAAATCTCTGCTGCACAAAGCGCAGAACTAGCGAAAGCATTCGCAGCAAACGACGATGCAGCAAACGCATCTTTCGCAGAAAAAGCAGCAGCATCTGAGCAACCATTGGTTCTTGTTGTTCTTGCGACTGACGAGAAGCCAGCATCTGTTGCTGAAGGCTTCCTAAAGCTACAACTTATCTCTAACCGCCTAGTTCAACCACACGGTACGGTACTAGACGGCATCTTCGGTCTACTGCACAACATCGCATGGACAAACGAAGGCCCAATCGACCTACCTGAGCTGGCTGAGCGTCAAATCGAAGCTCGCCTTGCTGGTCGCGCTCTATCTGTAGATTGCGTAGACAAGTTCCCTAAAATGGTGGATTACGTGGTACCAACAGGTATTCGTATTGCTGATACTTCTCGTGTTCGTCTTGGCGCACATGTGGGTGAAGGTACAACGGTAATGCACGAAGGTTTCATCAACTTCAACGCGGGTACAACAGGCGTAAGCATGGTTGAAGGTCGTATCTCTGCAGGTGTTGTTGTAGGTAACGGTTCAGACATCGGTGGCGGCGCTTCTATCATGGGTACTCTGTCTGGTGGCGGTACTATGGTTATCTCTATCGGCGAAAACTGCCTACTAGGCGCAAACGCAGGTCTTGGCTTCCCAATGGGCGACCGCTGTACTGTTGAGTCTGGTCTATATGTAACAGCTGGTACGAAAGTTCGCATGCTAGATAAAGAAGGCAACGAAGTAGAAATCATTAAAGCTCGCGACCTAGCTGGCGTTTCTGATCTGCTGTTCCGTCGCAACTCGATCACTGGTCAAATTGAGTGTCTAGCGAACAAGTCTGCTGTTGAGCTGAACAGCGAGCTACACAGCAACAACTAATCTAAGCGCTAGATGCTAGATGCTAGATGCTAGATGCTAGATGCTAGAAAATACGAAGCCGCTGGGGGTTAAATCCAGCGGCTTTTCTTTTATCTATAGATAATGAAAGTCGTTACACCTTCTCTGCGGCTAATTGCTCTAGAGCCTGGATAGAGGTTTCAGATACCAGTGTGCCATCCATGTAGTAGCTGACCTTGTCGCCATCACGAACACCCAGTAGTACTGCTTTCTGACCATCGTTGTAAGTGATATCCATACGAATCGTGTTTTCATCGATTTGCTGCATTTCACCCCATTCAATCTGGCGATTATTGAAGCCAAGTGGTGCTTCTTTTAGTGAATCATCAAGGCTGTCGTTCACATCGATCATGGTATCGACTTTACTATCGAAGATGTGAGGCGCACCAGTCAGTGGGTTTTTACCCGCCCAGAATTCGATCGAGTTAAATACGATGTAATCGGCTGCGGTTGTTAGTGCATAAACCGGAGCAAGCAAGAAGTTAACCCCTGCACGAGCGTAACGGTTATCTACAACCTCAACGTTGAACTTCATTAATTTACCAGTAACGGCGTTACTACCGACACACCCAGCTAACGACATGACAATCGCTGCCACTGCAACTGCTTTTGTGATTGTTGTTTTCATAGTTCCCTCTTATGCCACGATGATTGATTCAGTTTTTGCATAGCCAAACCTGCACACATACAGAAATTCATGGCCTAACAAATTGATTCCATAACATTTAGCGTAGTGGAGATTTTTAGAACAGCAAACTGCAAACGTTAATTTCTTCGCTCTGGTTCCTAAATTTCGAGAAATAAAAAAGCGCAGACCTTTCGATCTGCGCTTTTCATTTTTGCATAACCTAGCCTAGATTAATGCAGCGAGTAAGACAGTGATTAACCCACATTCTTACGTGCGTTTTGGAACATACGCATCCAAGCGCCATTCTCGCCCCAGCCTTCAGGAGACCAAGAGTTAGCCACCGTGCGGAATACACGCTCTGGGTGAGGCATCATGATTGTCACGCGGCCATCCGTCGTTGTTAAACCTGTAATAGCGTTTGGCGAACCGTTCGGGTTATTAGGGTATTGCTGCGTTGGATTACCGTGGTTATCAACGTAACGTAGAGCAACTGTACCTGAGTTTTCAATCGCGTTTAGGTGGTCGTTGTCACGTACTTCTACGCGGCCTTCACCGTGAGAAACAGCGATTGGCATACGAGAACCTTCCATGCCATTGAAGAATACAGAATCAGATTTCTGAACTTCTACTAGGCTGAAACGCGCTTCAAAACGTTCAGATTCGTTGCGAACGAAACGTGGCCAGTACTCTGCTCCAGGGATAAGTTCACGTAGGTTAGACAACATCTGACAACCGTTACACACACCTAGAGAGAAGGTATCTTCACGCTTGAAGAAGTTTTCAAATTGCTCACGAGTAGAGTCGTTAAACAGAACCGACTTAGCCCAACCTTCACCAGCGCCTAGTACGTCACCGTAAGAGAAGCCACCACAAGCTACAAGGCCGTTGTACTCTTCTAGAACCGCTTGACCCGTTAGGATGTCGCTCATGTGAATATCAGTTGCTTCGAAGCCTGCACGGTCGAATGCTGCTGCCATTTCAACGTGAGAGTTAACACCCTGCTCACGTAGAATCGCCATCTTAGGCTTAGCGCCCGTGTTAATGAACGGTGCAGCGATATCTTCGTTAACATCGAAGCTCAGTTTCACGTTTAGACCTGGATCTGAGTTGTCTTTCTTCGCTTCATGCTCTTGGTCTGCACATGCTGGGTTGTCACGTAGACCTTGCATCTTGTGCGTTGTCTCAGCCCAGATAGTACGTAGTTCAGTACGGTTACGTTCAACCACAACAGACTCGCCAGACTTAATCACTAGCTCATCAGATGCTTCAACAGAACCAATTACGTGTGAGCACGCTTCTAGGCCGCTTGCCGCAAGAGTTGAAAGAACCGCGTCTAGGTCATCGTTGCGAACTTGGATTACCGCACCTAGCTCTTCGTTGAATAGTGCTGCTAGCGTGTCTTCACCTAGAGCTTCAATGTTTGCATTAACACCACAGTGACCAGCGAACGCCATCTCAGCCAGTGTTACGAACAGACCACCATCGCCTTTATCGTGGTAAGCCACAACTTGGTCGTTAGCAACCAGTGCTTGAACGCCTTCGTAGAAACCTTTTAGCTGTGCTGCGTTGTCTACGTCTGCTGGCTTGTCACCAAGCTGCTTGTAAACTTGCGCCAGTGCCGTTGCACCTAGACGGTTTTTGCCGTTACCTAGGTCGATAAGAACCAGTGAAGTGTCACCTTTGTCAGTACGAAGTTGAGGCGTAATTGTCTTACGAACATCTTCAACACGAGCAAATGCAGTGATAACAAGAGATAGCGGAGACGTTACTTCTTTCTGCTCGCCGTTCTCTTCCCACTTAGTCTTCATCGACATTGAGTCTTTACCCACTGGGATAGTTAGACCCAGTGCTGGACACAGCTCTTCACCAACCGCTTTCACCGCTTCGTAAAGACCTGCATCTTCACCTGGGTGACCCGCTGGAGACATCCAGTTAGCCGACAGTTTAATGTGTTTGATATCGCCGATGTTAGTCGCTGCGATGTTTGTGATTGCTTCACCAACCGCTAGGCGAGCCGATGCACCGAAGTCTAGTAATGCCACTGGTGTGCGCTCACCAAGAGACATCGCTTCACCGTGGTAAGAGTCGTAACTAACAGCTGTTACCGCACAGTTAGCAACAGGAACCTGCCATGGGCCAACCATTTGGTCACGAGCAACAAGGCCAGTTACCGAGCGGTCACCGATAGTGATTAGGAATGTTTTCTCAGCGACTGTTGGCAAGCGAAGAACACGGTCAACCGCTTCGTTCATCTCGATACCAGAACGGTCAATCGCAGGGTTGTTCGCTTTTAGCGTTTTCGCGTCACGGTGCATCTTAGGTGTTTTACCTAATAGGATGTCCATCGGCATGTCGATTGGCGTGTTGTCGAAGTGTGAATCTTCAAGTTTAAGTTCACGCTCTTCAGTAGCTTTACCAACCACAGCGTATGGTGCACGTTCACGCTTACAAATAGCGTCGAACGTTGCCATGTCTTTGTCTGCAACCGCCATTACGTAACGCTCTTGAGATTCGTTACACCAGATCTCAAGTGGGCTCATGCCCGGCTCATCGTTTGGCACGTCACGTAGGTTGAAGATACCGCCACGTTCACCATCGTCTACTAGCTCAGGAAGTGCATTTGAGATACCGCCCGCGCCCACATCATGAATGAATGCGATAGGGTTCGCATCACCTAGCTGCCAACAACGGTCGATAACTTCCTGACAACGACGCTCCATTTCTGGATTTTCACGTTGTACAGAAGCGAAATCTAGATCCTCTGAAGAAGAACCAGAATCCATTGAAGATGCTGCACCGCCACCAAGGCCGATGTTCATCGCAGGACCACCTAGAACGATCAGGCTTGCACCTACTGGGATCTCTTTCTTCTGAACGTGCTCGTCACGGATGTTACCAAGACCACCAGCCAGCATGATTGGCTTGTGGTAACCACGTACTTCTTCACCTGCGTGAGAATTTACTTTCTCTTCGTAAGTACGGAAGTAACCTAGTAGGTTTGGACGACCAAATTCGTTGTTGAATGCCGCGCCACCAAGAGGACCTTCAAGCATGATATCCAATGCAGTAACGATACGGCTTGGCTTACCAAAATCTGTTTCCCAAGGTTGAACAAAGTTCGGGATCTTAAGGTTAGATACAGAGAACGCCACTAGACCTGCTTTTGGCTTACCACCAATACCTGTCGCGCCTTCATCACGGATTTCACCGCCTGAACCTGTAGATGCGCCCGGCCATGGAGAAATAGCCGTTGGGTGGTTGTGCGTTTCAACTTTCATCAAGATGTGTGTTTTCTCTTGGTGGTAGTTGTACTGACGAGTTTCTGGATCTGGGAAGAAACGACCCACTTCAGAGCCAGTCATTACTGCCGCGTTATCTTTATAAGCAGACAGAACGTTATCAGGAGTTACTTCAAACGTATTCTTAATCATCTTGAACAATGATTTTTCTTGCTTAACGCCGTCGATAGTCCAATCAGCGTTGAAGATCTTATGACGACAATGCTCTGAGTTCGCTTGTGCAAACATCATTAGCTCGATGTCAGTCGGGTTACGTTCAAGCTTAGTGACAAAGCTTTCAAGTAGGTAATCAATCTCATCTTCTGCAAGAGCAAGACCTAGGGTAACGTTTGCTTCTTCAAGCGCTTTACGGCTGCCTGTAAGAAGATCAACTTCCGCATAAGGTGCTGGTTCAGCAACGGTGAACAATGCTGCTGCTGATTCGAAGTCAGTGAAAACCACTTCCATCATACGATCGTGAAGAATCGCTTTCAGCTCAACAAGTTGAAGCTCAGAAAGTTCAGAAGACGTTTCAATGTAGAAAGCCGTACCGCGCTCTAGGCGAGATACTTTCGCTAGGCCACAGTTATGTGCGATATCTGTAGATTTTGAAGACCAAGGAGAAATAGTACCTGGACGAGGTGTAGCAAGCAGCAGTAAACCTTCAGGTTCATGCTCTTCAATCGTTGGACCGTAAGTCAGTAGCTTTTCTAGCTTCTCAACTTCAGACGCGTCTAGGTCTGCTGTTAAATCAGCGAAGTGGGCAAACTCAGCGTAAATACCTGTTACAGGTAAGCTTAATTCACGACAAAGCTCTAAAAGCTTGTTAACACGAAACTCAGATAGAGCTGGGGAGCCACGCAAAATTCTCATGTGCTTAGGTCTCTTATGCAGTTGATTAAGGTGATATTGGAATAAATTCAGTGGGTTAAAGGAAAAACCTAACTGTTTTCTTCGAAGCTATTCCCGAAGGTTTAAAAACCTATGCCGATCCCACCTCTTCAATGCGAGCGCATTATAAAGCATTTTTTTTTGTGACGTAACACCAAAAGCAACCGTTTGCGTGATTTTTTTCATGTTTCTGCGTAAATGCCAGTTTTGCTGCATTTATCACCACTTTTACCTCTGTTTAATCAAACCTGCTTTGCCAGCCTTGCGGGGTTTGGTATAAAGGGGCTTCCACTTTTCGAGATTTCATTTTGATGCCTAAATTTTCTCTCATCTTTTCGTCGAAGTTCCTTCTGCTCGTTATCGCTCTGTTTGGGCTAACGGCATGCCAGATTGAATCTGAACCTAAAAGTGTTCTTGAGCAGATACGAGAGCGCGGTGTGCTTCGTGTCGGAACTCTAAATAACCAACTCTCTTATTACATTGGTCCTGATGGCCCAGCTGGTCTCGATTACGAATTAGCTCGTGAGTTTGCACAAGAGCTGGGGGTGAAGCTTGAGGTTAAACCGGCTTACCGTCTATCCGGCCTATTCCCCGCCCTAAAGAAAGGCGAGATCGACCTAATTGCTACAGGGTTAACGCAAAACAACAAACTGACGCGAGCTTATCGTGCAGCGCCTGCTTATTACTACGTAAGCCAACAAGTGGTGTACAAAAAAGGCCAATGGCGTCCAAGAAACCTAGATCAACTGATCAAATTTGAGAACGAACGCCAGGCTGAATTCATCAAAGCGCAAGCTGAATCAGAAGACGCGTCACCTAACGAGACGCTGACGCCCTCTTTAGTAGTGGTGAAAGACTCACACTTCGAGCCCACACTTAAGCAATTACAGAACACGCACGATGACTTCATCTACGATGCGATAGGCAATGCCGACATCAATGATCTGCTAAAAGAAGTATCAACGGGCGAGCGCCTATTTACGGTGGCCGATTCTATCGAACTATCACTAGCACAACGTTTATACCCTGACGTAGCATTGGCGTTTGAACTAACGGAAGACCAACCTATCTCTTGGTACTTAGAGAAGTCTGAAGACGAGAGCCTGTACGCTTTGTTAATTGAGTTCTTCGGTAATCTAAAACAATCCGGTGAACTTGCTTCGCTAGAAGAAAAGTACATCGGTCATATCGGCACTTTTGATTACGTTGATACTCGTGCCTTTATCCGCGCGCTCGACAGCAAGCTACCAAAATGGTCGCCACTGTTTCAAAAGTACTCGCAAGAGTTTGACTGGCGCTTGATTGCAGCACTTGCTTATCAAGAATCTCACTGGAACCCGGTCGCGCGTTCACCAACGGGTGTTCGTGGCATGATGATGCTGACACTACCGACCGCGAAGAGTGTTGGGGTGACCAACCGTCTTGACCCTAAACAGTCAGTACAAGGTGGTGTTGAATACCTACGTCGTATCGTGAACCGTGTACCAGATTCAATCACACAACATGAAAAGATCTGGTTTGCGCTTGCTTCATACAATGTCGGTTACGGACACATGATGGACGCACGTCGCCTCACTAAGGCGCAAGGCGGAGATCCTGATGCTTGGGGTGATGTAAAAGACAGACTTCCTCTACTAAGGCAGAAGAAATACTACAGCCAAACTCGCTATGGTTATGCCCGTGGTGATGAAGCTAGAAACTACGTAGAAAACATTCGCCGTTATTACCAGAGCATCATCGGCCATGTTAATAAACGTAATAAAGAACAAGAAGAGAGTCTTGAAGGGTTGATCGTTATTCCACCTTTAGAGACTTCTGGGGCTGAATCCAGCATCAGCGCTGCAGAATCAACAGTAAGTGGTTCTGAGCCTTCGAAATAAAACCAAAAGAGCAATGCCTTCCAGCATTGCTCTTTTTTATTGCGCTTTCTATCGCTTACACAAAGGAGAGATGCGGATAAAAGACCGTGATAAAGGCAGTGTCATATTACAGTAACAATCGCACCTTATAACGACACACCACAATCAAGATTATCGTTCTGTTGCACTTGGTTATTGGCTATTGGCCATTGGCCGAAGTTAAAGGCTTGAGACTAGGATTGCTCTTCTATGTCTGCCTCTGCGCGACAGGATAAACAGACGAATCACACTATAATTAAGTCGTTAGTCCAAACGACACAGTCAGACGACCAATAGGAAATCATTGAAATGATGAAGAAACTGAAATCGAAGCGCTTGGATAAGACAGTTGCAGCAAACCGTCGTAAGCGTATGCTTTCAAATAATAAGAAGAAGATCATTTGGCGCAACCGTGCTTTCATGCAGATGATTGCCGAGTAAACTCTATAACCAAGTAAGCTGGTTTGGCACTCTTACTATGAGAGTGCCTTAAACTTGCTGCTATTTCTTTTTAAGCGCCTTGTCTGCTTCTAACTGCTGCTCTTCTAGCAAACGCTCTTGCTTTCGCTTCTCTTTTATCTCTTTTCGACGACGCTTGAAAAACGCTTGTAGTTGCTCGCGACACTCATCCTCTAATAGCCCGTGCTCAACATCGGCATAGTGGTAAGAGGCTTGGCTTTCAAACAAGTTCAGCACAGTCCCTGCCGCACCCGCTTTTAGGTCTGGCGCGCCAAAAACAATGCGCTTCACTCGGCTGTGTAACAAGGCACCCGCACACATAGGGCATGGCTCAAGCGTGACATACAATGTGGTATCAAGCAGTCGATAATTTTCCAGAACCTGCCCCGCTTTACGCAAGGTTTCTACTTCAGCGTGCGCTGTTGCGTCATGGCTGCCAATCGAACGGTTCCACCCTTCAGAGATAATCTCACCATCTTTTACCAGTACGGCACCAACAGGTACCTCTCCCTCACTCTCCGCTTTTTTTGCCACTTCGATGGCACGTCGCATAAAGATTTCATCTTGAGGGGTGAATTGATGGTCTGACAAAGGGGACTCCAAAAACAAACAATAGAAACAAAAAAGGTATGCGGTGAAGCATACCTAATGTTAGTGATGATGGACAACAAAGAGATGCCCACCAATAGCCATGGACTGGATGATTAACTGTCAGTCTAGCTTTCGGCTTCAAGCAAATCATTAACGATTTGCGTCGCTTTGACGCTCACAATACGATTATTCTCAACCGAGATAATCTCAAACTGCCACTGCTGACACTCAACGATCTCTCCCGTCTCAGGCAAGCGACCTAGCAGCCATGTGATGAGTCCGTTTAGAGTTTGGAAGCCCTCGCTTTCACCCTCTAACTCTGAAAGCTCCAAGCGGTTTTTCAGTTCGCTGATCGGGATTAATCCATCCACCAGCAAGCCATCTGGCAGAGACTCAGTCCAAAGGTCGTTCGGGTTGTTTGATAACTCTCCCGCAATCGCCTCTAGAATGTCGTAATGAGTCACGAGGCCTTGAACATCGCCATACTCATCAACAATGAATGCCATCTCAGTGCCCGACTCTTTAAAATAACCAAGGAGGCGTAGCGCCTTCATCGATTCCGGTACATAGATTGGAGATTTAGACAGCCCCATGATCACTTGAATACTTAGATTACCCGCCTGATTCAATAAAGCCTTGGCAGACACTGTGCCTACCACCTTATTTAGATGGTCTTGGCATAGAGGGAATACGCTGTGCTTTGATGAGCGGAGCTGCTTCAAGATGTTCTCAACAGGTTGGTCGACATCCAGAAAATCGATGTCTCGACGCGGCGTCATCAATGAGCTCACTAAGCGATCATCAAGCTGCAAGATATTGCGAATCATCTCTTGCTCACCACGTTCAATCACACCTGAGTCTGAGCCCTCTTTAACAAGCGCATGAATATCGTCTTCCGTCACACTGTCTTCTTCGCCACCTCGGCCCATCAACTTAAGAATACCTTCCGTTGAAGCAGACAAAGCAAAAACAAACGGCGTTGCGATTTTAGACAACCAATAGATTGGCATAGCGACCAACACAGCGATGGTTTCCGCTTGAGATTGAGCAAAGCGTTTTGGTACGAGTTCACCAACTACAATCGCAAAGTAAGTAATACCGACAACGACGACCGCGGTAGACAGAACATTCGCTTGCGTTGCATCCATACCCCACAGTTCTAGTTGAACGGCTAGTGGTGCAGATAACGTCGCCTCACCCACGATGCCGCTGAGCAGGCCTATGACGGTAATACCGATTTGAATGGTTGAGAGGAAGCGAGTTGGATTTTCTTTGAGCTCAAGTGCGATCTGAGCAGAACGGTGCTTTTCGGCCAAGCGTTTCAGCCGACTATTTTTTGCTGCTACCAATGCAATCTCAGACATGGCAAACAGACCATTTAAAACAATTAACCCTACCAGAAGCAGAATTTTCATGATGTTTTGGATTTCCTAATTTTACCGGCCAACAATTAGCCGTAATCCGGAGTATAAGCTGAGTACCTTTCTTTTTGATATAAAAATTTTTGGATATAAAAATAGAGCGAAAAAATAGCACACAAAAGCCCGCACATTTCGGTGCGGGCTTAGCAATGAATAAAGCTTAATTTTGCTTAGTTAAATCTTACATTGTGTAAGTGTAAGGTGCTTGGATACCTAGTGGAATACCAAGAGCCCAGTAAGCTAGCAGGAAGATAGACCAACCGATTAGCATTGCAATCGAGAATGGCATCATTAGAGAAGCTAGAGTACCGATACCTGTAGACTTAACGTAGCGTTGGCAGTAAACAACAACCAGTGGGAAGAACACCATTAGTGGAGAGATGATGTTAGACACTGAGTCACCAACACGGTAAGCCGCTTGAGATAGCTCAGGAGAGATACCTACAACCATTAGCATTGGAACTAAGATTGGACCGATAAGTGCCCACTTAGCCGATGCTGAACCAACAAGAAGGTTAACTGAAGCCGTTAGTAGAATCATACCAACGATTGTCGCTTCACCAGGAAGGTCCATCGCTTTCAGGCCTTCAGCACCGTAAAGTGCCAGCATAGTACCAATGTTTGATTGACCGAATGCCGATAGGAACTGTGCACAGAAGAACGACATTACAATGTACGCGCCCATCGTAGCCATTGTCTCAGACATCGCCTTGATTACGTCATTGCTGTTCTTGAAAGTACCCGCTACACGGCCGTAAACGATACCTGGGATGATGAACAGGATGAAGATCAGAGGAACGATAGACTTCATAACTGGTGCAGAGAATGCTGTTAGCTCACCTTCAGGAGAACGCAGTGCCGAGTTCTCAGGGATTAGAGCCGCAACAAGCAGACCAATACCAGCAACCATTGCCCAACCTGCGTATTTGAATGCTTTTGATTCGATTGCAGTGAACGTACCTAGATCAGGTGCTTCTTCAGCATCTTCATCAACTGGCGTGTTCGCTAGGCGAGGTTCGATGATCTTCTCAGTTACGTACCAACCGATAGCAACAATAAGAACTGAAGATAGGCCAGTAAAGAAGATGTTCGCTAGAGGGTTAATCACGTATTCAGGGTCAAGAACGTTTGCCGCTGTTTGCGTGAAGCCAGCTAGTAGCGGGTCGATACCTGAAGGGATGAAGTTCGCAGAGAAACCACCAGATACACCAGCAAATGCTGCTGCAATACCCGCTAGAGGGTGACGACCCGCAGCGTGGAAGATGATACCGCCAAGAGGGATTACTAGAACGTAACCTGCATCAGCTGCTGTGTGAGACACGATAGCAACCAAGATTAGCATTGGCGTAAGTAGCTTCGCTGGCGTGAAGTTCAGCATCTTCTTAAGGCCAGTAGTAATGAAGCCTGAAGAGTCAGCAACGCCAACACCTAGCATAGCAACAAGTACGATGCCTAGAGGTGCGAAGCCTGTGAACGTGGTAACCATATTCGCTAGGAAGCTAGCAAGCGCTTCACCAGTCAGTAGGTTATTTACTTCTAGAGCAGCACCCGTTTGAGGGTTGATTAGATCGAATGAAAGATTCGACAAAAGTGCAGATGCTACCCATACGATAACTAGAGCCCAGAAGAACAGGATTGCTGGATCTGGAATTTTGTTGCCGGCGCGTTCAATGAAGTTTAGAAAGCGATCCATTCCACTGATCTTGTCAGTCGATGGTGCTTTTTTTACGGCTTGGTTACTCATTGTAACTCCATATGTGATGTTGTTTGTTTAGGCCTAATATAAGTTTTTACCACGGCCTATTGGTACAACACATATTCTATTAAAAGCCCCCATAAAAAGCACAAGATTCCACCTTAAATTCCATAAATGGAGACATATTTTGCAAAAATACCATACAACTACAACAATATAAAAACACAAAAAACACCATTCCATATACATGAATTTAACCAGTAATTAAACAATGTCCGAGGAGTGAAAATTGTCCGTAAAAGGAGTGGCGTAAGCCTTGGCATGCAGTAAACGTTTGCTTAGGGCTCAGTCAAACTCACTGTATTTGGAGAGCATAGTTTCGAGGTAAATACTTTGCGTACGGTTCATACGATCTTGCCATGCAATTGTGACAGTAATGTTTTTGAGCGCGCCAGATAAGGCTCCGCTCGCATTGGTGACTTCACATGTCATCGAATATGCAGAACCCGATAAACCGGATAAGGGATCTGAACTCGCAATGTTGAGACAGTAGCTCGATTGATTTAGTTCCTCAAAAGGAATAAGCCCTACCGCCCCACTAACATTGAGCGCGCGAGTTCGATAAAACTCCATCTGCCTTTCTGCAAAATGCAAAGCTTCGATACTCTGGAGCGCATGATCCGATTTTTGTTCCGCATACACCTGCAATTTAACCAGCCCTAACGACGCAACGCCAATCAGCAGAAAAGAGATAAGTACCTCGAGTAAACTGAACCCAGAACTCTTAGAAATCATTCCATGAACCTCGCTGCCATTGATACGTTGAAGGCGGGTCACTTGGGTTCGAATCCGCACGAAAATCCATGTCCATATCCCCCACTATGGTCGTCACTCCCGAGGGAGAATCAAAGATAAGACCACCAGAAGGCAAACCAGAAGCAAATTGAATCCCGACACTCTTTTTAATCACGCTAGCCTCATCGATGTCTTTGATAAAAGGCGCAAACACGTTGTTAGCTACAAGCGAGTTCCAGAAATTATCGACTCTCGTTTTCACATGGCTCTTTTGATAATCAACCAAGTGATAAATCACCCCGTTGTAAGTCATGGCTCCATTCAGCGCGAGCACACCATCTTGAATCACGAGAAGTTGAGATGGGTTATTTGCAGCTGCTACCGCTGCATTGATGTGACAATTACCTTCAATCCATAGCCCTTTGGTTTGGCCTATCGTAAAGTGGTCCATGATTTCAGGGCCACACTCCGTCGCGTTCAATAGCTGAACATGCTTAAACAAGTCCGTATCTTGCGACAGATCGAGAATGTTTTGTTCCGTTCTAGCCATACCAAAGAAGGTATAAAACGGATTCATATTAGGATCTGGATTAAAGTCTTTCTTGAACGGAGGTGGGTTGGTTCCTTGATAATAGTCAGGGGCATAGATCGAATAGGTACTACCGGAAGTGCCTTTCGGGATCTCCGTTTTGTAGTCGCTATGACAAACGCCGTCGAAACCAGAAAAGGGCCCATCAGCAGTAGGATTATGCACTTCTAACCCCAAAACCTGCGTTGAATCACCATGAGTAGCATCATATTGATAAGTAAACAGATCAGCAAAGGAGACACTGACACACTCATATTCATTACCAGTGATTGGCTCTTCTTTCGCTGTTGGCTTGAGACTTAGTGTCCCAATTATCTCTATTGGCCCTGTCGACTGAATTGCTCCCGTTCCTAACTGAGACTGTTCTCTTATCGTCTTATAAAGGGAGTTGGTGTTCGAAGAAGACGTCACCAAATAAGCACTAGAACTAGCACTGCTCGATACATCGATTTGAGGCTGATTTTGATAAGGAGAACACCAATCTTCAAAGTCTGCTGGACGAGTACTGGCATCTTGAATGTCGGCAACACTTTTATCTAATTCAAGTAGATAAGCGTAAGTACACTCTAAACCACCTTCCGCTTGCCAGTGTTCTTTGCGCGCTTGGACCTCATTTTGCGCCCGCTTGATTTGATAGAACGTGACCTTAAATGAACCAAGAGAAACGATCAGTACACCAATCAAGAGAATACTGACTAACATCAGCGTTATCGCTCCTTGTTGCTTATCACTCTTCATTGCCAGTTCCTTTGCACAACGGATGTCATCACTTTTTGGCTCAAATCCGCATTCACTAACGACGCCTCAAGCGTCATGTTGATCCTTTGAGAACTCGCCTGACTGCTCGATATGTCTTCCACAGAAACAGAGAACGCATCTATCTGAATTTGTCGTTCGAAGAACAAACTTTGACACGTCATCGTCACATCACCGCTTGCATTGCTAAATGGCTTTTCATCGATAGCCAAAAGATCGGTCGATTCTCCAAGGCAGTAGTTGAGCTTATTGTCTTTGAACTGATAAACAATATTTCGATAAGCAGATGAAGTACTATTTTGCAGATAAACAAAACCAAGATAAGCTTCATCAGCACTGATTTGCTGGGCATAAATCGTATTTGGTGCACCTGATAACTTTACCGACTGTCCGGCATTGGCGTTATATCCGGCACGCAAAATCTCTTCTTTCATCATTTGTGCAGTGGAGAACAAGTTTTGTGAAAGGAGCACCTCCAGGCTTTTCTCTGAGCTTAGACGTTGGTTAGTGATGAACACACTACCAATCGTCCCTATAACAATCACGCCTATAGCAGAGGCCACCATCATTTCTACCAAGGTACTGCCTTGAGCAAGCTTAGTTGCAGATCTCATAACCATAATGACCAATGCTGTTGCGCCCATCGCTATTAGGGTCGCTGCTGCAAATCCGAATACGCCCTGTTGTATTTGATGCCTTAATAGAAAGTTCTTCAGACGGGGTACTCACTGAAGCTATGGTGACGTTACCATTAATAAAGCGACCTCTTACTCCATCAATAGAGATTGAGTTCTGATTTAAAAAGCTGAACGAGACTGTGATATCTTGATAGGCTGAACCATCAAGATGCATCACCACATTACCTGGCACATAAGAAGCGGTAGTGCTGAGAACCAAATCCCACTCACCTTCTGTATCCTCAATCGCACCTAACGTATTCGAAACCAAAAATAGAAGGTGTAGTTCTTGATTTCGGGCAATGGCTTCGGATCGCGCAGTAACCAAGAAACCATGAACCTCAGGGGCGAGTCTTTGAATTTTGGAGGACGCTAATAGATAACTAAAACTCGGGGCAGCCGTCGCTATCAGTATCGACAGTACCGATACCGTTATTAACAGCTCTAATAAAGTAAACCCGCGAGTCATTTCCCAAATTCCTATGTAATTCAGTGCGTAACCGTATTTAATCTTGCAGCGATGCTACCACCGGAGAAGAATGTACTGGGTTATGAAAGGAAACTACTCGCGATGATTCGAAAAAATATATGCAACAGCAACAACATAAGCATGAGAGGGATGACATTGATCGAGTTATTGCTGGCTGTCGTCATCGTGGGAATACTTGGGGCAATCGCTTACCCGAGTTATACCAACCATGTCATGAAGGCGCATCGTGTCAAAGCGTTGGCCGACATGACCAAAATACAATTAGAGCTGGAAACCCTATATACAGGTGACTATACATCCGCAGCGCAGGGGATTATCTCCGCCGGGACATGCAGCTTTTGCGATACCGATACAAGCCGATACACACTCGCTATCTCAGCAAGCAGCGCGACCTATATCATTCAAGCTGAGCCGCACGCACCACAGACAAACGATGACTGCTTAGACTCAACGACTGATATTTTAGAGTTACACCACTCTGGGATCTCGGAACCAGAAGCATGTTGGAAGTAATGAGATAAGCCAATTAATCTCATGCATTACCTGTTATTTTTTTCTGTTTTCTACAGACACAAAAAAGCCTGCTACATGAGCAGGCTTTCTATTTTCGTCCTTAAGTTAAAGTATCAATAACTTAAGAGTTCAATAACCTAATTACTTAGTTAGGTCATCGAAGAAGTTTTTAACGCCGCTGAAGAAACCTTCAGACTTAGGCTTGTGCTTGCTTGCCGCTTCGCCGCCACATGTCTCTTCAAACTCACGTAGAAGTTCTTTCTGACGAGAGCTTAGCTTAACTGGAGTCTCAACCACTAGCTTAACGATTAGGTCACCCACACCGCCGCCACGAACGCCTTTCACGCCTTTGCCACGCATACGGAACATACGGCCCGTTTGTGTCTCTTCTGGCACCTTAAGGTTTACACGACCATCCAGTGTTGGAACTTCAACTTCACCGCCTAGAGCAGCCATAGAGAAGCTTACTGGTACTTCGCAGTAAAGGTTGTTACCGTCACGTTCGAAGATGTTGTGCTCTTTTACGTGAACTTGTACGTATAAGTCGCCAGCTGGAGCACCTTGCTCTCCCGCTTCACCTTCGCCAGATAAACGAATACGGTCGCCAGTATCAACACCAGCAGGGATCTTAACATTAAGTGTTTTCGTCTTCTGCTTACGGCCTTGACCGTGACAAGAGTTACATGGGTCTTTGATGATCTTGCCTTTACCGTTACAAGTAGGACAAGTCTGTTGAACCGCGAAGAAACCTTGACGCATTTGTACTTGGCCGTGGCCATGACAAGTGCCACAAGTTTGCGCAGAAGAGCCTTTCTTCGCGCCGCTACCATCACAAGTGTCACATTCAACCAGTGTTGGTACTTCAATCTCTTTTGATACACCACGAACCGCTTCTTCAAGAGTCAGTTCCATGTTGTAACGTAGGTCTGAACCACGTTGTGCACGTTGTTGACCACCACCACGACGACCACCGCCGAAGATGTCGCCAAATACGTCACCGAAGATATCACCGAAGTCACCTTGACCGCCGCCGAAACCGCCGCCGCCACCCATGCCGCCTTGTTCAAAAGCTGCGTGACCATATTGGTCATAAGCTGCTTTCTTTTGAGGATCGGTTAGGATCTCGTACGCTACTTTTACTTCTTTAAATTTGTCCGCTGCGCTCTCATCACCCTGGTTACGGTCCGGGTGGAATTTCATAGCTAAGCGCTTGTACGCTTTTTTAATATCGCGCTCTGATGCATCGCGGCTTACGCCTAATACTTCGTAAAAATCACGTTTTGACATGTTCTAGGTCACCAAAATAATTGCTACTACCGAAAAGTAACTTCAGTAGTCTGTGTATCAATCTAGATAAAAGTTCTGCCGGCTGAATCACCGAATAAAGCTATTATCTAGATCGACAAGTCTAAATACAAATTTACGGGCGTGAGAGTTACCTCTGACGCCCGTATTAATAAGTCTTCGAGACAAATTTCTAAGCAGATAGCTTGAGTTCTAGAAGGAAGCGCGCAGCCTACGCTAGTAGGTGAGCACTTCCGACAACGAAATCAGGCTATCTGCGACGAAATTATTTTTTGTCGTCTTTAACTTCTTCGAACTCAGCGTCTACCACGTCGTCGTCTTGCTTAGGTTGCTCACCCGCTTCAGCGCCAGCTTGCTGTGCTTGAGCTTGTTGTTGAGCGATTTCCATTAGCTTCTGAGCTGCTTGCATAAGTTCTTGAACTTTAGCGTCGATAGCTTCTTTGTCGTTACCAGACTTAACTTCTTCTAGTGCCGCGATAGCTGCTTCGATCTTCTCTTTCTCGTCTGCAGGTAGAGCTTCACCAGCTTCTTCTACTTGCTTCTTAGTACCGTGAATCATTTGGTCAGCTTGGTTACGTGCAGTTACTAGCTCTTCGAACTTCTTGTCCGCTTCTTTGTTAGCTTCTGCTTCTTGTACCATTGCTTCGATCTCTTCCTCAGACAGACCGCCTGATGCTTGGATAGTGATCTTCTGCTCTTTACCCGTCGCTTTATCTTTCGCAGATACGTTTAGGATACCGTCAGCATCTAGGTCGAAAGTTACTTCGATTTGTGGCATGCCACGTGGTGCTGGTTGGATACCTTCTAGGTTGAACTGACCAAGAGACTTGTTGTAAGTCGCTTGCTTACGCTCACCTTGTAGTACGTGGATAGTTACCGCGCTTTGGTTGTCTTCAGCTGTAGAGAACACTTGATCCGCTTTTGTTGGGATAGTTGTGTTTTTCTCGATTAGCTTAGTCATTACGCCGCCCATCGTTTCGATACCGAAAGATAGAGGAGTAACGTCTAGAAGTAGTACGTCTTTAACGTCACCAGCTAGTACACCACCTTGAACTGCAGCACCCATTGCTACTGCTTCGTCAGGGTTCACGTCTTTACGTGGCTCTTTACCGAAGAACTCAGATACTTTAGCTTGAACCATAGGCATACGAGTTTGACCACCAACTAGGATAACGTCAGTGATTTCGCCTACAGATAGGTCAGCATCCGCTAGAGCAACTTTTAGAGGCTCAAGAGAACGTTGTACTAGGTCTTCAACTAGAGACTCAAGCTTCGCACGAGTCACTTTGATGTTCATGTGCTTAGGACCAGTCGCATCAGCAGTAACGTAAGGTAGGTTTACGTCAGTTTGAGTAGTAGAAGAAAGCTCGATTTTCGCTTTTTCTGCTGCTTCTTTAACACGCTGCATTGCTAGTGGGTCAGCTTTAAGGTCGATACCTTGCTCTTTCTTGAACTCATCTACTAGGTAGTTGATCATGCGGTTATCGAAATCTTCACCACCAAGGTGAGTGTCACCGTTAGTTGAAAGAACTTCGAAAGTCTTCTCGCCTTCTACTTCATCGATTTCGATGATAGAGATATCGAATGTACCACCACCAAGGTCGTATACAGCGATAGTGCGATCACCACCTTGCTTGTCTAGACCGTAAGCTAGAGCAGCAGCAGTTGGTTCGTTGATGATACGTTTAACATCTAGACCAGCGATACGGCCAGCATCTTTAGTTGCTTGACGTTGAGCATCGTTGAAGTAAGCAGGAACAGTTACAACTGCGCCAGTTACTTCTTCGCCTAGGAAGTCTTCAGCTGTTTTCTTCATTTTCTTAAGAACTTCAGCAGATACTTGAGGAGCAGCCATTTTTTGGCCTTGCGCTTCTACCCATGCATCACCGTTGTCAGCCTTAACAATGTTGAAAGGCATGATTTCGATATCGCGTTGAACTTCTTCATCTTCAAAACGACGACCGATTAGACGCTTGATAGCGAACAGTGTGTTTTGAGGGTTAGTAACAGCTTGACGTTTTGCAGGTTGACCAACTAGCGTTTCGCCTTCAGTGTATGCGATTACTGATGCTGTTGTGCGTTCGCCTTCAGCATTTTCGATTACGCGTGGTTTGTCGCCGTCAAGAACAGCAACACAAGAGTTAGTAGTACCTAAATCAATACCAATGATTTTACCCATCAGGCTATCTCCGAAATATATTCTATTAAGTTTTTGCTATACCCACTGATGTGGGGGTGGTAATTAGAGATTCAACCCTAATACACAAAATTAAAGTGCAAATACAATTTGCTTTCGTATGCACCATAGATAAGGGCTGCAAACTGGTTTTCAAGGGAATAAGTAAAAAAAATCTATTTTTTCCCGTATCTTTTTACATAAAGGTAAAAAGTGACCGATCCCTTGCCAATTAAGGCTCCGGTGTTGAGAAACTCTCGCATTTGCCACCATATTGAAACCTCAACCCTATTCCAAATGCCATAAAAAAAGACCTTCATGTAGAAGGTCTTTTTCAAATAGATATTAATCAGTTAAATATTGTTCAAATGATTTCTGATTCAGCCATGTTATTGGTTGAGCACTAACTGGTAGAAGCTCGCTTGAGTGTAATCTCCCGCTTCCATACCACGCCATTCACAGGCAGAACTCGATTTCTTAGTGTTGCATTGATTGTATGCGCCCGCCTTGAAGTACATCCAGTCTTGTCCATAACCAAGGTCGATATCATGCCCCTGATATTTACCCTTTGCCAAATCAACATCATATGTCTTCACAATAGGATCGGCTGAGTTTGGATTCTTAGTAAAGGTTAAGTGCATGATGTTATCTTTGATATTCACATCGTATGAGAACACCTCACCTAGCTTGATACCATCAGTAGGATCAGAGCTGCCTTTTTTCAGATTGTATTGACCAAATACATCATGGCGAATGTCTTTACGAAGTTTATTTCCGTTTTCATCCTTCGCATCTTTCATCTCTTTCGGCGGATTGAGTTCATAGTTCCACGTTAACGAACCATGCTCATGCTCTGGCAATTTGCGGTAAACAATTTTCAGGGGCTCATTGTCTGAACCATGGATTTGGCCAATCACTACCGAGAATGCACCTGTTTTTTTGTAGCTACCGCTGGTACTCACCTGATCAACAGAAAGTGTTGCCGTCATTTGGCCACCGATAGAACCAAACTCTTCTGCGTTCTTATGGCTTGAAATCGCGAAGTTGTTGCTCGGCGCCGAGTAGCTGTCTGCCAGCATCGCTCTTAGCTCACTACGCGTATTCTTACTGTTTGGTGTCGTTGGTGCTGTATTCGGAGCCACAAATACCATCGCGCCAGATTCTGCATCAGTGTAGAACCATTTAGGATGAACGTAAGGCGTGTCTACATTCGACAATTCCTGCTTACCGATCTCCAATGTTTTGCCTTTTCTAGAGCCTTCTGTTGTTAGCTCAGGTAGGTTAATTTTCCATTTAGATAAATCGAAGTTTTGTGCTGGCGCTTTTGCTGGATCAAGATTGAACTGCTGACCAATATCGTGATTAGAAGCAAGAGCGGGAGCCGCTAAGAGGCTAGCAGTTAGTAGGCTAAGGTAAGACAACTTCATTATTTGATTTCCTTTATGTCGTCATAATGTAGGTTGCCAGAACAATATAATAATATTGTATTATTATATGTGATCTATATTAAATATTGAAAACTGATGACCCATTCAGCGCGAGTAAAAAGAAAAAATGAGACTTCGCACCAACACAGCCCCCTTTTTTGACCCACCATCAGATGGCCCAAAGCACCGATCAGCAGAAATAAAAAAGCCCCGCTCTGGTTGAGCGGGGCTTCAGGGACTGTTGACCTTTCGAGCTGGGTTTTGCAGCATCTTGTGGGAAATTTATACAAGGAAGAGGCTTTAACGTGTAGCTGGCCTACATGAAAAGCCGATAACGCAGTAGAAATGAACCACAAGGGCTGCCCGAAGGGTTCGGCTAAAATCGTTTTATGCTTTGTTAAAGAATATTTGCTTAGAATGACTAGGCTACATACTCTTCGCCGCGCCTAAAACGATTTCATCTCGAACAAAACTTAACCACGAAAGGTCAACAGCCCCTACTTATCAAGTCTTAATTAAGAATTAAGCTTCTGCTTTTTGTAGCTCAGCTTCTTCGTTAGCTTCAACGCCAATTTCGTTTTCAGATTTAGCAACGATAGTGTTTACCGCTGTGTCACCCACTACGTTTGAAGAAGTACAGAACATGTCACAGATACGGTCAACAGCAGCAACAATCGCTAGACCTTCTGGCGGTAAACCTAGTTGGTGCAATAGAACACCGACCATCACAACACCGCCACCAGGAACACCACCAGCACCGATAGACAGTAGCAGGATAGTTAGACCTAGAGTAAAGATATCAGCAGTGTTGATTGGCTGACCAAATGCGTTTGCTACGAACATAGTTGCTAGTGCGATGTAGATAGATACACCAGACATGTTCATTGTTGCACCTAGTGGTACACCGAAGCCCGCTACTGACTTAGATACGTTTAGCTTGTCAGTAAGAGTGCGCATTGTTACTGGGATTGTTGCATTCGAACTTGCAGTAGATAGTGAGAATAGAACTTGCTCACGAGTTGCACGTAGGAACTGCTTTGGAGAAATACCAGTGAATGAACCCACCATCATTGGGTAGAAGAAGAAGATCCAGAACACAAGCATTGCAACAACAAGCGCTACGTAGCCAGCTACTGACATTAGCGTGTTTGCATCTAGTGTCGCACCTAGTTGAATCATAAGAGCGAATACACCGTATGGCGCTAGGCTCATTACTAGGCCGATAAGCTTCATCATGATTTCGTTAGCCATCTTGAACGTCTTGATAGCTGGGCCACCACGAGAATCAAGCGCTTGAATAGCAAGACCAGTCAGAATCGCCATGAAGATGATTTGTAGCATGTCGCCGCTTGCGAATGCTTGTACTGGGTTGCTAGGAACAATGTTCACAACAAGAGAGAAGATGTCTGGTGTTTCTGTTGTTGTAAGTGCAATCGTCTCAGAAACCGTACCTGCTAGGTTTGCACCCGCACCAGGTTGGAAGATAAGACCAATCGTTAGAGCAGCAGAGATCGCGATGATGGTGTTAATAATGTAAAGACCAAAGGTTTTACCACCAAGACGACCAAATGAACGGATATCTTTTAGTTCAACGATACCGCAAACAATAGAAACATATACAAGAGGCACTACTAGCAACTTGATAAGTGATACGAACATACCACCAGCGCCTTCTGCAGCACCAAGTAGGTAAGTGTCAAAAATAGCGATTCCGCTGAATAGGTACTGAATAGCAGTACCAATAATCAGGCCGACAAACAGGCCTACAAAAATCTTACTTGAGAGCGATTTATCCATCGTTCTTCTCCAGTCTGTTGTGTTTAAAATTTGTACTTTTATAGTTGTATATGCGAGTAATATCGCTATATGGCAGTGGATTTTACATACAAAGATAACAATTAAAAGCATTTGTTTACAAAAATATCACAAGTGTGACATCAAAACATTTTCTCATTAACAACCAGTTTCATAACACAAAACTCTAAACCGCTGTTCTGTATGAAATAAAAAGAACGACATCCTTAATGCACTTTGAGGGACTATTTACACGGATTCTCAAATGACAGGCACAAAAAAAGAGAGGCATAAACCTCTCTTCTTATTTCACATCAACTAGTGAATTATGTTGTAACTGTAGCTCGCTTGATCAGTAAAAAGTCGAACCTTTCACTATGCAAGCACCACTCAATTACTTAGCAACCATTACCATTGCAGGACGAACTACACGACCGTTTAGCTCGTAGCCTTTTTGCATCACGAACATAACCGTGTTTGATTCGTGATCTGGGCTCTCTTGGATAGACATCGCTTGGTGGAATTCAGGGTTGAACACTTCACCTTCAGGGTTGATCTCTTTAAGACCAAACTTAGCAACTGTGTCTACGAATGTTTTGTGCGTTAGCTCAACACCTTCGTATAGTGGCTTAACCACTTCGTTTTCAGCGTCTGCAGCTTGCATTGCACGCTCAAGGTTGTCGATAACAGGCAGTAGGCCTTCAGCAAACTTGTTCAAAGCGAATTTACGCGCTTTATCAATTTCTTGCTCGCTACGGCGACGCATATTTTCAACTTCAGCTTTAGCGCGAAGAACAGAGTCTTGCTGATCTTTCACTTTAGTTTCGCTAGCTAGCAATGCCGCTTCTAGTTGAGCAATCTTTGCTTCCTGCTCATCAGCAGCGTCTGCGTTCAGTTCAGCTTCTTCAACTTTTTCTGCTTCAGCAATGATCTGATCTAGTTCTTCTTCGGTTACTTTGTTTTCTTCGTTGCTCATGATATCTCCAGAATTCGTTTCCAATGCAAGTGACAGGCGGGTTTGCGCCTCAAATTGATATAAAACACTCGCATAGACGTTCAACTTGCCTTTATTATGGGGATGAAGAATTTTGATTCAAGCCTAATTCGTTTGGAAACCTTATGAAAAAGCCATTTGAAGTGATCGCCATTATTGGTAAACCTCGAGATCAGCAAGCAATTCAGACTCATAGAGAACTCTATCAGTGGTTGAGTGCTGAGGGTTATCAAGTGTTTGTTGATGACAGACTCGCCAGTATTTTAGACGATATCCCAAAAGAACATTTTTCTAGCCTGGTCGACTTAGGTAAACGTGCCGATCTCGCCATTGTAGTCGGTGGTGACGGAAACATGCTCGGCGCCGCTCGAATCTTGTCTCGTTTCGATATTTCAGTAATCGGTGTGAACCGAGGAAACCTTGGCTTCCTGACCGATCTCAACCCAGAAAACTTCCAGAGTGCACTGACCGATGTTCTCAAAGGCGAGTTCATGGAAGAAGAACGCTTCCTACTTGAAACAGAGATCCACCGCCATGGCCAAATCAAAAGCCATAACGCAGCGCTCAACGAAGCGGTACTTCACCCTGGTCAAGTCGCGCACATGATCGAGTTTGAAGTGTACATCGACGACAGCTTCGCTTTCTCGCAGCGTTCTGATGGTTTGATCGTGTCGACACCAACCGGTTCTACCGCCTACTCGCTTTCTGGCGGCGGCCCAATTTTGTCATCAAGCTTGAATGCCATCTCTTTGGTACCTATGTTCCCACACACGCTTTCAAGCCGCCCACTTGTGGTCGATGGAAAACGTCATATTAAATTGATCGTATCGCCTGATAACCGCGGCACTCAAGAAGTCAGCTGCGATGGGCAAATCTCGCTACCTGTTTCACCTGGCGACGAGATCCACATTTACCAAAGCCCAAATGTGCTCAAGCTGATCCACCCGAAAGACTACAACTACTACCATGTTCTACGTAACAAGCTAGGCTGGTCGAGTAAGCTGTTCTAACTCAACGGCACTAGTAACAACCGAAAATTTCAAAGGCTGACGATATTCGTCAGCTTTTTTATTACCAAAGAGATTCCCTACTACGCTCCTTCGTCGCTATAGGGAATGACGGCAATGAACAATTACTCTCAACTGCTCCGTCATTCCAGAACTGAGGGACGAGGTGTCTGGAATCTCATGACAGTTCATCGTAGAGGTCACGTCGACTTGGATTCCGCTTATTGATCAAATTATCTTTCCAAGTTCGATTCCACCTCTTTAACTGCTTTTCTCTTTCAATTGCAGCTCTGAAGTCTTCAAAAACCTCAAAATAAACTAACTTATGGACATTGTACTTCTTAGTAAATCCATCAACTTCTCCTGTTTTATGTAACCAGATCCTTCGCTTGAGGTTGCCAGTAACACCGACATAAAGAACTGAATTAGCGCGATTAGTCATGATATAAACGGCAGGTTGTTTCATAGACATTCTTGTTCGTTTTTCCTGAAGCTAGCAAACATTTGATTCTCAAGAGTGCGAGATAAGTATTAAGCAACCTTAAACAGATTCCCTACCACGCTCCTTCGTCGCTCTAGGGAATGACGACTACGAACAATAAACCTCAACCTAACTGTCATTCCAGAACCGAGGAACGAGATACCAGGAACCTCATCTATCGAAACAAATAAAAAAACAGATTCCCTACCACGCTCCTTCGTCGCTCTAGGGAATGACGACTACGAACAATAAGCCTCACCCGAACCATCATTCCAGAACCGAGGAACGAGATGCCAGGAACCTCATCTATCGAAACAAATAAAAAAACAGATTCCCTACCACGCTCCTTCGTCGCTTTAGAGAATGACAACTACGAACAATAAACCTCAACCTAACTGTCATTCCAGAACCGAGGAACGAGGTGTCTGGAATCTCATCGACAGAAAAATCAAAAAAACAGATTCCCTACCACGCTCCTTCGTCGCTCTAGGGAATGACGACTACGAACAATAAGCCTCACCCGAACCGTCATTCCAGAATCGAGGGACGAGATGTCTGGAATCTCATCTACCGAAAAAATAAAAAAACAGATTCCCTACTACACTCCTCCATCGCGATAGGGAATGACAACTACGAACAGTAAACCTCACCCCAACCGTCATTCCAGAACCGAGGGACGAGGTGTCTGGAATCTCTTTTCGCAAATAGACATCAATATCAGGCACCTACAAACGAAGTTTGATTTGATCGAACTCACAAAAAATTTTCACCTGTCGACTTTACTGTATAAAGAAACAGTATATACTGAGCTTATATACAGTATTGTTCAGTTATACAGGTAAATAAAAATGCTGGCTCATTTAAGTGTTAATAATTTCGCTATTGTTAAGTCTTTACAGCTAGAACTTTCTAAAGGCATGACAACAATCACCGGGGAAACTGGTGCGGGTAAATCTATTGCAATCGATGCTTTGGGTTTGTGTCTTGGAGGGAGATCCGATGCAGGAATGGTTAGACAAGGTGAAGAAAAAACCGAAGTCAGTGCTGCTTTTTTACTTGAGAACAATCTGCACGCAACTCGCTGGTTAGAAGATAACGAACTTCTAGACGGCACGGAATGCATCCTGCGCAGAACCATCTCTAAAGAAGGTCGCTCTCGTGCATTCATTAACGGTAGTCCAGTTCCTCTTTCACAATTGAAATCACTAGGACAACTGCTGATCAACATTCATGGCCAGCACGCGCATCACCAGCTGATGAAAAGCGACTACCAAATGGCAATGCTTGACCAATACGCGGGCCATTTAAACCTATTGAAATCGACACGTAACGCTTATCAAACTTGGCGCCAAGCAGACAACCACCTAAAAGAGTTACGTGAAAACAGCCAACAAAACCAAGCTCAAAAACAGCTTCTTGAATACCAAATCAAAGAGTTAAACGAGTTATCTATTGGGGAGGAAGAATATGAAGAGCTCGAACAAGAGCATAAGCGCCTCGCCAATAGCGGAGAATTGGCCTCAACCTGCCAGCAAGCTATCGAGCTTATTTACGAAGGTGAAGAAGTTAATGCGCTTGGTATTCTGCAATCGGCCAATCACTCCCTAATTCAACTAGCAGAATTAGATGAGCGACTTGCTGAATTACCAAACCTACTTTCTGAAGCCATTATTCAGATTGAAGAGACCAACAGCGAGCTAAGATACTACCTTGATAGCATCGACGTAGACCCTGCTCGCATGGCTTACGTTGAAGAGCGTTTCTCTAAAGTGATGTCGATGGCGCGTAAACACCACGTATTGCCTGAAGAGCTGTACAAACACCACCAAGACTTGCTACAACAAGTTGAAGCGCTGGATTGCTCTGATGAAAAGCTTGAAGAGCTAGCGAATGACGTTGAAAACCAATACCAATCATTCGTAGCAAAATCTGAGAAGCTGCATAAATCTCGCGTTCGTTACGCGAAAGAGCTAAACAAGCTGATCACGCAAAGCATGCATGAACTGAGCATGGAAAAAGCGCAGTTTGCGATTGAAGTAAACAACACCAACACTCACCCATCACCATTGGGTATGGATAACGTGACCTTTATTGTGTCTACCAACCCAGGCCAGCCGATGCAACCAATCGCTAAAGTGGCGTCTGGTGGTGAGCTATCACGTATTTCATTAGCGATTCAGGTGATCACCGCGCAAAAAGTCGATACACCAAGCCTGATTTTCGATGAAGTGGATGTGGGTATCAGTGGCCCAACCGCTGCTGTAGTCGGCAAGATGCTGCGTAAGCTGGGCGAATCTACACAGGTAATGTGTGTGACTCACCTACCTCAAGTTGCCGGTTGCGGTCACCAACAGCTGTTTGTGGCAAAGAACACGAAATCAGGTAAAACCGAAACTCAAATGCACACACTTGATGAGCAACAACGCGTTTCAGAGCTGGCTCGACTGCTTGGTGGCAGCCAAATCACCGAGTCGACCCTTGCCAACGCAAAAGAGTTATTAGTCGCCGCTTAGATTAAATATTCAGCAACTTTCTGATAATTTAACGAAAAATATTGGCAATTTTGCAACTAAATTCAAAATTGCCAGTCATAACAAGCTCAAAGCGCAAGGAGCTTTTTACTTCTTGCTGGAGCTTGTTTATTATCAGGCAGTATTTTAGCGAAGAAAGATCTCAAACTATGCGAATTAAAAAGTGGTTAGTTGCAGTTCCACTTGCACTAACAATGTTGACCGGTTGCTCTCTACTAGAGAAGTTGGTTTATCGAATTGACATCAATCAGGGTAACTATGTTGAACAAGAAGCTGTCGACCAGCTTAAGTTTGGCATGACAAAAACACAAGTTCGTTACGTTATGGGCTCACCTATGCTTATCGAAAATGGCTACCCAGATACGTGGTACTACATTTACCACCACCAAAAAGGTCATGAAGACCCGATTCAGAAAAACCTCGTCGTGAACTTTGATGCTACTGGCACCCTAGTTACGATCAACGGTGATTTTGAAGCCAGTGATGAGTTCTTCGAAAGCCTTCGCTAGCTTTCAATAGACAAGCTCTCAGCTGATAAAGCTACCCGTAGACAAAGCAAGAATCTCAAAAGCCTGCTCAGTGAGCAGGCTTTTTAATATTTGCTTACAAATTAACCTGCCGAATCTCACTCACGGACACAAAAAAGCTCGCCGATTTGGCGAGCTCTCTGTGAATTTAATCCGTTTTGCCATGCTACTTAGCAGCAGCGGCTTTTGCTTGTTCGGCACGTTTACGGCGAATCTCTTTTGGATCAGCCAGCAGTGCTCGATAAATTTCAATTCGGTCTTTATCACGAACCGTTGCATCTAGCTTAACGTTGCGACTGAACACGCCAACCTTGTTTTTCGCTAAGTCGATCTCTGGGTACAGTTCCAAAACACCAGACTGCGCAATAATCTCTTCAACGGTCGCGTTCTTGTTCACAACCAAAGTAAACACACGCTGTTCATGCGGAAGTGCAAACACAACTTCTACGTGGATCATATCTGATTCAATAGTCATGGTTTAGTAAACCTGTTTCGCTCGTTGAGTAAATGCGCTCACCATGTTGGTCGTTAGCTCATTGAAAATCTTACCAAATGCCATTTCAATCATTCGGCTAGAGAATTCAAACTCTAACTTAAGCTCGACCTTACAGGCCTGATCATCCAACGGGGTAAAATACCAACCGCCTTGCAGTTTCTTGAACGGGCCGTCCACCAGCTCCATCAAGATCTCAGCGCCATCCGCTAAGCGGTTAGACGTTGTAAATGTTTTGCTGATACCGGCTTTAGAAACATCAACCGAAGCCACCATAGCGGAATCTGAAGATTCGATCACACGAGAACCAGAACACCCTGGCAAAAACTCAGGATAACGAGCAACATCATTGACCAAGCTAAACATCTGGTCGGCACTAAATGAAACTAATGCTGAACGAGTAACCTTTGGCATATAGACTCCTGTTAAAGACGGCGTTACATTAACACAAACTGCAATTTTAATTGTATTGGGCCAGAGCGCAAATAAAAAGGATTCCCCAACTAGGGCGCAATCCGTATAATGAGGCCATTATGGCAAAGAATAAATCAAAATCAAAAGCCGGTAGCAATACCATTGCGCTTAATAAGAAAGCTCGCCACGAATATTTCATCGATGATGAGATAGAAGCGGGGCTTGAGCTACAAGGCTGGGAAGTAAAATCCCTACGTGAAGGCAAAACGAATATCGCAGAAAGCTACGTATACATCCGTGATGGCGAAGCATTCATTAGTGGTATGACAATCACTCCGCTTACTCAAGCGAGTACTCATATCGTGGCGAACCCAACACGTATCCGTAAACTCCTAATGTCGAGAAAAGAACTCGATAACCTTATCGGTCGTATAAACCGTGAAGGCATGACACTTGTCGCAACCGCACTTTATTGGTCTCGCTCTTGGGCGAAGATTAAGATCGGCGTAGCGAAAGGTAAAAAGCTGCACGATAAACGTACTGATATGAAAGAAAAAGATTGGGCGAGAGATAAAGCACGAATTATGAAGAGTAATTTGCGCTAATTTTAAGCACTTAAACGCACAGTGCTAGACAGGGTAAGCTTTTCTGGTACTATGCAAGAACACTTGGGGCTGATTTAGGATTCGACAGGAATTTTGAAGTCTGAGGTGCATGCCGTGGGGCGGTTGGCCACGTAAAAAGCCGCAAAAAAATAGTCGCAAACGACGAAAACTACGCACTAGCAGCTTAATAACCTGCTCAGAGCTCTCTTGCCCTAGCTTCCGCTCGTAAGACGGGGACCAACAAGAGATCAAACCCAAACAAGCTAGCGTGGCTTCTCCCACCTGAGAGGAAAAGCGCGAATTATAATTCAGGTTAGCCTTTAACTAGCGTGTCGGTTCGCAGGTTGCTGGTGAATTTAAAGATCGACTAAGCATGTAGTACCAATGATGAATAGTTTTTGGACGCGGGTTCAACTCCCGCCAGCTCCACCAAACGTTTGGAAAGGGCCAACTCGAAAGAGTTGGCCCTTTTTGTTTGTCTCAAGGGCACAAAATGAGATGCGTTCAACGGTAAAACAACGAGCTAATAACTCATCAAAACTGTTAGTTATTAAAAAGCCACACATCCCATTACTGAAATGTGTGGCCGTTTAGAACTGTTCAATTTAGCTTTAGTAAGTTGAGTCGTTACTCCATTTTCCCTAGGACGTAATCTTCATCACTACTTACTACCGCGCCGTACTTCAGGAAGTTCTTACCTAAAATCATGCTGTATTCGAAGCGAGAACGATCTTGAAGGTTCACTCTCACCTCTTTTTCTAAATCGCCTAACTTCACTTTCATTTCTACGACAGGGCGAATGTTAACCTTCTCGCCTTTCTTCGCCTTAATGCGCATCACATCAATCACTGGCTTGGTGAACTCTTGCTTATCGCCTTGGTTGTTCTGATAAGTAAAGGTCACCATGTCTTGGCCATCTTTCTTAAATCTCTTAATGTTCACCGCGTTCATTGAGCTCACATCAGCACCGGTATCTAGCTTGGCAGGGAATGTCATGCCGTTCACTTCAACCACTTCAATGTGCCCTACTTTAAACAGAGGCTCAGCTTTCAATAGGTAGTCAGAGCGCGTGTTTACATAAACACCCTCTTTAGCCATCTTCTTACCGAGAATGAAGTAAGCTTCTTTTTCATTGCTGTTTAGCACATCTATAGCAAACTCTTGTGTGCGAACCTTGCCAGAGGCCGAGAACTCACCACTTACAACTGGGCGACTATCATCTCCGACTTTAAGCTTTTTAATGATTGGCTTTGTGACCTTCTGCTGTTCGCCATTCGCGTCAGTTAGGTAAAACTCAACCGATTCATCTTTGCCTTTACCGACAATCTCAAAGCTGTCCACCTTCAACAGAGGCGTGTTTACCGTGAAAGAAGCCACAGCCTTTAGCGGGAAGTCATCCAGTGTGATGTCCTCTTCCGGTGAGATAATCATAGGTTCACCAGACTCCGCCACATCACTAAAGCTCTCTGAGCCTTCTGATAAAATATTCTCAGCACTGGTGTCTATCATGAAGAGTTCACTAGCGGTACTGGTTCCAAATCTCAACTGCGACTCACTACTTGAACGCTCACGTAGGTACACCAGAACATCTTTGGTGGTGTTCTCATCAAGTTGAACGGGAACATAGACTAAAGGCCTCTTCTTACCGCTCACGCTTAACATACGAACCAACGGCAATGTCATCTCTTTTTGCTTGCCATTGTTGTCGAACATATCAAACGTCACTTGTTTGTTCTTTTTGTCTATGTCGATGTCTTTTGCATGCAAAATGCTGTAGCGGTTCTTTAACGAGAAAGTCGCATTCATATCCATTCCCGAGATAGACACCACCTCTTTACGGCCAACCACGGTTGCGTTCTCTTGCTCTTGCAAATAGTCGTAGCCAGCAAATACCAGTGCGTTGTCCGCTAGGAAGGTTTTACCGATCAATACAGGCGCAGAGAAGTGGCTTCTGTCTGTCAGGTTAACATCGGTTTTTAGCTCTTGGCCTGCAATAGTCAGAGACATTTTAATCGTCGGGCGAAGCAAAGGTGTGCTGCTGGTACGGCTGCGAATCATGCTAACACGTTCTAACGGCGCCTCAACCAATACCATCTCACCAGTACGTGGATTTTGAACCTTAAAAGAGACCACAGCTTGGTATTTCGCAAAGGTGCTGCCATCCCAATCGTCGTAATCAACGTCGCTATTGTTCAGCACATCTTCAGTCAATGCAGACATCAACTCTTTGTCTTTGAGGTTCTTATAATCGGCATGTGTGCTTTTTACATGGATGTCTTCTGCATGCATCGAAGTGGTTTCTGCACCAGTGTCGATTTTTCCAATGAAAGGAACGTCTTTAAGCCCTTGAACGCTAGAGAGGAATACATTCTCAGTACGGCCTAATACCGCCTTACCATCGAGTTCATAAGTCGGGTTTTGCGTAGTGTGTGAAGTATCTGTAGCCAAAGAATATTGTGAAAAAAGTAAAGTGCTTAAAAGAGTTAGAGCCAAAGGTATCTTTTTCATTAGTTGGTCCGTTGTGATCAGTTCACTAATAATACTGGCGAATAGGCAAGAAGTTCCCCCACCAGCAATGGTTCTCACATAACGTTTACGCTATGACTTTTTCAATGACAAACCGATGACTTTGCGTCGCATTATTTCATCAATTATTGACTAACGCATACCCAATAGCCTTTGAGTGCTCGGTCTTCTATTGGAGAAGCGAATACAAAAAAGGCCAACGACGCGCGTTGACCTTAGCGATTCAAAATACCCTTGAAGCGAGCTTAACTTGCTAAAACACAAACGGTTCTAGATAAACATAGCACTAAAAAGTCCCGACTGTTTTCTTTGCACATACAGCACGAGCTTTTTCTGCGCCCTCGCCTCTGTTTTTATTAAAACATTGGCGATAAGATTCGACGTATCGCTCAAATAACACTTTGGCTTCTGGTTTGGGTTTAGAGAGCAGTTGATTAACGAACTTTCTCGACCCGACCTCGAAATGCTGAGTATCGATTGGAGAATTCCAGTCCCCTCCCCAGATCATGAAACCATGATGTGCAAACAGCTCGACCACATCTTCCGCCATGCCTCGGCGTTCAATGTCATTGCGCGCACGAAAGCGTGTTCTATTCACGTAGCTGGTTGCCGACTGCGAAGGCTTTACCGTGATGGTTCCGTTGCTATCAAACGCTAAGAAAGGGTTTTGAACTGGGTTGATGTCGATTGCCACACCGTATGCATGCTTCGACCAACCTCCTCCGCCTGTGATAGGCCGAGCATTAAACGCGCTGCTGTTGTTGGCGTCCATCGAGGCGTTATCATCGCCGTTAAACTCACGCATTAGGCGCGCAGAATGCAGTGGGAAATTACGCTGTTTGAGCGCTAAAAAGATTTGTTCAACAGAAGGGGCGATAACATCAAGCACAATCATGTTCCCCTGCTGCGTTTCGCCCTTAAAGTTAATGAAATCAAAGTCCACTTTAGAGAGGCGATCACAGCCAACAGGCGCTCCGCTATTCAATACCTTGTTCTTTTTCATCATATCGCATTGCCACTGAGAGACTGGCGCAACTTGGCCGTAACTCACCGCACTGAGCAACGTTGCCAGCAAACCAACAATTAAACGTTTCATATCAAGGCTCAAAAACATTAAGAGTAAAAAGACAGGAAGTGGAAAATAACACACTCAACCTAACAGAGCGCATACTTCGCTAGTGCACTTTGTTCCAATAAACGATTTCGCGAACTCGACCATTCTGATCCTTATCCGCCTTTCCGCCAAGCTCAGAAAGCTCAGAAAGCTCAGGCAAGCACGACAATGTTGGAGCGTGATAAGCAATCAGCATCAATATAAATGCGTCATAAATATCATCTATCGCAACATCTTTACGCTTGGTGTTCGAGATAGCTAACGCCACACCCTCACACCATTGCGGGGCGAGTTGCTGAATAATCGAAAGCCTTTCCTCTTTGCCCTCTTGAGTTCGCTTAGAAAACATCAGCGGTTCTCCTTTCAAGGCAGCGAACACCACCTCAGGGTGGGACTCTCTTATCGATAAGTTTGGGTGATCGTCGATGAGTTTATCCAACTCTCGGATTTTAGGAACAATACCCCAAGTTTGCTTAGAGAACTTCTTACCAAGCTGCTGCACATTGGCACTGCACGCCGCAATATAATCGGCTTGATAAACCGCCTCTCTACACGGAACCGGAAATACTGAAGAACCGCGTTTACTGGTTAGAAAACGTCTTGCTGCTTTGTCGCACAAGCGATCTGGGGTTTGTGCGTCACTAAAACCAATCGGCATATCGATAAGCGCCGTTGAACCGATAAGATCACTCGCTAGCTCATCGAGTGCCTTTACTACTTTGAAAACTGGCGCCTGATTATCAGAGACAATCCAAGCAATCCAACCCGCCTTACAGCCATCAATTCCGATGTATTTCATTGTTTACTCTACCGTAGTTTAAAGGACTAATTTTCGGGTAAACGTGGCGCTCAATGCCACTCGTTGATTAGCAGTCGACTTTTCACACCACGTACCTGCAGACCCATTGCGTCAAACACCTCTTCAAAGTCTCGACATTGTGGTGGAATATTAGGTAAAGAAAGGGCCGCTTCAGAAAAGAATTGCTGTTCAAAATGAGCCGAATCACTCCACGCCAATTGCCACCATTCGAGAATACGAGGTTTAGACGCGCGAAGTTTTTCAGCGGTAGGCACTTTGTCACTTTTGCTTAAGTTCTCTTTGCTTGTGGTTGGAAAGAGGTTCCACTTATCATTATTCGGCCAGTAAGCAAAAGGCAAACAGTGATCAACGTGATACTCATTTTTTAACGATTTCCCACTCCAAACACTGACAATGTCTGCATGTTCGGCTCTAAGTTGCTCAACTCTTTTGCGTACGTCACGAGTATCGTGGTTTCGGTCAATCCAGACTAAGCAGTCATGATAGGTCTGTAGTGAAATGTTGCGCTGTCGATTTAACTCAAAACGCTGCATCTCAATCACCCATTGATTCACGACTAACGGCTCAATCCAAGAGTGGTAGATTCTGAAACATTCCCACAAGCTTTCATCCAGAGTGAAATAACCAAAGCTTGCTAAGAACTCACTGTCGATAACTAGTGATTCTCGACTCTTTCGTCGCTGTTGAGGTGGAAGTATCTCAAACAACTTATTCTCTTTGGAGCCTTGATAAATAAAGGTCACTGGGCCCGATTTAATGGTGCTGATCGTCTGTGAAAATAGCTTTTGTAGAGCCTTGGCTTCCTCACCTAAAAACATGGCACCAATAGCTAAATCATCAGCACTGAGGTGCTTGAGTTTGTTCCAGCCATCGTCTTTTACAAATCCTAGGCCTTTACTCGTGTTGCTATTTTGCTGAATCCCAACGCCTTTTATATCGATATCAATCAGACGCTTAAATTGCCTAACCCAATACAAAGCAACCAAACCCGCTGGTAGAGATATTTTGCCATCGGTTCGATCAATCACAGCACCTGAATGGGCATCTGCGATTCGCAGCAAGGTTCTTAACAGAGCCAATTTGTATGTGGCCGACTTATTGTCATTCACAATAATGTGGCGCACCTTGTTTAAATCACCCGAGCCGTCATCTGGCAAGGTCATCACTACGGTTTGCCACCAAACCTCACTGCGCTTCAAGGTGTCTTGGCTATCATCGACATGACGTACCAACAAAGCACTGTTCTTCGATAAACGCTCAAGCTCTTCAACCGAGACTTCATAGCCCTCTCGGTCGTCATAAAACTCTCCGTGACGTAGCGTAATCACCAATTTGCCATTTGGAGCGAGTAAGTTAGATAACTTTCTGAATGCTCGCTCTCGATATGACGGTGCAAGGTGCATCCACACAGCACTTACTAGTACCAGGTCAAAACGCATTCCAAGGTTTTCAGTTCGACTCAAGGATGGGAGTGAATCATCCAACCATGTAACATCTGGCCCAGTATATTCTGAGCCCTGCTCACGTAATGACGCACTGGGTTCTATAGCGATGACTTCCGCACCAGCCTTTTGCATCCATAACGCATCACGGCCACATCCCGCCCCTACATCTAGCACCTTATCGCCCTCTAAAGGCCAATAAGCTTGCCAGCTTTTATGAACAGCTTCGAAAGCAACAGAATGGTACTGCTGGCAAAGTAGGTGAGCATTTTTATCGTAAAAAGGAATCGATGAAGACATATGCGCTATTGGAGTAAGGAGTCTAGCTCCATAGTAATAGTGACCTAACAAGATTACTAGCGGCACATATCGGTTCAGCCACTCCCATCAACATTGACCATTAGTCGCTGTTTTATATAAACATATCTTCACCAACCCATTCAGATAACAAGCGCCTAAAATCAAACTCGGTGGAAAAGTGAAACAAACCAGGTGCAAGGCGACAACCGAACAGAGATAATTGTTTTACCGTAATGCTCCCAACCTCAACACTCAGCGATAGACGTTCAATGACTCAATACTCCTACATAGACATCCCATTCAACCTGCGCCACACCTGTTGGTTTTGTGGTGAGCCTTCTAATCACACGGTTGAGTTTCCTAAAACCGCTTCGCTTTTTGCCAAGGTTGGTCATGCGCCGATAGCGCTGCCAGCGTGTAAAGAGTGCTCGAGTGTCAAATATGCGAAAGACCTGACTTCGATTTGGGCGGTGCGCGACCAGATAAAACATGCGCTCATTGATAAGTATGCCAAACACTTAGGTATTGGTGAGAACTGGACAGAGCAAGAGCTGATAGACAGTGAGTTTACGGGCTCAACACTTGGCGGCTTTGGGCGCAGCGCTTGGAAGATGTATCAAATAGCCAAGCAACGAGTCGATTATCAAGGTTGGCCTTTGTCGCTTGATAACATCGCCATTGAGGCCTACGACGAAACCAGTGGCTTTGAGTTTGAAGGCACTCGTTATGCTTCAATCCACTCTTGTATCGATTATTTCACCAAGGCTGCAGGGGTAGACAAAGAACTGCTGTCTGAGCTGGTCAATATTGTTTCATCAGAAAGATTTAGCTACGCACTGAGAATTGCAAAGCTGAACAAGAATGTCTCGAATACCAAGCGCTTAGCGATCATCGATGAGGTGCTGCTGCAAGAGTCTGAACAGCAAGAGATTCTGCTAGAACAGGCTAATGCGATGTTTAACCCCAATATTGAAGAAGTGTCGGTTGCAGGCTCAACGGCTCCGGTGTTTGCGATTCAATGGGCACTGGCGAACAACGTGGAAGATTTAGCTCAGTTGTGCGCGCTTGAAGATGATTATTTTGACTATTTCGAACACCTTGGCGGCCCTGCGGCTTTCATGTCTTATAACGGCCTTCAGCTCTATTTCGAAGCTCGCCAAAATCCTGAATGGGTAGAGCAATCAGACCCAAATAAGCAATATTGGCCCTCATAACCCTGTACTGGTGAACACGTGTAAGCTCGGTAAGCCTGTCTGTGAGTGATTGTTAGTCATTGTTTTATATACAGATCTAAAAATAGGCCTCACACACAGTTAATTGTTGCATTTCGGTTAAATAGAGTGAAAACTTCAATTATCTAAAACTATTTAATCACTGCATCCTTGTAGTGAGTAAGGAGTCAATTGTGCTTGCTGTTCTTCGTATTATCTTGGCTACGGTGTTTATTATTTTCACCACGTTATTTGCTTTTGTTTACTGCTTGTTTAGCCCCAAGAACCCTAAGCATGTGTACTTTTTTTGTCGTTGGTTCAACCAATTACAGAAGATCCTTGGTGTAAAACTGGTGCAGCGTGGCCTAGAGAATGCACCCACACCAGAAAAGAGCGTGTATATCTCTAACCACCAAAGTGTGTTGGATTTTGTCACCGATCCAGGAATGCTAAGGCCGCGTACCGTTTCTTTAGGAAAGCGTGATTTATTGATAGTGCCTTTCTTTGGTCTACTGTATTGGATCACGGGGAACATTCTGATCAACCGTGAAGACAAGTCGAAAGCGCGCGATACCATCAAACAAGTGGCAGAAGCAATTCATCAGCGAGACCTTTCTGTGTGGGTTTACCCTGAGGGGACACGTAGTAAAGGCCGCGGGCTATTGCCTTTCAAAACAGGCGCTTTCCGAATGGCGATTGAGGCAGGTGTGCCTATCACCCCGATGTGCACGAGCACCACTCACAATAAAATCGACTTTAACCGACTAAACAACGGCATTGTGATTACCGAGATGCTTGAACCTATTGATGTATCTGGATACAAACTGAGTGACGCAAGAGAACTGGCGAACCACTGCCATGCGTTAATGGCTGAGAAGATTGCTGAGCTTGATGCTGAAGTCGCTAGATTGGAATCACAACAAAACCCTGGGCTTGATTCCGACCGTTCTTCTACGAGCTAACTCGCAGCGAAAACATTGAGTTATCGCTCAATTACCGAAAAAGAGACCTTACGATCGCAACTCTCATTGTTCTTGTTTTACTTGCCGACGGTTATCCGCAAAATAAAACGCGGGAAACGGCATAGAGCAATGGGAGTAAACGATGGAAGTGATTCACCATGGCGGTAAACATACGGTCACAGGATCTTGTCACGAGTTAAGAGATTCCGGCCAAGCCGTGCTTATCGATTGTGGCTTGTTTCAAGGTAGAGACAGTCGCCCTCTTGATATCGATTTCGAAACATCCCACCTCAATGCCCTACTGTTAACTCATACTCACATTGACCATATCGGGCGACTGCCTTGGTTGCTCGCCACTGGGTTCAACCAACCGATTTATTGCACTCAAGCCACCGCTGAACTTGCCCCTTTAATGATTGAAGATGGCTTAAAGCTGCAAGGGCTAAGCCATAAACAAGCAAAACTAATACTGAAAAAGCTCCACTCATTGATTGTTCCCAAGCCTTATGGAGAGTGGTTTCCTATCGCTGCCAAACAGCAAACAAACGGAAAGGATCATAGTAGGCCAAATACTCTGTATGCTCGTTTTCAACCTGCTGGGCATATCTTGGGTTCTGCCTATATCGAGATAAAGTTACCTAATCAACAAGTGGTAGTATTTTCCGGAGACTTAGGGCCAAGCAACACACCTTTACTGCCCGACCCTACGCCTCCTCAGCAGGCCGACTACCTGTTTATCGAATCAACCTATGGCACTAGCACACACGATGATATTGCGACACGAGCCGAACGCCTTAAAGCCATCATTGATCGTTCGCTACTGGATGGTGGTGTCATCTTGATCCCGGCATTCAGTATTGGTCGTACACAAGAACTCCTGTTTGATATTGAGCAACTGATCTTTGAGCATCAACTCAGTGCGGACATTCCTATCATTCTTGATTCACCGATGGCTCTGAAAGTCACCCGTTCTTACCGACGCTTTAAAGAACTCTGGGGCCAAGAGGCAAAACAACGACTTGAACTACAACGTCACCCACTGGCATTTGAGCAGTGCATTACTGTCGATGGGCATAGAATGCATAAGAAAATCGTCAATAGACTGCGTTCAACTGGTGAGCCTGCGATTGTGGTCGCGGCTTCCGGTATGTGTCAGGGAGGCAGAATCATGAACTACTTATCCGCCTTACTGCCAGATAAACGAACCGATGTGATTCTAGCGGGCTACCAAGCGCACGGCACGCTAGGGAGGGAGCTTCAACAAGGTGAAATGCAAGTATCGATCGACGACAAGCAAGTGGAGGTGAATGCTCAAATTCATGGCATGTCTGGCTACTCTGCTCACGCCGACCAAGAAGATCTCAAGCGCTTTATTGCTGGCATTCCTGTGGCCCCCAAAGAAGTACATTTGATTCATGGCGAACCAGATACCCAGTCTGAATTCACTCAAAAGTTGATAAAACAGGGATTCAATGTTGTTTAAAACAGGCTTTTAACTGGGCACGGCTGCGGATATAGCGTGCCCTCTTGCCATCCCTTCCTTCAAAAGAACACCTCCCCTTAAAGCTGTCAGTGCTCTAAATAGAGGTGATATATTCTAACTTATCGGTAACATTCCGCCGGTTATAGCCGTTACTGCCAATCGGCTAAAAGAGCAGTTTTCGCTCTCACCCCATTCTCAATCCTTCAAGCAACTCACACTTTTGTATTAATCACTATTTATGCACTTTGCAAAACCCAACCAGAGCAACTAGTTGCATTTAATTTTAAATAGAACAATTATCGAAATAGCACTAAGCGTTAACAATTCGCTCCCACAACATGCTTTATGTCACAGTAATCCGAATGCGCAGTTAAATAATTTAACACTCAGGTTACAAGTGAAGTATTGTGTTGTTCGAAAAACAATCACAAGTAAAAATAACAGGGAAAATACTCATGCAGTCATTCGTTGATTTTTTGAATGGAATAATCTGGAGTCCAGTACTTATCTATCTATGTTTAGGTGCTGGTTTGTTCTACTCGGTCATGACTCGATTTGTACAAATCCGTCACTTCTTTGAAATGTGGCGTTTGTTACTATCTGGTAAAAGTTCGAATAAAGGTATCTCATCTTTCCAAGCTCTTGCTGTTTCGCTATCTGGCCGTGTAGGTACAGGTAACATTGCAGGTGTTGCTGCTGCTATCGGTTTCGGTGGCCCTGGTGCAGTATTCTGGATGTGGGTTGTTGCCTTCTTTGGTGCAGCGACTGCGTTTGCAGAATCTACGCTAGCGCAAATCTACAAAGAAGAAGACGAAGGCCAGTTCCGTGGTGGTCCGGCTTACTACATCGAAAAAGCGATGGGTCAGAAGTGGTACGCATGGATCTTTGCAATCGCGACGATTTTTGCTTGTGGTATTTTACTTCCAGGTGTTCAATCAAACAGCATCGGTAACGCTGTAGAAGCTGCATTTGGTTCAGGTGCAATGATCGAAACAGCTGTCGGTACATTCAGTTTCGCTAAAATTTTCACTGGTACTGTTGTCGCTATCATCCTTGGTTTCATCATCTTCGGTGGTGTTAAACGTATTGCTAACTTCACGCAAATCGTTGTTCCATTCATGGCATTGGCTTACATCATCATCGCGTTCGTTATCATCCTACTAAACATCAGCCAAGTTCCTGTTGTGTTCTCTATGATTGTTGGTGATGCATTCACGCCTATGGCTGGCTTCGGTGCTGCGATTGGTTGGGGTGTTAAACGTGGTGTTTACTCAAACGAAGCGGGTCAAGGTACTGGTCCTCACGCAGCTGCGGCAGCAAGTGTTGATCACCCAGCTCAGCAAGGTTTGGTTCAATCATTCTCTATCTACATCGATACACTGCTAGTTTGTTCTGCTACGGCGTTCATGATCATCATCACTGGTGCTTACAACGTACACGGTGGCGCAGAAGGCGTATTCCTTGTACAAAACCTAGCAGCAAACGTTGGTGCAAACGGCCCTGTATTTACACAGCTAGCGATTGAAAGCGCACTACCAGGTGTTGGTAAGCCATTCATCGCATTTGCTCTGTTCTTCTTCGCATTTACAACGATTCTTGCTTACTACTACATTGCAGAAACGAACATTGCTTACCTACGTCGTACCATCAAGATCCCTGGCATGATGTTCGTACTTAAGCTTGTCCTTATCACTGCGGTTTTCTATGGCACAGTTAAAACAGCGAACCTTGCATGGGCAATGGGTGACGTTGGTGTTGGCTTGATGGCATGGTTAAACATCGTTGGTATTCTGATCATTTTCTTCATGTCTAAGCCTGCGCTAAAAGCTTTGGCTGACTACGAAGAACAGCAGAGTAAAGGCGTAACCGAGTACACATTCAACCCTGTAAAACTAGGCATCAAAGGTGCTACTTACTGGGAAGAGAAGTACAAGCGTAAGACGGGTAAGTCGCCAGAAGCTGAAGTGGCAGACAGCAAGCCAGTAGAACAGCCTTCAGCGTAAGACCTTCAATTACAGCTTTTAAACGATAAGTTGCTCTAGATTCTGTTTTTCTTTAGAGCAAATGCAAAAAAGGGTTAGCCATGGCTAACCCTTTTTTATATTTCTAAGAAACGCGAGATTATGCAGCGATTTCTTGTGTTGCCATTTGAGGTGCTTTCTTCTCACCGATTGGCAGCACTGTGCGGCCGTATTCGTTGTTGATTACTTGTGCCATTGCGAAGTAGATAGCAGAAGCACCACAGAAGATACCTTCGAAACCAGCGATAGTGCCGATCAGTTGGCTACCTGTGAAATCACGAGCTGCAAGTAGGAAGAACAAGATAGTTAGTGAACCGAATACTACTTGCTTCGCTACTGGGTAGCATAGAGAACCGATGAACATGAAGCCTGTGAAGATGCCCCATAGAAGTAGGTACCAGCCCATGAATGCTGCTGGGCTTGCTGGTAGGCCCATGTAAGGCATTACGATTAGACCAACTAGAGACAACCAGAATAGGCCGTAAGAGGTAAATGCAGTTGTACCGAACGTGTCACCACGCTTGAAACACATTGTGCCAACGATAACTTGGCTTAAACCACCGTAAAAAATACCCATCGCAAGGATCATTGAATCTAGTGGAAAGAAACCTGCGTTGTGGATATTAAGAAGAATAGTGGTCATACCGAAACCCATTAAGCCTAACGGCGCTGGGTTAGCTAGTTTGGTCGACATTGCGAATTTACCTTTATCAAATAGGGGTTAAAAAAAACCAATAAAAATTGTAAGAAAATTTTAATTGATAAATCTATTTTGGGATAATCCAGTTATCGAAAACTAAGGTTGTTGAAATGATCTTATTGGGATTTTAATTTGGTTTCTGCAATTTACATTCACGGAAGTTATGCGTTGGAGATTCCCTACCACGCGATAGAAAAGATGCGAGTAACGGGATACAGGATGCGAAGAGCTGGTCTCTCATTCGTCATTCCAGAATCGAGGGACGAGATGTCTGGAATCTCCTTTAGATATCCACACCAACGATAAACGAAAGAGATTCCCTACTACGCTCGTGCCTCGCTATAGGGAATGACGGATGAAGTGTATGTTGAGATGGTTAGGAAGAAACGAGTGTAACTTAGATGCGGGTAACGAGATGCAGGATGAGAAAAGAGTTTTTAGATACGAGTAAACTCCCCCTTAATAGCAAACGTAGGCAACAGAAGGCGAGCTCTTCGTTGCTCGATTACTCGCATCCGTATCTACCCATCCCATCGTCATTCCAGAATCGAGGGACGAGATATACATATGAAAAAGATACGAGTAACGAGATGCGGGATGAGAAAAGAGTCTCCAGATTTGAATAAGCGAGAATCCTTAGCATCAAACTTAGACAATAGAGGGCAAGCTCTTCGATACTCGTTTACTCGCGTCCCGTATCTAGTCTCTCATTCGTAATCTTAAATTACGCTTGCTGTGGTTTAGATTCAGACACTTGAGCTTGAACTTCTGAAGAAGCGTTTTTACTCGCGTCGCGCTTGGCTAGCAGTGTCACCACAACCAATTGAGCGACAAGCGCACCTAACACAACCAACGAGCTACCAGTGAAGCCTGCGACAACAAAACTCACTAAAGCAATACAACCGTTCATTAATGCGTAAGGTAACTGCGTCTTAAAGTGTTCAAACTGGTCACATCCGGCACCTGTTGAAGAGAGGATGGTGGTTTCAGATATTGGTGAGCAGTGATCACCAAACAAACCACCAGAAAGTACCGCACCAATCGCAACCAACAGTGGTGCATCAATGGCAATCGCGGTTGGGATAACCAAAGGCATCATGATGGCAAAAGTTCCCCATGAAGAGCCCGTAGCGAATGAGATAATAGCCGACAGTAAAAAGGCTACAGCAGGCACTAACCAGTAAGGGAAACCGCTCTGTGCTTGTTCTGCAATATAAGCCGCCGCGCCTAGCTCTTTACCTATCGTGCTTAATGCCCACGCCAATACCAAAATAATCGCAACCGGCATCATGTTACCCATACCTTTGAGGTACACAGAAACGCCATCCGACAGCTTTCTCACTCCGTAATAAGCCATCAGCGAGATCAAGGTAATCGCGGCAAAGAAATAAGCCGAAGATAACGCCGCTCTAAACGATGAGCCCGCGACCTTTTGAAATGGGAAACCTTGTGGAACCAACATGGCACATAATACCACCAGCATCACTAACAATGGTGCCCAAACAAAAGATGCCTTTGCATTTTTATGCGAGAAAGGATTGAGTGACTCGCTGTTCACGCCAGAGTTGATTCCGGCTTGGCAATCACGTTCCGCTTTTGCCATTGGTCCGAAGTCTAAACCTTTAACTGAAACCAAAGGAACAATGAAAATCGCTAAGAATGCGTAGAACTGAAAAGGAATCGCACCGATAAAAGCATCCCAATCAGACATGTTGACATTCAAAGCCATAAACTCTTTTTGAATCAGACTCATGATGTAAATGCCCCACCCGATAAAAGGGATAAGGATCGCGACAGGTGATGATGTTGAGTCAATGATGAATGCCAGTTTCTGTCTAGAAAGTTTCAGTTTATCGAAAAGGGGACGAAAGACAGGACCAACAATTAACGGAGTACCTAAGTCAGAGAAAAATATCACGATTCCTCCAAACCATGCAGACAATTGAGCTTGGCACTTGTTACTTACCCACTCTGTCACACGCTTAGCAAACGCAACACCACCACCCGACTTTTCCATCAAAGCGACAAAGCCCCCGATGAATACCAACAGCATAATGACGCCAGCATTGTAGCTATCAGTAAGCTGTGGCACTAGGTAGCCTTTGACCATGGTTCCAAAGGTATCAAGAGGGTTTAGTTCACTAAACATTCCGGTAAGCATAGCAACGCCACTGAGTACGCCAGCAAAAAGGCCAATCACTACATTCCTTGTCGCCAACGACAACACCAAAGTAATCACAATGGGGATGAGTGACGTGATATCTGTCTGTTCCATAGGTAAACCTTAAACCTAAAATAAAGAATAAGTATAATTTAAAAGTGAATATAAATTCACAAATAGCATTTGTACAGGACTTTATTCTCTAAATGGAAAATTAGCATTCAGCTAGGGAGTTTTGCGTTAGATGATCGAGGAACGCAGAGCAGAAACGCAAAAGCCGAAAGCAATCACTTTCGGCTTTGATTAATCAGTTAAGGTACTCAATTGGCTGAACGATTAATTACAGCTGATTTCATCCCAGAACCAATTCGATTGAACTGGGCTTTCCCAGACGCCAGGGCCGTTTTTAGCCACGAAGCACTTACCGTTATGCGTCACTTTATCGCCATTACTCACTTGGCTAACACCTGCTTGCCACGTTATAAATTCAGATGGATCGACAACCACTGGTGGCTCTGTCACAGGCGGTTCAACGGGTGTTGGGTCTACTGGTTCTGGATCGACAGGAGCAGGATCAACAGGCGTTGGATCTGTCACAACTGGTGGTGTTGGCTCACCTGCTACTAGTTTCCAAGGGCCACCATTGGCAGGGTCATCCCCTTGTGTCCACCATTTCGCTTCATAAGTTGCGCCATTGTGAGTCACTTGATCACCAGCGTTGTAAACCTTAGTCGCACTCCAGCCGTTGCCACCTGGATCGGTTCCTGGGTCTACCGGATCAAGCTTATCGACCACCTTCACTTCAGGCCAACTTGCATGAGATCCATAGAAGTTAGTCACACACTTCTCGTAATCGCCCGGTACTAATGCAGAGTATGCAGTTTGGAAGCCGACTAACTCACACTCAAATGAGTAACCTTCTGGACGATCTGCGTAGTATTTCCAGTTGCCATCCCAGTTGGTGTACAGCACATCTGTTGCGCCGTTGAGGTTCAAGCTTCCGTATGGCGTTTGCTGCCAACAGGTATTCTTTTCGTCTGCCTCTACAGGAATTTCATAGTGCGCCGCTAGCCCTTCCCAGTAACGAATGCGGTTAACCGGTTGGCCTTTGTCTTTATTCTGTTCACCACACTCAATACCACCGTTGATTACGTTGATGGTGGTACCAAAGCCATAACCAATGCCCGCATCCAGTTCACGTTGAGATGGTGTCCAAGTACGATCGATAACATGCAGCATCGCTGGCTTCGGTGCTTGTGGCGTTAAGAAGAACCAAATAGCCGAAGCCAAGTTCAACCAAGAATCTGCAACTAGGCCCGGATTATTCAGCAGAACCGTTGCATCACCATCGAACATTACTTCAGAGAAAGCGCCGTAGTTAAAGTGGTAAGAAAGCTGTTTTGCACCACGACCGAAATAACCCTGCCCTGCCGCACATGGCCAGCGTGCATTTTGCCAATCATTCTGACCACAGCCTGTGGTGTAACCTTCTTGCCCTTCAGACCAACCCATTTCACGAACATGGACTAACGCTTGCTGCCACTCTTCTAAACCCAACGGGTTATCAGAAGTATTATCTATCGCGATGTGGCCGCCCGTCTCTTGAGAGAAATGAGCAAAGGCTGTGATGATGGATTTCTTACAGATGGCATCAGAGTCGCGGCCATCAGTGTACTCTCCACAGAACGCAGGGAATTTACCAATCGCACGTAGAAAGCGAGTGTAAGTGTATTCAGGGGCTGCCATCTGAGTAAGGAAGTCCCATTCAGATTGAGGGAATACGCGCTCTACTCGCTTTACGTTCTCAGGGTTGGAAGATAAACCGGGTTCAATCGCTTCAACGATGGTGTTCGAACGAGTTTGTAGAGCCTGTGACCAGATCGCATACATAGGGTCCGAGGTTTTTGCTTGTTCAGCAGCTTGTAATGCCGATTTTTCAACAAGGTAACCATTCGGGTTTTGCGGATCAGGTTGAATGTTCAAAGACGCATGACTTTGTGCTGCTAAGGTGCAGCCCAGTACTGTCGCCAAATATTTGATTTTTAACATGATGGATTCTCTTATCTGTCCTTAATAAGTCCATCAAAGAGTATGTGCCACGTGGGAAATAGCCTAGCTGTTGCGGTATGAATTTATAAAAAGTGCGAGTGATAGTTTTATGTATAGTTAAACGTAACAACACGTCTCATACTTTCTTGAGCTGATATCTAGTTTCCAACTGATTCGGTTTCTAGGCATTGTTCATTTGCTTTCTGGGTATTGCTCATCAGCCTTTAATGCAATGAATCAAGATAATGAATCGAAAAGAAAAAAGCCCCGAACTGAGTTCGAGGCTTTTAAGATTTCAATCAACGTAAGCTAAATCTCTAGGAGATTATTCCCACTCGATTGTTGCTGGTGGCTTACCAGAGATGTCGTAAACAACACGTGAAATGCCATCAACTTCGTTGATAATACGGTTAGATACCTTACCTAGGAAGTCGTATGGTAGGTGTGCCCAGTGAGCAGTCATGAAGTCGATCGTTTCTACAGCACGTAGAGAGACAACCCAATCGTACTTACGGCCATCACCCATTACACCAACTGAACGTACTGGTAGGAATACCGTGAATGCTTGAGATACTTTGTGGTATAGGTCAGCAGCGTGAAGCTCTTCAATGAAGATAGCATCAGCACGACGCAGTAGATCACAGTACTCTTTCTTGATTTCGCCAAGAACACGAACACCTAGACCTGGACCCGGGAATGGGTGGCGGTAAAGCATGTTGTATGGAAGACCTAACTCTAGACCGATCTTACGTACTTCATCTTTAAACAGCTCACGTAGAGGCTCAACAAGACCCATTTCCATATCATCAGGAAGACCACCAACGTTGTGGTGAGATTTGATTACGTGTGCTTTACCCGTCTTAGATGCTGCAGACTCGATTACGTCTGGGTAGATAGTACCTTGAGCAAGCCACTTAGCATTTGTCAGTTTCTTAGACTCTTCATCGAAGATATCTACGAATACGTGACCGATGATCTTACGCTTAGCTTCTGGTTCAGCTTCACCTTTAAGCGCTTCTAGGAAACGATCTTCAGCGTCTACTTTGATGATGTTTAGGCCAAACTTGTTACCAAACATCTCCATAACTTGCTCAGCTTCGTTCAGACGAAGTAAGCCGTTATCTACGAATACACACGTTAGTTTGTCACCGATTGCACGGTGAGCAAGCATTGCAACTACTGATGAATCAACACCACCAGAAAGACCAAGGATAACTTCGTCGTCACCTACTTGCTCTTTAATACGTGCAACTGCATCTTCAATGATTGAAGCTGAAGTCCACAGACCTTCACAACCACAAACATTAAGAACGAAGTTCTCAAGCATTTTTAGGCCGTTCTTAGTGTGCGTTACTTCTGGGTGGAATTGAACACCGAAGTATTTCTTCTCTTCGTTTGCCATTGCTGCGTATGGGCAAGTGTCTGTTTCAGCGATCTTTGTGAAATCTGCTGGGATCTCAACCACTTTGTCACCGTGGCTCATCCAAACATCTTGAGTAGACTCAAGGTCAGCGAAAAGTGCTGATTCGCCAGTTACTTGTACCGCTGCGTAGCCGAACTCGCGCTCAGTAGACGTTGCTACTTTACCGCCAAGTTGCTCAGCCATAGTTTGCATGCCGTAGCAGATACCAAATACAGGAACACCTGAATCAAACACGTACTGAGGTGCACGTGGAGAGTTCTCTTCCGTTACACTTTCAGGGCCACCAGATAGGATGATACCGTCTGGATTGAATTCACGAATATCCGCTTCGTCTACGTCCCAGCTCCAAAGTTCACAGTAAACACCGATCTCACGAATACGACGAGCAACTAGCTGTGTGTATTGAGAACCGAAGTCTAGAATTAGAATACGTTGGTCATGAATATTTTTAGTCATTTTAAGCAGTCTTATTGGCTATGTGATCAAACGGAGGCGAGTTTACTCACCTCTGATTAACTCTTCAAGAAATAAAGCAAACGTTTTCGTTGGATATCTGTAAGCCGATGTTTTGTGAGAATCACTCTCTAAACAAAACAGGCTTTAGATAAAATAATGTGCCGACATAATCAGCACATTATTCAAACGTTTGGACGTATTATTAACCTAAACGGTAGTTAGGTGCTTCTTTAGTGATTTGAACATCGTGTACGTGAGATTCTTTCATGCCCGCACCAGAGATACGAACAAATTCAGCTTTAGTACGCATGTCTTCAATCGTCGCAGAACCTGTTAGGCCCATGCTTGAGCGTAGACCACCCATTTGTTGGTGAACGATCTCTTTTAGACGACCTTTGTATGCGATACGACCTTCAATACCTTCTGGAACAAGCTTGTCTGCAGCGTTGTCAGATTGGAAATAACGGTCAGAAGAACCTTGAGACATAGCGCCAAGAGAACCCATACCACGGTAAGACTTGTAAGAACGACCGTTGTAAAGGATAACCTCACCTGGTGCTTCTTCAGTACCCGCGAACATTGAACCAACCATCACACAAGATGCCCCAGCAACGATAGCTTTACAGATATCACCAGAGAAACGGATACCGCCATCTGCGATTACTGGAATACCGTATTCGTTTGCAACTTCCGCTGCGTCTGCGATTGCTGTTACTTGAGGAACACCAACACCAGTAACGATACGAGTTGTACAGATAGAACCAGGGCCGATACCAACTTTAACTGCACTTACACCCGCTTCGATTAGAGCACGAGCGCCAGCGCCAGTTGCTACGTTACCACCAATGATTTGTAGATCTGGGTATGCAGCGCGAGTTTCACGGATACGGTTAAGTACGCCTTCAGAGTGACCGTGTGAAGAGTCGATAAGTAGAACGTCTACGCCAGCTTCAACAAGAGCAGCAACACGCTCTTCGTTACCAGCACCAGCACCAACAGCTGCACCTACACGTAGGCTGCCGCGCTCATCTTTACAAGCGTTTGGTTTACGTTCTGCTTTGTGGAAATCTTTTGCAGTGATCATTCCTGTTAGTTGGAAGTCATCATTTACAACAAGTACTTTTTCAACACGTGCTTCGTGCATTTTCTCTTGAACTTCTTCGCGAGTTGCACCTTCTTTAACAGAAGCTAGACGCGACTTAGGCGTCATTACTACGTCAACTTTCTTAGAAAGGTCTGTTACAAAGCGAACGTCACGGCCAGTAATGATACCAACCAGTTCGTTTGTTTCAGTCACTACAGGGAAGCCAGCAAAACCGTGCTTCTCAGTCAGGGCAACAACGTCAGCAATCGTTGCGTCAGGGCTTACAGTTACAGGATGAGAAACCACACCTGCTTCGTAAATTTTAACCTGGCGAACCATTTCAGCTTGTTGCTCGATAGACATGTTCTTGTGGATAAAGCCAATGCCACCTTCTTGCGCGAGTGCGATAGCCAGACGAGCTTCCGTCACGGTATCCATCGACGCAGAAATCATAGGGATGTTCAGTGAAATGTTTTTAGTCAACTGAGTGCGAAGATCAGCTGTGTTTGGGAGAACAGTGGAGTGAGCTGGCACGAGTAGTACGTCATCGAATGTCAGCGCTTCTTTGGCAATTCTTAGCATTTGCAATATCTCACAATTGAGGAGTAGAAAGAAAAATCCGACTTCATCGTTTCGCATAATGAAGTGCTTTGGATTAGATATTGCGGAGGGATTATACGCACGGGGAAATCGCTTGGCTACACATTTTTGTATTTTTAATTTGCATTTACCCCCTTGATATGTATTATATTGCCGCTATCTTCCATACTCACGCCCTGTGAGATTACAAGAAAGACCTTCCTGCAAGGAAAGATAGTGCTTCTATGACTAATCCAAACATCTTTACTGTTTCTCGCCTCAACTCAGAGGTTCGTCTCCTATTAGAAAACGAAATGGGAATAGTGTGGCTCGTTGGTGAAATCTCAAACTTCTCTGCACCTGTCTCTGGTCACTGGTACCTCACCCTTAAAGATTCTCGCGCTCAAGTTAAGTGCGCCATGTTTCGTGGCAATAACCGCCGAGTCACCTTTAAGCCTCAGAACGGCAATCAAGTATTAGTCAAAGCTCGCCTGTCTCTCTATGAGCCACGCGGTGACTATCAACTTATCATCGAAAGTATGCAGCCAGAAGGTGACGGTAAACTTCAGCAAGAATTTGAAAAGCTGAAGATGAACCTTGCCGCTGAAGGGCTGTTCGCTCAATCGAGTAAGCAAGCTCTTCCTGAGCATCCAAAGCGCGTTGGTGTTGTCACCTCTAAAACCGGTGCAGCTCTCTACGATATCTTGGACGTACTTAAGCGCCGTGATCCTTCGTTACCTGTGGTGGTGTACCCAACCATGGTTCAAGGCGAAGAGGCGGCGATTCAGATTGCTCAGGCGATTGGACGTGCCAATGAGCGTAATGAGTGTGATGTGTTAATCGTCGGCCGTGGTGGCGGCTCACTGGAAGACCTATGGTGCTTCAACAACGAGATCGTTGCTCGCACTATTGCCGCAAGCCAAATCCCGATCATCAGCGCCGTTGGTCACGAAGTGGATGTTACTATCGCTGATTTCGTTGCCGATATGCGCGCCCCTACTCCATCAGCTGCGGCTGAATTGGTTAGCCGTGACAACAGTCATAAAGAGCAAGCTTTTGCCTCTAAACGAGCTCGCTTAGTCAGTGCGATTCGCCATGTGTTAATCAAGCAAGCGCAATCGACTCAAGCATTGAAACACCGCTTAGAAAGACAACATCCAAGCTACCAACTGCAAAAGCAAAGCCAGCAACTTGATGATCTAGATATGCGTCTGCGTCGCGGTATGGCTCAATACCTAAAACAGCATGCACAGCGTGTCGAACGTAAGCAGCATCAGCTTCAGTTGAACTCGCCTGTTAAGCGCTTGGGTGAACAAAAACTGCATCTGCAACGTTCAGAGCAAAAGCTATTAGATGCGATGGATAAGACACTGCTCACCACTCGCCACCAGCTAGCGATGGCTGCCGAGAAGTTAGAGACCGTTAGTCCACTGGCAACCCTAAAGCGTGGTTACAGCATTACTCATTCAGCTTCGAGCAAGACTGTGTCATCGATTAACGATGTCGAAGTCGGTGAAGTGATCACCACTCAGGTGGAAGATGGCGTGATTGAATCGCAAGTGACCCAGAAAACAGCAAAAGCGTAAGCCGCAAAACCGCAAAACCGCAAAACCGCACTATATTAGAAAGCCCTATCAGATTTGATAGGGCTTTTACTTATGGGGGAAATAATCAGGAGCTGCGAATGACTAGCTTGTCTTCTCTGGCTCTTTAAGAGTGAGCATACCTTCGGTCACGATAAAATCGATGATGGTGTCTAGCCCTTTGCTCTCTTTGAGGTTGGTAAACACAAACGGCTTGGTTGGACGCATACGTTGCGTGTCTTGCTCCATCACTTCTAGCGACGCGCCAACATAAGGTGCCAAATCAATCTTGTTAATCACCAACAGATCCGAACGTGTAATACCTGGGCCGCCTTTACGTGGGATCTTCTCCCCTTCCGCCACATCGATAACATAGATAGTCAGGTCGGCAAGCTCTGGGCTGAACGTCGCACTCAGGTTATCGCCGCCACTCTCAACAAACACCACATCAAGATTTTTGTGCAACTTAGCCAGTTCCTCAACGGCTGCAAGGTTCATCGACGCATCTTCACGAATCGCGGTGTGTGGGCAACCGCCCGTTTCAACACCGATAATACGATCAGGTTCTAAAGCTTCAGCACGGGTGAGGATCTTTGCATCTTCTTGGGTGTAGATGTCATTGGTCACGACCGCAATATTGAGCTTGTCGCGAATTGCTTTACACAGCACCTCAAGCAGTGCGGTTTTGCCTGAGCCTACCGGGCCACCGATACCAATTCGAAGCGGTTGCTTATAACTTTCCATAGTCTTGTTCCTTATATTCTTTTTACTATCTCGTTGCGTTATGAACGAAATAGTCGTGTGTATTGTGTTTCATGCAGCGAGCTCGCTAGTGCCATTGATGGCGAGAAGCTGCCCACCATCCAGTCTTCCATCGCGCGTGCTTTTTCAATCACGTCAGGAAAGGTATTGGTGATATTAATCAGTGCTAACTGCCCATCGGTCTGCCCTAAAGGCACCAACTTGACGCCTGCAGTAACGATATTTTCAAGCCAGCTCCATAGATAGCCCTGCTTGAGGCTTTCCAAATCAATGTTCCAGTGTTGAGCTGCGATACACATTCCTAATAGCTGGTTTGGGTGGCTATCAATCGACTCCACTTCCGAAATATCGATATCTAATCGCTTTAGCAAGGTGTTTAGCGCCAGCCCACGCTGCTTTTCTTCTGCTCGTAATTCACTGGTTTCACGACTTGAGTACAAGTAATTACACCAATGCTCAATCTCATCGAGTTCACCTTTTTCTAGAGCATGATAAAGGCGCTCTAAGATCGGCAGTTCCAAAGTCGCAACACTGGAGCTGACGATGGTATTTAGCCACTGCTCCATGCTGCTACGGTCGGTCACCCACCCAGCTTCGATCGCTAGTTCTAAACCTTGAGAGTAGGTGAAACCACCGATCGGCAGCGACGGACTGATCAATTGAAATAGGCGATAGCTCGCGACATTCGCTGTTGCTTGCATGCTTATCTCCTTTTGAGCAATTTAAGCCGCCATCAAAAACAGCGCGCTCAATGAAGCAACACCCACTGAAGCCCATTTTGAATACAATGCTTTACCCGCGAAGTAGCCAGCAACAATCAGACTAAATGCCGTGATACCCATACCCGCAGTAAACTGTGCGAGGCCAGATGCTGCTTCAACGCCGTGTGCATAACCGTGGAAGAATAGGAAGCCGATTGAAACCGCCAGTACGCTGTTAACCTTGGTTGTTGACGGAGAGAATACATGCCACAAGCACAGGCTTACCGCGAACAAAGAAGCGATGATTGCTGGCTCGACAACCACAGAGAAGCCCAACGCTTTACCGACTAATAAACCCACCATAAGAGAGACAAGACCACCACCGACTAAAGCGGATTTAACCTTATTTGAATAAGAGAGCGCGCCAATCAACATACCAAATGCCACCAGCATAATAAGATGGTCAACGCCAGTTACTGGGTGTGTTAAGCCAGATAAAAATGAGTGAGAACCGTGATCATGCCCTGGGTGAGCGAAAGCCAATGTTGGTGTTGTTAGCGAAGCGATTGTGAATGTTGTTAAGCCTGCTGCTGTTTTAAAGTTCATCGCGTAATCCTTGCGTTATTCTTATCGTTGTTGTGTTTATAAATTAATGTGTCTCAAATGACTCGATTAGTGATGGTGGTGATGACCGCCAGAGCGACCACCATAAGCGCCACCTTCAGGTTCAAAGGGTTGCTTTTCAGTAGTCACTGTTGCACCCAAACCTTCAACCATTTCGTCCAAAACATGGTCGTGTTGATAACGCACCCAGCCCGCTTCCACTTGCAGTGGCACATGTCGGTTACCAAGGTGGTAAGCAACACGAGTTAACAGATGCGAGTCTTCACAGTAAACAGTCGACACGGTTTCCGGCGCCGCTTTCACTTCAACCGTTAAACCACACTCACTAGTTAATTGTTCCCCGCCACGCAAAATATGACCGCGTGGTAGAAACAACCCTGCATCACGGCCATCATCCAATGTCACCTTAAGACGGCTTTTGATGCGGCTATCGATCGGTAGGCTTAGAAAGCCATCTGGAGCCGTGTTCAACTCGGCTTGAATTTGAGTAAGTTCAATCATGCTATTACCTCAATCTCCTTGTGAGATTTATAACGTTCAAAATAGGGTCACTAAAATAAGATTCTTTAGTCAAAGGCTTAGAATAGAAAATACCGCTGTGCCATTGGCAGTTCTTCAGCCGGCTCACACGTCAGCAGTTCACCATCAGCGCGTACTTGATACGTCTGAGAATCAACCTCAATCTTCGGCATCCAGTCGTTCAGCTTCATGTCAGCCTTGCTGATGTTTCGGCAGTTGCTCACAACACCAATCAGGCTCTTTAGTCCCAACTGCTTATCGATGTTCTGTGCCTTGGCTTCTTTGGAAACAAATAGCATCGATGTGTTCTGACACGCCTTGCCATAGCTACCAAACATAGAACGGTAGTGAACGGGCTGAGGTGTTGGAATAGAGGCATTAGGGTCGCCCATCGGTGCCATCGCGATCATGCCGCCTTTCAGAATCACACTTGGTTTCACCCCAAAAAAAGCTGGTTTCCAAAGCACTAAATCTGCCAGTTTTCCTTCTTCAATCGAACCGATTTCATGCGCCATACCGTGCGTAATCGCTGGGTTGATGGTGTACTTAGCGACATAACGTCTTAGGCGGAAGTTATCGCTGTAGTCGGAATCTTCTTTTAGGCTGCCACGCTGCACTTTCATCTTGTGTGCGGTTTGCCAAGTTCGAGTCACCACCTCGCCTACGCGCCCCATTGCTTGCGAGTCAGAGGCGATCATCGAAAACGCGCCAAGATCATGAAGAATGTCTTCGGCAGCAATGGTTTCACGGCGGATACGCGATTCAGCAAACGCGACATCTTCAGCAATCGATGGAGAAAGGTGGTGACACACCATCAACATATCCAAGTGCTCATCAACTGTATTGACCGTGTAAGGTCGTGTCGGGTTGGTAGAAGAAGGCAGAACGTTCGGCTCACCTGCAGCGCGGATAATATCGGGAGCATGACCACCACCCGCCCCTTCGGTGTGATAGGTATGAATTACGCGATCACCGATGGCACCAAGGGTCGATTCAACAAAGCCAGACTCGTTCAAGGTGTCTGTGTGAATCGCCACTTGTACGTCCATCTCATCGGCAACACTTAAGCAAGTATCGATTGATGCGGGTGTTGTTCCCCAGTCTTCGTGCAACTTCAAACCCACAGCACCTGCTGCGACTTGTTCACGCAATGCTTCAGGTTGGCTCGCATTGCCCTTGCCGAGTAAACCAAAGTTCATGGGGAATTGGTCGAGTGACTCCAACATACGGTGCATGTTCCACGGACCCGGTGTACAGGTCGTCGCATTGGTGCCTGTGTTTGGCCCAGTACCACCACCTATCATGGTAGTCACACCCGACGCCAGCGCCTCTTCAATCTGTTGTGGGCAGATAAAGTGAATGTGTGAATCGATACCGCCAGCCGTCAGGATCGAACCTTCACCTGCCAAAATTTCCGTGCCCGGACCAATGACTATATCGACGCCCGGCTGAACATCTGGGTTGCCTGCTTTGCCTAATGCTTGAACTCGGCCATCTTTGATGGCGACATCGGCTTTTACAATGCCCCAGTAGTCCAATACAATCGCGTTGGTGATCACCAAGTCTGGCGTTTCGGCACTTGGACGCTGGCTTTGCCCTTGCCCATCGCGAATCACTTTACCGCCGCCAAACTTCACTTCATCACCGTATACGGTGTAATCCTTTTCAACTTCTAGCCATAAATCGGTATCTGCAAGACGCACTCGGTCACCAACTGTAGGCCCAAACATTTCGGCATAAGCCTGTTTGGATATCGTCGCCATGATCAATCCTTTGTTGTTTTAATTCTTTCTATAAGAGCGCTTAGAGCTTGCCCATCACCTTTCCTTGGAAGCCATAAATCTCTAACTTACCTGCGTAACGCACTAACTCGACGCTACGTGACTGACCCGGTTCAAAACGGGTGGCAGTACCTGCCGGGATATTGAGTCGAAACCCTTTAGTGGCTTCTCGGTCAAATATCAAAGAAGGGTTTGCTTCATAGAAATGGTAATGAGAGCCAATTTGCACAGGACGGTCGCCAATGTTTTGCACCTTAACCGACGTCGTGTCTCGACCTTCATTTAAAGTAATGTTGCCCGGAGCGGTTTCGACTTGCCCGGGAACTAAGCCTGAATATTGTTTGGTTGAACCAGCCATACTACTTCTCCCTAAACGATAGGTTCATGAACGGTCACCAATTTGGTGCCATCGGGGAAAGTCGCTTCGACTTGTACATCTGGGATCATGGAAGGGATCCCCTCCATAACGTCATCGACGGTAAGCAGTGTGCGTCCAAAATCCATCAGTTCCGAAACGGTTTTTCCCTCACGGGCACCTTCTAGAATGGCACTGCTGATCAGTGCAATAGATTCGGGGTAGTTGAGTTTTAAGCCTTTTTGTTTGCGCTGCTGTGCCAGCATTCCTGCGCAGAAGATAAGTAGCTTATCTTTTTCTCTTGGTGTTAATTCCATTTAGCCGCCCGCTGTTAGTGTTGTTTTCTTATTGCTCAGAAACGCATGAGCAGTAAGTGGGATTCAGTCACAGCAAGCTTGAAAAAATGTACCGAGGGCCGGAAGTCACCCTCGGTACAAATAGGGCTAATCGCTAAGTCGCCCAAATCCTTGGTAAATCAGGAGTCGTACCATACAAATGAGAGCGAGTTGCTTGCCATATCTGACCAAAGGCCTGGAGAATATCTTCACTCCAATTACCCAAGGCTCGCACCACAATCAATCCTTCTATTTGTGTCGCGCCCAATATTAATGTGGGGTCACTCGACATTTTCGATGAGTCTGATTGCTGTGAAGCTTGCTGTGTAATAGATAAGAGCAAGCTCTGTACCAACTCTAAATCTTGCTTCTCATTTGAGGTGAGATAAAAGGTTCCCATCATAGAATAGTCAAGTAACCCCATATTTATCATCAACTTATCACCACCGTGAAAATTAAATCCTTCCGTAAGAAGCCGTTGATTATCAAGATAGATTTCCGTTTTCCCGACAAGGTGACCATGCTCGAATCCCTCATTCTGTGCAGGCCGTCCAAAACAGTGCATCTCCCAACCCCAAAACTGTGCACCCTTTTCTAGGCGTATTTCAGTATCGAGTCGAACATGTGCATTCGGAAAAAAAATGTTCTCTTGCGGCATCCACTCCAAGCGAGCCCCTTTCTCCACACGTAAGGTTTGCTTCTGCTTGGCGTACTTGTTGTTGGAACGATAGAACTTGGTCGCACCAGGTGTAGTAATCAACGCGTGAGCACCGTGCTCAAGATTCACGTTAATATTGAGAGTGTCACCACCTACCACTCCGCCGGGGGGATGGAGTAAGTAGGTGTGACACGTTTCCCCATCAGGATACAGGGGGCGTTGCACCGCAAGCGGACCAGACTGCTGACGATTCTTTAATACGGTTTTATCACCGCGATCGACAAAAGTGAGGTTTAAACTCGCTTGCCAACCATCACGAATATCTTGTTCGATGGTCTCATTCAGAGACAGTGCTTCTACTAAAGAAGCCTTGCTTACTTCATTCGGAGAAAAGACAGAATTCATACGGTTAGGTACTCCTTTATCAAGGACTCATCGAGCCCTGTCATTTCACCTTCTGCCACTTGGCGTCCACGGTCGAGAATACAAAAACGGTCACCGACCTTTCTTGCAAACGGCAGCTTCTGTTCAACCAACAGAACCGTGAGCCCCATTTTCTCGTTAAGCATGCGAATGATGTCGCCAATCTCTTGCACAATATTGGGTTGAATACCCTCCGTCGGCTCATCCAAGATCAATAGCTTTGGATTAACCACCAGCGCACGCCCAATCGCTAGCTGTTGTTGCTGGCCACCCGATAAATCACCACCGCGACGATGCAGCATCTCTTTTAACACTGGGAAAATATCGAAGATGAATTCAGGGATCTTGCGGTCACCCTTTTTACGAATCGGTAAACCGACCTCTAGATTTTCTTGAACAGTGAGCATTGGGAAGATCTGGCGACCTTGTGGTACATAGCCGATCCCTTGGCGTGGGCGGTCCTCGGCATCGGTTTTCAAAAGTGACTCACCCGATAAAGAAATGTCACCGCTTTCAACCTTCACCAACCCCATAATGCATTGCAGCAAGGTGGTTTTACCGACACCGTTGCGCCCCATTAACACCGTGCATTTTCCTTCTGGGATCTGCATATCCAAATCCCATAACGTGTGGCTCTCACCGTAATATTGATTAACTGATTTAACCTCTAACATCCTATTCTCCGAGATAAACTTGTTTAACTTCAGGGTGAGCCTGCACTTGATCCATTGTGCCTTCTGCCAACACGTGACCTTGATGAAGCACGGTGACGTGACTAGCAATCGAACGAACGAAATCCATATCGTGTTCAACTACAACCACCGAGTGCTTACCTGCCAGCGAGTTAAGAAGTTCAGAGGTGCGGTCCATCTCTTGGTGAGTCATACCTGCAACGGGTTCATCCACCAGCAACAGCTTAGGGTTTTGCATCAGCAACATACCGATCTCTAACCACTGCTTTTGTCCGTGAGACAGATTGCCCGCTAAGTTTGCCGCTTCGTCTTTGAGGTGAATAAGCTCTAGTACCGAGGTGAGTTTGTCTTTCTGCTCACCAGACATCACGGCGGTGAAAGTTGCCCACACAGAGCGATCGCCCGCCATCGCCAACTCAAGGTTCTGCCACACGGTTAAACATTCAATCACGGTCGGCTTTTGGAACTTACGCCCAACACCTGCATTAGCAATTTCAGCTTCGTTCATCTTGAGTAGATTGATGTTCGAACCTAACCACACCTCTCCGGTATCTGGCTTAGTTTTCCCGGTGATGATGTCCATCATGGTGGTTTTACCTGCGCCATTAGGGCCGATGATGCAGCGCAGTTCGCCCTCTTTGATGTAGAGATTGAGGTCGTTAATCGCTTGGAAGCCATCGAAGTTCTTATTCACCCCTTCTACATACAGCAGCACGTTATGACGGGTATCGATCGCGGGATGAATATCGGGCTTGAGGTAATCGAAGACTTCATCTCGACGAGTGAACGCCTGAACCGATTCCTTCACGCTGTTGAATTTAGTCATGCGATCACCTCCTTAGATTCATGCTGATCATCCTGCTCTTGTCCTGCGTCTTGTGAATTCGATGCTTTGCGTAGCTGTTGCCACTTTTCACTGACAAAACCAATCACACCCTGTGGGAAGTACATGGTCGAGAGAACGAATAGACCACCGAGAGCGAAAAGCCACACCTCAGGGAACTCGACCGTAAACCAGCTCTTGGCGTAGTTGATGATCAGCGCACCAACGATGGCACCAAACAGAGTGGCGCGACCGCCCAAGGCAACCCAAACCACAATCTCAATCGAGTTAAGCGGTGCAAACTCTCCAGGGTTGATGATGCCGACTTGAGGAACGTATAAAGCACCCGCAATACCTGCGATAACCGCAGACAGTACAAATACCCATAGCTTGATGCCATCGACGTCGTAACCCATAAAGCGAGTGCGAGACTCGGTATCACGAATCGCCAGTGCCACACGCCCCAATCGACTGGTCACTACCATGCGACAGACGATGTAACTGAGAATGAGCGAGATACCCGTCGCGACAAACAGACCAATCTTGACCGCATCACTCTGTAAACTCAGGCCGATGATGTCTTTAAAGTCCGTAAGCCCGTTATTGCCACCAAAGCCCATCTCGTTGCGGAAGAACGCCAACATCAAGGCGTAAGTTAATGCTTGAGTCATGATCGAAAGATAAACACCAGACACGCGAGAGCGGAAAGCCAAATAACCGAACAAATAAGCCAATGCGCCCGGCACCAACACCACCATAAGACAAGCGAACCAGAACTGATCAAAGCCCTGCCAAAACCACGGCAACGCAGACCAATCAAGGAACACCATGAAATCAGGCAGGATAGGATCACCATAAACCCCACGGTCACCAATCTGACGCATCAGGTACATGCCCATCGCATAACCACCAAGTGCAAAGAAAGCGCCATGGCCTAGGCTCAGTATTCCGAGATAGCCCCATACAAGATCGAGTGCCAACGCCAACATTGCGTAGCTCAGGTATTTGCCCATCAGTGAGATAGTAAAAGTCTCAACATGAAGTGGATGCCCACTTGGCAACATGGTGTTAGCCAGTGGGATAAGAATCACGGCTGCAAGAATGGCAAGGATGGTCAGTTGCCCACCTTTGTCACCACGCATCGCCGAAAGTACAAATGATTTAGACTGCATGATGTTGTCCTTAACCTTCAGCCGCACGACCACGTTGCGGGAACAATCCGCGTGGGCGTTTTTGAATAAATAGAATGATGAAAACCAGTACTAAAATCTTGGCGAGTACTGCGCCAGCCCATGGCTCTAAGATCTTATTGAACAAACCAAGACTCAGACCTGCGACGAGTGTTCCCCACAAGTTGCCGACTCCGCCGAACACCACCACCATGAAAGAATCGATGATGTACGCCTGCCCCATATTCGGGCCAACGTTCGTCAGTTGAGACAGTGCCACACCCGCAACACCGGCAACGCCAGAACCTAAACCGAAGGTCATCGCATCAACTCGTTCAGAACGAATCCCCATCGCACGCGCCATACCACGGTTTTGAGAAACCGCACGAACCTGTAAACCTAGCGGCGTTTTCTTAAGAACCATCAACAAGCCCATAAACACCAAACCACAGAACAAGATGATATATAAACGGTTGTAGGTCAGAGACAACATTGGGTTCAATTGCAGTGCGCCAGACATCCATTCAGGTGTGCTCACTGAACGATTCAATGGAGAGAAAATAGAGCGAACAGCTTGTTGTAAGATTAAGCTGATACCGAAGGTCGCGAGCAAGGTTTCCAATGGGCGACCGTAGAGGTGACGAATCACACTGCGCTCAATCGCAATGCCGACCAGACCAGACACAATAAATGCAGCCGGAATAGAGAGAATCAGCGCTAAACCGATGTGATTCGGCATCAACAACTGCAATACATAGGTGGTGTACGCGCCAATCATGATCAGCTCGCCATGGGCCATGTTAATCACGCCCATTACGCCAAAGGTGATCGCCAAACCAATACCCGCCAGCACTAATACCGAACCTAAACTCAAGCCGAAGAATACGGTCTCAACGCCCGAGTACAGTGCTTGGCTCTGTTGATAGCTATCAAGAGCACGCTCTGCCGCGGCCAATACTTTTGGATCTTGCTCGCTGTTGAGCAGTTGGTTTAGCGTCTTTAGCACGACGGATTGTTTGAACTCGCCAACTCGTTCAATTGAAGCCACACGAGCTTGTGTAGCAGCACTGCTATCCAGAGAAGTATAAATCGCGAGTGAGAGGTCCATGAGATCAGCGACCTTAGTCTCGGGCTCATTTGCTCTCAGCTCGGACAGGCGGTTAATGATATCGGCATCTTTGGTTCCCAATAGATCAGAGACCGCCTGATAACGCACATCTGGATTGCTACTGTTTAAGCCAATCGAGGCAATTTCACCACGTAAGATCCCACGAAGTTTGTTATTCACGCGAACCTTTTTAAACTGTCTCGCATTCTCGATATTCAGCGTCGAATCATCCCATACCGACTGAGCTGACGTCGCTGTTTTGATGCTTTGAATGAGGTAGAGCTGTTTGTATTGCTCGCTCTGTTTGTCACTAAAATAGTAAAGGTTTCCGTTTAACCAACCATCCAGAATAGGTTTCGACACATCTTCCGTTTGCGTCTCAATCACCCAATCAATAGCTAATTCTTTATCCGATGTTTTCTTACCAACTAGCGCCTTGGTAAAGCTAGCTTCATCCGTTATTCCAGCAAAAGCCAACTGAGCACTGACTGCCATAAGCAATAGCGCCTTAAGTACGTTCAATACGTTTTTCATCCCTGCTTCCTTAATCCACCTAGCTAGATATTGTTATTTTTGCTCAGTGGACATGTGGAGAATTATTGTTAGTTGAAACGATGAGCCTTCCGTTTGCTACACCTCTTACACAGATGCTTTCTTCGCAAACAAGGAGGCTCAATGTTCCTAAATTAACGCTCTAGTTACCGCCAGAACACTTCTTGGTTTCGACGTTAAACGCACCACATGAGAATGGCTTAGACCAGCTAGAGAACAGCTTCGCTGATTCAGGTAGGTAACTCGACCAAGCGTCACCCGCAACGAGACCTGTGGTTTCCCAAACGATATCGAATTGACCATCGTCTTGGATTTCACCGATCAGGACTGGTTTAGTGATGTGGTGGTTTGGCAGCATGGTTGAGTAGCCGCCCGAAAGGTTAGGAACAGACACGCCAATCAAGGCATCTTGCACAGATTCAGGATCGGTTGTGCCCGCGTTGGTTACCGCTTGCGCCCACATATTGAAGCCAACATAGTGCGCTTCCATTGGGTCGTTGGTGACACGCTTTTCACTCTTGATGAATGACTGCCACGTTTCAACGAACTCTTCATTGGCTTCAGTATCAACACTCATGAAGTAGTTCCAAGCCGCAAGGTGACCAACCAGTGGTTCGGTATCCATACCTGACAGTTCTTCTTCACCAACAGAGAATGCAATAACTGGGATGTCTTCAGATGAAATGCCTTGTGCGCCCAGTTCTTTATAGAATGGAACGTTCGCATCGCCGTTCACAGTAGAAACGACAGCGGTTTTCTTGCCCGCTTCACCGAACTTCTTGATATCTGAAACAATAGACTGCCAATCAGAGTGACCAAATGGCGTGTAGTTGATCATGATGTCTTCTTCTGCGACACCTTTATCTTTTAGGTAGGCTTCAAGGATCTTGTTGGTGGTGCGTGGGTAAACGTAATCCGTGCCTGCTAGAACCCAACGCTCAACTTCCAGCTCTTCCATCAAGTAATCCACAGCAGGAATTGCTTGTTGGTTTGGCGCTGCGCCAGTGTAGAAAACGTTTTTCGACGACTCTTCACCTTCATACTGTACTGGGTAGAAAAGGATGCTATTGAGCTCTTCAAAGACAGGCAGCATGGATTTACGTGATACCGATGTCCAACCACCGAACACCACATCGACTTTCTCTTTTTCGATCAGCTCGCGGGCCTTCTCTGCAAATAGCGGCCAGTTTGATGCAGGGTCAACGACTACAGGCTCAAGCTTTTTACCTAGCAAGCCGCCCTTTTTGTTCTGCTCTTCGATGAGCATTAACACGGTATCTTTCAGTGTGGTTTCACTGATCGCCATGGTGCCAGATAGTGAATGTAGAACGCCGACCTTTATGGTCTCGTCAGCCGCAAACACTGATGCAGAAGAAAATGAAAGTGTTGTACACAGTGCAGCTAGCGATAAATTGAACACCTTGTTCATGATAGTACTCCATAATTGTATTTTTGTTATTCAATTACAGAGTTACAAGAAGAGTGCCAAACTCAATAAGTAACCATTAAAAACATAAGTGATTGTATTAAATGAATTTTAAAACAAACCACACCAATAGCGTGCATAGCAACCATGTAACTATGTTTCATACTGGTGCAGTGACAATAAGAATGACCCAAGATGATACATAACCCCAGAGTGGGCACAAAAAAGGCCCAATACATAGGTATTGGGCCTCTATTAAATAGTATGGATTGCGGTACTTAACCTTCTCGCTTTCAAGCTAGTCCGCAGCTTGAAACTCGAATTTTACTCTCGACTTAGATTTAAGCTCGTTACAGTCACCGTTGCAAAAATAGCTCGCGGCACCACAAGCTTGAAGTTTTTCTAACTGGCTGCTGCACTCTGGGCAGAACCCTACTTTGGTAAAATGTGCCTGACAACTTTCACAGTGGTATTGTCCGTCCCAACCAAGCTCTGACTGACACTTAGGGCAGATATTTTCACTCATTAGTATTTCCTAATTCACGACTCTTTTTACAATCTACTACTGCTTGGATTTAGCTTGTTTGATTTGGTACATGTTCTTATCAGCTTGTGCGATCAACTGATCTAACCCCTGTGGATCTTTTTCACAAGCAAGACCAACACTCACTGAGAACTGCACATCATTAATATAAAGCGCTTGTTGTAGTGTTTTCTCTAAACCGTGGTAGAAGCTAACAACGCTATCTTTATCATCAAAACAAGAGAACACCACAAATTCATCACCACCATAACGGCCTATCTTGGCACACGCTGTCGTAGCATCATCAAGCACTCTAGCAACCGCCAATAGCACATCATCGCCAAAGCTATGACCGTAGGTGTCATTGATTGATTTGAATTTATCGACATCGACAAACAGACACGCCATCACCTTCTGTGCAAAACAGCGCTTGGCCAAGACCTTTTCAGCTTCATTGAACAAAGCACGACGATTCAAGCAGTGGGTAAGAGAATCACGATTCGCGAAAAAGTTAAGCTGGTTTTCCAGCTCGTACTTTTCTAATGCTACCGAATATAGAGAAGCGAGCAGCTCCAAAATCTCAAGTTCGAATGCATGTGGTTCGGAAACATATTGGCTGTATATAGCGAAAGTACCAAGTACATTCCCGTTTGAAGAAAGAATTGGCACAGACCAGCAGGCATGAAGGTTAGCCTGGTTTGTTAACGCCAAGAAAGGTGCCCAGTTAGGGTGGGTATTGATGTCTGAGACCATCACTGCTTTTTTAAGCGCAGCAGCCTCACCACACGAACCAATTCCAACACCTATACCAACGCCCTCTATCTGTTGATTATAGAAATCAGGCAAATTCGGAGCATATTCGAGGTGCAAAGTCTGAGACTCAGCGTTGAGCAGTAAAATTGAAGCCATACGCTGACCAAAAAGCTGCTCTGTGAGCTCTATGATCTTGCGGTTTAAGTCCTTGCGATCCATCCCAAGGGCAAGCTTCCGAAGCAACCTATTGACTGCTCGGTGGCCTTCTAATAAAAATTGTTGTTCCATTCACTAAAGCTTTCAATTATTTAATCGGGTACAGCCTGTTCTTATGCAAGCTTGTTATTGATTAATAATAACACACTTAATTACCACGACACACAATCGAAGATCATAGGTTGATCTTTCGCTTTATCTATTTTGATCAGCGATCTACCCCAAAAAGAATATTTATATCACCACACACCGAAAGCATAAGTTACATGTGCTGCATTTCAATTTTAAACAGTTAATTATATTAAAAGTAACAACTTAAAACAGAATAAACAGCACAAGTCATTTCGATCTATTACTCAAATCATCGAATTACATGCGTCAGCATTTCAATGTTTTGGTCATCTAGCTGGGTCAGCTTAACGGACAGTGCACCAAGCTCTGAGGTATTTCCAATGTGTGTGCCACCACAAGGAATAGTGACCTGAGTATATTCATCAAGCTGCCACTCCCAGTAACGAGAGTCTGTTAACGCCTCGCCCTCTAACCTCATCGTCACTGCTGTTGGTTGTGCTAACCAAACAGATACCAGTTCGTTAACATCAGCTTCAATGACCCCAAGGTTCGCCAGCATGTCTGCCACATTAAGACCGCGCTTCTTCAAGGTTTTACCCAAGCGATAAGTGTCTTTACACAGCTCTGGCGTTACAAAACTGGTTACTTGAGCGTAGCTGTTAAAGTCATAGCTACCCAGTGGATCTTTGCGGTCTGCATCTTTACGCCAATAATTGTCAGCTAAGACCTTATTCAACGCTAAGAAAGCGACATGTCCAGCGCTATGGCCACGGCTAAGGCTTGCTTGATAATCTTTATCAACCGACAACGATACCTGCTCGTTAATACTTATCGTAGAAGCAGATACAGGTAGCTGGTGGACTACCACGAACACCCAACCCTCTGTATCACGCTTAACAGGAATATCTGCTGCTAGATAAAGTTTGCCAGTAGATTGTTCTATCGCGCCAACTAAGCAATCATCAACGGTATATTGCACGCCACCAAGGTTAACGATGCCTTTATCTGCTGGGTGATCTGGCCAAATATGGCTAACAGGATGAAAAGGAGTCACATCAGTGATCAAGTAGGTTTTGCTCTCATCACTTTCAACATACAGAACTTTTGCCTCAAGCTGCCAAGTCTGGTGGCAGAATTGGGTGATGGTCGGTGTGATTGCTGCTGGTGTAATCAAGTCGCTCGTTGTCATGTCGTTCTTCTTTTGGAATCTAGTCTAGGTCGCTTACTGATAATTCCTCGCAAGGTCGGTTATCAGATAACGTAAATTTTGCCTAAAAAAATACCCGAGACAGGCTCGGGTATCAAATCTATTCAAAAGGACTATTTACGTCCTTTAACCATGCTCATCATGCGCTTACGTTTGCGCTCTTGAGAGATAGTTAGCTTGTTCGTCTTAGCTTCAAATGGGTTTTCGCTGTTCTGGAATTGAATACGAATTGGCGTACCCATGATTTCTAGTGAACGACGGTAGTAGTTCATCAGGAATCGCTTGTATGAATCTGGCAAGTCACGAACTTGGTTACCGTGGATAACGATAATTGGTGGGTTATAACCACCCGCGTGCGCGTATTTCAATTTCACACGACGGCCACGAACCATAGGTGGTTGGTGATCATCAGTCGCCATCTTCATGATACGAGTTAGGACAGACGTACCAACACGGGTTGTCGCTGACTTGTAAGCCTCTTGAACCGATTCAAACAAGTGACCAACACCAGTACCGTGAAGTGCCGAGATGAAGTGAATACGTGCGAAATCAACGAAACCTAAACGACGGTCTAGTTCTTTCTTAACGCGCTCTTTCACGTCGTTATCTAGGCCATCCCACTTGTTTACTGCGATCACGATTGAACGACCAGCGTTCAATGCAAAACCTAGTAAGCTCAAGTCTTGATCTGAGATGTTCTCACGAGCATCAATCACAAGTAAAACTACGTTCGCATCTTCAACCGCTTTCAACGTTTTAACAACCGAGAACTTTTCTACGGTTTCGTTGATGTTTTTACGACGACGTACACCCGCAGTATCGATCAGAACGTATTCACGCTCATCACGGCTCATTGGGATGTAGATAGAATCACGAGTAGTACCAGGCATATCGTAAACAACCACACGCTCTTCACCTAGGATACGGTTAGTTAGCGTTGACTTACCTACGTTTGGACGACCAATAATAGCAAGCTTGATTGGTTGATCTTGCAGACGCTTGAACTCTTGTTCCGCTTCTTCTTCAGTGAAATCAACCTGCTCTGCTTCTTCGTCTTCAAATTCTGTTAGATCGCTAATTTCACCCTGCTCAGCTTTCAGTGCTTCAGCAAATGGGTTTAGAGCAAGATCAATCAGTGCAGTAACGCCACGACCGTGCGCTGCAGCGATTTGGTACATGTCTTCTACACCTAGCTGCCAGAAGTCAGCACTTGCTGCATCAGGGTCAATACCATCAACCTTGTTTACTACAAGCATTGAAGGCTTTTCTAGTTGACGAAGGTGCTTCGCGATAGCAACGTCAGATGGTGTTAGACCAGCACGGCCATCTACCATGAACAGCACAACATCAGCTTCGTCGATCGCTGCTAATGACTGCTCTGCCATTTTAGTTTCAACACCTTCTTCGGTACCGTCGATACCACCAGTGTCGATAACAATAAACTCATGCTCACCAAGTTGAGCATGGCCATATTTACGGTCACGCGTTAAGCCAGGGAAATCCGCAACCAATGCATCACGAGTTCGAGTCAATCGGTTAAACAACGTAGATTTACCTACGTTCGGACGCCCTACTAGAGCAACAACAGGTACCATAACAACCTCTACAATTTCTTCTCTTAATGTAGTTATAGGTAAGCACTTGTTCGCAAGTTTAAACTCTTACCTATAACCACATGGTTTATTAATTTTTAACAACAAAACGGCTCCTGGCTGTTACCAACCAGGAGCCGACTGTGAATTATATCACGCTTTTATTGGCTAATCGTCAGTTTCTTTACATCGCCGTTGCGAGTCGTCACTAAGTAGCCTTCAGGCAGTTCAATTGGCGCTACAGCAAAGCCGCTGTCATCAACCAACTGCTGAGCAACAAACTCACCTGTTGAGCGATCTAACCAGTGTAGATAACCTTCTGTATCACCCACCACAACGTATCCGTTAATGATAGCAGGTGCTGTCAGTAAGCGGTTTTCTAGCAATGGTGTGCTCCACAGCTCTGTACCACTACGTGCATCAACTGCAGCCACGTGATCCTTATCGGTTACTAGGAACAAACGGCTACCGTCGCTTGCTAAATCAATCGCTGACGAGTAGTTACGCTTCCAAACAGGCTTACCAGAGCGCAGGTCGATGGCAATCAACTGACCATTGATACCAACAGTGTACAAAGTACCACCAAGAACGATTGGAGAGGCATCAACGTCAACCAAGCGATCGATTTCCGTTGCACCCTTTGGTGTACCAACTGGCTGTTGCCAAATCAGCTGACCACGGTCAACGATAGCAGCGGCTAGACGACCATTTGCCGTACCCCAGAATACACCACCAGAAACCGCAACAGGTGCACTGTCACCGCGTAGTGTTAGGCTTGGAACTTCAGTGCTAATTGTCCACTTCTGTTCACCAGTCTCTTGGTCTAACGCGAGCATCATGCCACGGCTAGTGTGAACCAATACCATATTGCTGTCAGTAGCAGGAGATGCAAGCACCTCACCGTTTACTGATACACGCCACAGCTCTTCACCTGTCGATTCATCCAATGCGATTACTTCGCCATTTTCAGAACCAACAAACACTTTGCCGTAAGCTGCCGTTAAGCCACCAGACAGACGAGCCAGTACATCTTTCTCAAGGTCTGTTTTCCACAGCTCTTTACCCGTTTCAGGATCCAGCGCTTTAACCAGACCTTCACGGCTTGCAACAAACACTTTGTCGTAAGCCAGCTCAGGCGTCAGTTTTGAAAAGTAGTGACCAACACCATCACCAACCGAAGTCGACCATTCCTGTTTAGGAGTGAACTCGCTGTTTACCGTTGGTACTGGCGCCATGATTACGGTGTCTTCTTCACCCGCACAGCCAGCTAATAGGCCAAGAGCAATCGCACACAACGCCGCTTTTGGAAACATCTTCTTCATTCAAAGCGCCTTATTTAGCTAGGTCGTCAAGTTTGATTTGAAGCGTTTGGCTCGCATCAACAGCTTGCTGTGCTTCTGTGTAAGCACTGTATGCTGCGTCTGTGTCGCCTTTACGAAGTGAGATATCACCACGTAGTTCAGCCACACGGCCTTTCCAAGATTCGTCCGTTACTGCAGCAAGATCTGACAAAGCAGCATCGAATTCACCTTGCTCAGCTTTAATACGAGCAACACGGTAAGTCAGTAGTGGCGAAAGTGCCGCATCCTTAGTTGCCGCTTTTGCCCACTCCAGCTGTTCAAGTGCTGCAGATAATTCACCCGCTTGTACTTGTACTTTCGCTAGCTGCATCGCTGCAAGTACTGAGTATTCAGCATCTTTGTTTGCGTCGATAAAAGCTTGAATATCAGATTGAGCATCAACGCCTTTTGCATCTAAAGCAGAGATCACTGTCGTGTAGCTTTCTGAAGCAGCTTCACGCGCCTCAACTACTGAGTCTTGGTAGTAGCGCCAACCGAATAGACCACCTAAACCAATAACCGCACCGAAGATTACGGCTTTACCGTTCTCTTTCCACCAATCTTTAATGGCTTCAACCTGCTGCTCTTCGCTATCGTAAAGTTCCACTTCCTGTCCTCTTTAATTCTTTAAACGCCAGCATAGTGCTGACGTTAGTATTCGTTATGAGCGTTTGCTCTAAGGCTAATTAGATTAGCGCAGCTACTTTTGCTGCAACTTCCGTTTGAGACACGGTTTCTTGCTCGCCGCCAACCAAATCTTTTAGCACAACTGTATTATCAGCAACTTCGTTTTCGCCAAGTACCAGTGCAACAACCGCACCTACTTTGTCTGCACGTTTGAATTGCTTCTTGAAGCTACCACCACCGAAGTGGCTCATTACACGTACACCTTCAACGGTATCACGTAATTGATTCGCTAATTGCATGCCCGCGATCATTGTGCCTTCGCCAGCCGCAACCATGTAAACATCAACACTGCGACGAACTTCTGTTAGCTCTAGCGTTTCCATCATTAGGACTAGACGCTCTAGGCCCATTGCGAAACCAACAGCTGGTGTTGCTTTACCGCCAAGTTGCTCAACAAGGCCGTCGTAACGACCACCGCCACATACGGTACCTTGAGCACCTAGGCTTTCGGTGATCCACTCAAATACTGTGCGGTTGTAGTAGTCCAAACCACGTACTAGACGCTCGTTAACTTGGTATTCGATACCAACAGCATCAAGAAGTTCACACAAACCAGCAAAATGTTGCTTCGACTCTTCACCTAAGTACTCAGAAAGTCGAGGTGCGTCACCTAAGATAGCTTGAACGTCTGGGTTCTTAGTATCTAGTACACGAAGTGGGTTGGTGTGCATGCGACGTTTGCAATCTTCGTCTAGCACATCGATGTGCTGTTCAAGGAAAGCAACAAGTGCTGTACGGTAGTTTGCACGATCTTCAGTAGAACCGATTGAGTTCAGCTCTAGACGAACGTGCTTGTCGATGCCTAGCTCACGCCATAGACGCGCAGTCATCATGATAAGTTCTGCGTCAACGTCTGGACCGTCTAGGCCAAACACTTCCACACCACATTGGTGGAATTGACGGTAGCGACCTTTTTGAGGACGCTCGTGACGGAACATTGGACCCATGTACCATAGGCGCTGTTCATCACGGTTGATAAGGCTGTTTTGGATGCATGAACGTACACAACCCGCTGTGCCTTCTGGACGTAGCGTTAGGCTATCGCCGTTACGGTCATCAAAGGTGTACATCTCTTTTGAAACAACGTCTGTCTCTTCACCCACTGCGCGGCTAAATAGGTTTGTTTCTTCAACGATAGGCATACGCACTTCGTTGTAACCGTGTGCACTCACCACGTTCTTCACTGCGTTTTCTACTTTCTGCCACAGTGGTGATTGAGTCGGTAGGCAGTCGTTCATGCCTCGGATTGCTTGGATATTTTTAGCCACAATATTTATTCCGTAATTTTTCACGACCAGGTGTTGATGCGAATAGACAACCACACCTCATCGCGTTTATTAATCTTCTAGGTTTTCTACATCAATGCGATTTGCTTTATCAAGCACTGATGCTTTTGCTCGAATCTTAGCTTCAAGCTGATCAACAAGGTCGTTGTTGTCAAAGCGCTCTTTCTGACGCTTACCATCTTCGTAGAAGGCACTCTTACGTGCACTACCCGCTAGACCTAAATGAGAGACTTCTGCTTCACCTGGGCCGTTCACCACACAACCGATGATAGAAACATCCATTGGGGTAATCACGTCTTCTAGACGCTCTTCAAGCGCGTTTACGGTGTTAATAACATCGAACTCTTGACGAGAACAGCTTGGACACGCGATGAAGTTGATACCACGCGAGCGAATACGCAAAGATTTAAGAATATCGAAGCCAACTTTGATCTCTTCAACAGGGTCTGCCGCTAGCGAGATACGTAGCGTATCGCCAATACCTTCAGAAAGAAGCATACCTAAGCCTACAGAAGACTTAACCGCACCAGCTCGTGCACCACCAGCTTCAGTAATACCAAGGTGAAGCGGTTGATCAATCTGTTTCGCCAGCAAACGGTATGAACCTACAGCTAGGAATACGTCAGATGCTTTAACGCTCACTTTAAATTGATCAAAGTTGAGACGGTCTAAGATATCTACGTGACGCATTGCTGATTCAACAAGCGCTTCTGCTGTTGGCTCTGTGTATTTCTCTTGGATCTCTTTTTCAAGAGAACCGCCGTTAACACCAATACGAATCGGAATATTCATATCACGAGCACAATCAACAACTGAGCGGATACGGCTCTCGTTACCGATGTTACCTGGGTTGATACGCAAACAGTCTACACCGTACTCAGCCACTTTCAGCGCGATACGGTAGTCAAAGTGAATGTCAGCGACCAAAGGAACAGAAACCTGCTGCTTGATTTGCTTAAATGCTTCAGCGGCATCCATAGTCGGTACAGATACGCGAACGATATCAGCGCCTACATTTTCCAAAGCTCGGATCTGAGCAACGGTTGCGGCTACGTCTGTTGTTCTTGTGTTGGTCATGGATTGCACAGCAATAGGTGCACCATCACCGATCGGCACATCACCCACATAAATACGGGTTGATTTGCGACGAATAATAGGAGATTCGTGTTGCATATTAACTCTAAGGTAAGGTTATTCTGGCTACTTTGCCTGAAGTATACCCAGAAAGGTCGACAGGTTCACTTGCAAATGTCATTGATACGCCTTCTGGCGCACCTAGAATCACTTTATATGGCGCAGTTCCTGATAGATTTAGTGACTGACCCGCTTTTTTGATGCCAGTTGACAAAGTTTTGCCGGTCGCATCTTTAACTTGAATCCAACAGTCTGCAGTAAACTGCATCGTTAGCGCTTTGGTTGCCACTTCAGGTGTTGGCGTTGTTTCAGGAGCAGTTGTGGCTTCAACGGTTTCTAATTCAACAGCTGGTTTTGCGTCGACTACTGGTTGTTCATCAGTCGCGTCAAGTGCAGCTGAAGTATCTGCCGCATCACTGATTGCAGCAAGGCCTTCAGTATCTTCAATCACAGAAGCAGCAGCGTCGTTTTGTTCAGCTTCAATCACTTCTAAAGAAGCGAACTCAGGGTCCAGTGACTCCTCCACCGCAAGCTCTTCTGAACTTTCAGTGTTAGCCAAAGATTGAGATAAGGTGTCTTGTTGTTGATTCTGCCACCACCACAGTGAAGAAATACCGACGATAACGGCAAAGATACCCCAAGTCAGCAGCATAATACGGCTGTTGTGCTTTTCTGTTTTTGTCTTACGAGAAAAACTCAGCATTTCTTGATCTTCATGTTGAGCATCACCAGAGTGGCGAAGCGCGTTCAGTACCACTTTTTCATCAAGATTGACGTATTTAGCGTATGAACGGATGTAACCACGCATAAAGGTTGCGACTTGGTCTGACTCAAATTGGTTTTCTTCAATCTGTTGAATTAAAGAGATGCGTAGTTTTAGGCGATCCGAGATCTGCTTTTGTGTTAAACCAAGAGCTTCTCGTTGATTTTTCAGTAGCGTCCCCGCTTCTAGAGCTGGAGCGATTGGTTCTTGCGTTTGTGTGTCGTGTTCTGTGTTCATAGAGAGTGAACTTCTAAAATATTATCGCAGGTCGACGAGAGCGTTTTTTATTGTCGTTTAAGCTCATTCTAGCAACCCACTTATGTGGAATTTGTCCTGTTACCCAACTCATCAACCCTTAAAGACGAACGACATACATTTTATTATTAGTGACGTTCTCAGGAAGCTAGTTTATCAAGTAGCCAACCTAAATAGACATATTGATGATCAGTAACAAGCGAGCACTTAAATTAATTTAAGATTAGTTAATCATAAGCTAATGCCATTACAAGGCAAAAATACTTTCAACAAAATTTACCGTCAGCTCATGGTTTTGTCCAAAAATTGACGAAAAATGTAAGAAAGCGTGGGCAAGAAGTCCAAAAAATAAAAAACGAAGTCCCAAAAACGCAACAAGCCAGAAGTAATACTTCTGGCTTGTTTAGATTCAAATCGCGTTTTATACCGCTTTTACTTCAATCACACCACCGGCAACCAAGTTAGCTTCTGATGCCGCTTTAAGCATTTTAGTACGCTTAGTTCTATCGATAACATCACCAACCAACTGGCCACATGCTGCATCAATATCATCACCACGCGTTTTACGAACCGTTACTGTGTAGTCGTATTCCATTAGCGTTTTTTGGAAGCGGTCAATACGAGAGTTGCTTGGCTTCTTGTATGGTGAACCTGGGTAAGGGTTAAATGGAATCAGGTTAATCTTACATGGCGTGTCTTTCATCAGCTCAGCAAGTTCACGTGCGTGGTCCATATCGTCATTCACATGATCCAATAGAACGTACTCTACCGTTACTTTACCGCGGTTAGCGTTTGAAGAAGCAATGTAGCGACGAACAGATGCTAGGAAATCTTGGATATCCCAACGGTCGTTGATCGGCATGATTTGGCTACGAAGTTCATCGTTTGGCGCATGTAGAGAAATAGCTAGTGCTACGTCGATGTTATCTGTCATTTGGTCAAGGCCAGATACAACACCTGAAGTAGATACTGTTACGCGACGCTTAGACAATGCAAAACCTAGGTCATCAAGCATGATCTCTAATGATGGCATTAGGTTTTTCATGTTTAGTAGCGGCTCACCCATACCCATCATCACAACGTTAGTAATTGGACGACGACCTGTCTCTTTCTCTAGACCGATTTCACGAGCAGCACGCCAGATTTGCCCCACGATCTCAGAAACTTTTAGGTTGCGGTTAAAGCCTTGTTGAGCTGTCGAGCAGAATTTACACTCTAGTGCACAACCAACCTGTGAAGATACACACAGCGTTGCACGGTCACCGTCTGGGATGTATACCGTCTCAACGTCTTGGTCGCCAACGCTCATCGCCCATTTAATTGTGCCGTCTGAAGAGTGTTGAGCTTCAGAAACAACAGGTGCAACAATTTCACAGCGGCGTTGAAGTTTTTCACGCAACTTTTTGTTGATGTTGTTCATGTTTTCGAAGTCATCGACACCGAAGTGATACATCCACTTCATCACTTGATCTGCGCGAAAAGCTTTCTCATTCAATTCTTCTGTGAAAAATTTACGAAGACCTTTACGATCAAAATCGAGTAGATTGACTTTAGCTGTGGTCATGATGCCTCTCAATGACGGAACAATAATTAAGGGCGCGAATTGTACAGCCTTTACGCATGTTCAACAAGGGCTGTAAAACCCTGTGTTTACTAAGACATTCAAACTTAAGTGATTAAAATTTACACAGCCACCTTTCATTACTTACAATTCTGGAAATAAGAACTAGATTCCCGACTACGCTCCTTCGTCGCTTTCGGAAATGACGTAAAAACTTGCTCAGTAACTTTCCATTCATAGTCGTCTGGTCACCAATTCCTCAAACCTCGTCATTCCAGAACTGAGGAACAAAGTATCTGGAATCTCCAACCACAACTGAGATTCCCGACTGCACTCCTGCGTCACTATCGGGAATGACGACTAGGTAAACTATCTCTAACGTAAAATCCACATACAAAAAAGGCCTCACCAAAGTGAAGCCTTTAGAATCATTTGCTGTGTCGCTTATTGAGCTGGACGTGGGCAAATCTCAGATTCAGGGAAGAAGAACTCGATTTCACGAGCTGCAGACTCTGGGCTGTCGCTGCCGTGTACTGAGTTGTAACGCATGCTGATTGCGTAATCAGCGCGGATCGTGCCGCATGCCGCTTCTTCTGGGTTTGTTTTGCCCATAAGTTCACGGTAACGAGCAATTGCGTTTTCGCCTTCAAGTACTTGAACCATGATAGGACCAGAAGTCATGAACTCTTTTAGTGGACCAAAGAATTCTTTACCTTCGTGTTCCGCGTAGAAGCCGCTCGCTTGCTCTTCAGTCAGACGAACCATCTTAGCAGCGATGATTTCTAGGCCTGCTTTTTCGATGCGGTGGTAGATTTCACCAACAAGGTTACGCTTAACTGCATCCGGCTTAACAATTGAGAACGTTCTTTCTAGAGCCATAGGGATTCCTTCACTTCATTTTTTGTTATTAAATACTGAAATTACTAAGATCATTCGATCTAAGTTAATCAATGAGCGGTATCGAACCGCTCATCGTTATTATTATTTTGCTTGGTCGATAAGAATGCGAGCCAGTGTGCGAACACCCATGCCTGTTGCACCTGCCGCCCACTTATCACTTGGAGATTTACGGTAAGTACCCGCGCAATCCATGTGCATCCAGCCTTTTTTGTAGCCATCTACGAAGTAAGACAGGAACGCAGCAGCAGTGCTTGCACCAGGAGTGTAATCACCCGTGCTGATGTTCGAAAGGTCAGCAAAGTTTGAAGGCAGCATACCACGGTGGAAGTCCGCAAGAGGCAGTGGCCACAGGCCTTCTTTCTCTTGGTTAGCCGCCGTTAGTGCTTGGTGAGCCAGCTCGTCATCGAAGCTCATTAGTGCGTGGTAGTCGTTACCCAGTGCGTTTTTAGCAGCGCCCGTTAGCGTTGCACAGTCGATGATAAGCTCTGGATTTTGCTCACTTGCGTACATCAGGCCATCAGCTAGAACTAAACGACCTTCTGCGTCGGTGTTCATGATCTCAACCGTCTTACCGTTCTTGTACGTGATGATATCGCCAAGCTTCAATGCACGGCCAGAGATCATGTTCTCTGCACAACATAGGATAAGCTTGATGCGCTTGTTCAGGCCACGCTCAATCGCAAGACCTAAACCACCAGTGATAGTCGCTGCGCCACCCATGTCCGCTTTCATTGCAGTCATGAACTGACCTGGTTTAATGCTGTAACCGCCTGAGTCGAAAGTGATGCCTTTACCAACTAGACAAGCAAATACAGGTGCGTTTTCGTCGCCTGTTGGGTTGAAGTCCAGCTGAAGCATTGCTGAAGTACGCTCAGAGCCGCGGCCTACCGCGTAGATGCCTTCCCAACCTTCAGTTAGTAGGTCTTTGTCTTTAACGATTTTTGCTTTAACTGTGCCTTCTGGCGCAACTGACTTGATGTATTCAGCTGCCATTGTTGCCAGTTGACGAGGTGCGACTTCTTCAGCCGTCTTATTGATAATGTCACGCGTCCAATCTGTAGCACGAATACGCGCCTCTAGTTCAGCTTGGTCTGCTTCTGGCAGTGCGTCCCACTCCAATGTATTCTTTTTCTTTGGTCCACGGTAACCTTGATTGAAAGCCCATACGCTTTCTAGATCCCAACCTTCACCACTTAGTGAAACGAATGAAATACCTTGTCCGTCAAGTGTGCGACCTGCTCGTTGAACGGCACCAAGATCGTGGCCTTCACCAATGTGAATTGTCGCTCCTGCTTCCGAGAACGATAAGATAGCTTTTGCTCCCCACTGAGGCTGGGCAGCTTCTTGACTTAAAAATACTGACATCTGTGTAGACATGATTTCTCCTTGTCTGAGAACCACCTTGCTTGAGTGATCCTGATTATTTTTTATTAGCGCACTGATGTTAGCATTATGTAGAAGTAAAATGTCATTTTGATAAAAAAACGGACCATAAGGTCCGCTTTTTTTAGTAAGAATTGTTAACTTGGCTGCGTTTTATATGGGGTTGATTTCACTCCATAGCCAAATCATCGATGTGATGATTAATCCATCTCATCCATCCAGCACAAAATAATAGCCTCTAAGATCTTTTCGTTCGAGTGGTTAGGCTCGTCGTCAAACTCTTCAAGGTCTAATACCCACTGATGTAGGTCGGTAAAACGTACCGTTTTAGGATCAGTATCAGGGTACAAATCACATAGCTCAATTGCGATATCGCGAGAATCAATCCACTTCAAGCTCATAACACTTCCTTATATTTATCAGAGACACTTAGTCACTTTTATGATCTATATTCTAGGCCAGTTTTGCTAAATCGTTATCTCAGTCATGGCGAAAACCACCATGACTGTAGAGTAATTCTTAGTGATCTTCAGATGCTAGGTTCAAGGTGTACTTTGGAATCTCAACAACAAGGTCTTCATCAGCGACTTTCGCTTGGCAACCTAGGCGAGATTCCATTTCTAAGCCCCATGCTTTATCAAGCATATCGTCTTCTAGGTCATCACTCTCTTCTAAAGAATCGAAACCTTCACGGATCACAACGTGACATGTTGTACATGCACACGATTTTTCACATGCGTGCTCAATACCAATACCGGCCTTCAACGCTACATCAAGAACCGTTTCACCAGTTTTTGCTTCTAAAACAGCGCCTTCTGGACATAGATCTTCGTGAGGTAAAACAATAATCTTTGGCATGTTTATCTATTCTCTAACTATTAAATATTATCGACTGACTGACCTGACAGTGCAGCACGAATTGATTTATCCATACGACGTGAAGCAAAGTCTTGGCTCGCTTTGTCGGTATTCTTAATTTCTTGTTCAATGGCATCAGCACTGTCGCCGTTGCGCACTTCAATCAGCGTTTCAATGGCTTGTAGCAGCTGTTGTTTCTCTTGATCGTTAAGCAGCTCGTCACCGTCAGCTTGCATTGCAGCGATCAGGCCTTCAATAACGCGATCCGCTTCTACGCGTTGTTCCGCAAGAGCACGCGCTTGCATGTCTTCTTTCGCAAACGTCATAGAGTCTTTCAGCATGTTAGCAACTTCATCATCGCTCAGGCCGTAAGAAGGCTTCACTTGGATTTCAGCTTGAACACCCGTGCTCTTTTCCATAGCTGTTACAGACAACAGGCCATCAGCATCCACTTGGTAAGTCACACGAATATGCGCTGCACCAGCAGCCATAGGTGGAATGCCCTTCAGAGCAAAACGAGCCAGTGAGCGACAATCGTCAACCATTTCACGTTCGCCTTGAACGGTGTGTACTGTCATTGCAGTTTGACCGTCTTTGAACGTAGTAAATTCTTGTGCGCGAGCTACTGGGATCGTGGTGTTACGCGGAATGATCTTTTCTACTAGGCTACCCATGGTTTCGATACCTAGTGAAAGTGGGATTACGTCCAGTAGCAACATTTCTGAATCAGGTTTGTTACCTACTAGAATATCCGCTTGAATTGACGCACCAATCGCAACCACTTCATCAGGGTTAATGCTGGTTAATGGCGTACGACCAAAGAAGTCGCCAACCATTTCACGTACAAGTAATGTACGAGTTGAACCACCAACCATCACTACTTCTAGAACTTCGTCCGCATCAACTTCTGCATCTTTTAAAGCACGACGACATGAAAGTAGCGTTTTCTTAACTAGAGGCTTAATGATCTCTTCAAACTCTTCACGAGTTAATGAACCAGACCAACCTAGAACTTCCACATCTACACTTTCTGATTCAGACAAACCAATTTTAGCTTCCGTTGCTGCATCGAGAAGCGCACGGTTTTGTTCAGCAGTTAGCTCTGATAATCCCATTTGCTCTTTGAAATGATCAGCAACAAGGTGGTCAAAATCATCACCGCCTAGTGCAGAGTCACCGCCAGTAGCTAGAACTTCAAAGACACCTTTAGACAAGCGTAAAATAGAGATATCAAACGTACCGCCGCCTAAGTCGTAAACCGCGATCACCCCTTCTTTGCCTGAATCCAGACCGTAAGCAATCGCTGCCGCCGTTGGTTCATTTAGAAGACGTAATACATGAAGACCAGCCAGCTGCGCCGCGTCTTTAGTACCAGCACGTTGTGCATCATCGAAATACGCAGGAACGGTAATAACCGCACCAGATAGCTCACCGCCTAATGTAGACTCAGCTCGTTGACCTAGCGCTTTCAGAATATCTGCAGATACTTGAATCGGGTTCTTGTTGCCTTGCTCTGTACGGATCACAGGCAGACCATTATCACTTTCTTCAAACTGATATGGCAGAGATGGGTATCGTTGCTGAATATCAGCCAGTGAGCGACCAATCAATCGCTTAACTGAGATAATGGTATTTTTAGGATCAGTCTGTGCATTTGCACGAGCTTCATCACCAGTCGTATGTGAGTCTGACTGATAGTGAACAACGGAAGGCAGAATGCTACGACCATCTTGATCAACGAGCGTGCTCGCTTCACCACTGCGCACTGACGCAACCAATGAATTTGTTGTACCTAAATCAATACCCACAGCAAGCTTATGCTGGTGAGGAGCGGCGCTTTGCCCTGGTTCTGCAATCTGAAGTAGTGCCATGGATGTGTCCTTGTTGTACCAACTAGCCGATCAAACGATCTTCAACTAGCTCGATTTCATTCTTTAATTTTGCAATAAACTTAAGCTTTCTTACTCGGTCTGCTGCTTCTAACCAAGCCTGGCTGTCGAGTTCTTGTTGGATAGCGCTTAATTGTTGTTTATACATTTTGCTAACCTTTCCTTCAAATGCAAACAATGCATCTTCCGGGTCAGAACTGTCGGCGATGTCTTCAAGCTCTTCACGCAGTTCCATTTGCTCCATAAGGAACATTGGGTCTTGCATGGTTTGCTGCTCGCCGCGAATATCCTCACCATGTTGTACTAACAGGTATTCAGCGCGGCTGATTGGATTCTTCAGCACCTGATACGCATCGTTAATTTGCGCTGCTTTTTGCACGGCTAGCAAGCGATCTCGCTCAGAAGCTGTAGCAAATTTATCAGGGTGGAATTGACGTTGCAGATCTCTAAACTGAGAAGAAAGAAGGCTACCATCCAGCTGGAACTGAAGTGGTAGCCCAAATAATTCGAAATGATTCATGTAACGGTGGTCCTAAGTTTAGGCTCTGAGTCAGAGCCTAATTTTATTCTTCGCTCACTATAAACGTTCTACGATTGAAGCGTTTATACGTTGAAGCTCTCACCACAACCACATTCGCCTTTCGCGTTAGGGTTGTTGAATTCAAAACCTTCGTTTAGGCCTTCTTTTACGTAATCAAGCTCCGTACCGTCTAGGTAAACTAAGCTCTTTGGATCAATGATGACCTTCACACCTGAATGCTCGAACACTTGGTCTTCTTCGTTAAGCTCGTCAACGAATTCTAGTACATACGCCATACCCGAACAGCCAGTGGTTTTAACCGCTAAGCGCAACCCGATACCTTTACCTCGGTTATCTAGGAAAGCTTGAACTCGGCTTGCCGCCGTCTCTGTCATGGTGATGGCCATACTACAACCTTGTGTTTTATATAAAATTGAGAACTCAGGGGGAGCACAAAGGATGCTCCCAAATATTGCTTATTATTGGTGATTACTTATAGAAACGATTAACGCTTCTTTTTGTAATCCGCAACTGCTGCTTTGATTGCATCTTCAGCAAGAATTGAACAGTGAACTTTCACTGGTGGCAACTCAAGCTCTTCTGCGATTTCAGAGTTTTTGATAGCAGCCGCTTCATCAATGCTTTTACCTTTAACCCACTCAGTGACTAGTGAGCTAGAAGCGATTGCGCTACCGCAACCGTAAGTCTTGAATTTCGCGTCTTCGATAATACCTTCTGGTGTTACCTTGATTTGCAGTTTCATTACGTCACCACAAGCTGGTGCGCCAACCATGCCGCTACCTACACTTGGGTCTTCTTTATCAAACGAACCTACGTTACGTGGGTTTTCGTAGTGATCAATTACTTTTTCGCTATATGCCATGATAGTTACCTCGAATCCTCTATTTCCGTGAGATTAGTGATGTGCCCACTCAACAGTGTTCAAATCAATCCCTTCTTTATACATATCCCATAGAGGAGACATGTCGCGTAATTTGTTTACCGCTACACGGATTTGTGCAATCGCGTAGTCGATTTCTTCTTCCGTTGTGAAACGGCCGAACGAGAAACGTACTGAGCTGTGTGCCAGTTCATCGTTTAGACCAAGAGCACGTAGAACGTACGATGGCTCTAAGCTTGCTGATGTACATGCAGAACCCGATGATACTGCTAGGTCTTTTAGAGACATAAGCAGAGACTCACCTTCAACGAAAGCAAAGCTCACGTTTAGGTTGTGTGGTACACGTTGGTCTAAGTCACCGTTTACTGTTACCGCTTCTAGATCCTGAACACCTTTCAGTAGACGCTCACGAAGTGCTAGTGCGTGATCGTAATCTTTCTGCATGTCTTGCTTAGCAACAGCACACGCTTCGCCCATACCCACGATTTGGTGAGTAGCAAGCGTACCAGAGCGGAAACCACGCTCATGACCGCCACCGTGCATTTGCGCTTCAAGACGAATACGAGGCTTACGACGAACGTAAAGTGCACCGATACCTTTAGGACCATACATCTTGTGAGCTGAAAGTGAGATTAGGTCAACTTTAGTCTCTTTTACGTCTAGTGGGATTTTACCCGCAGACTGAGCTGCATCAACGTGGAAGATGATCTTGCGAGAACGACATAGTTCGCCGATTGCATTGATATCTTGGATAACGCCGATTTCGTTGTTTACGTGCATGATAGAAACAAGAACTGTGTCTTCACGCATTGCAGCTTGTAGCTTGTCTAGATCGATGATGCCGTTTGCTTCTGGCTCTAGGTAAGTTACCTCGAAGCCTTCACGCTCTAGTTGACGACATGGATCAAGAACCGCTTTGTGTTCTGTTTTGCACGTGATTACGTGCTTACCTTTCTTCTCGTAAAAGTGCGCTGCACCTTTAATAGCAAGGTTATCTGACTCTGTAGCACCAGAAGTGAAAACAATTTCACGTGGGTCTGCATTTAGTAGGTCAGCAATTTGCTCACGAGCATTATCTACTGCTTCTTCTGCCTGCCAGCCGTAACGGTGTGAACGAGATGCAGGGTTACCGAAGTTACCGTCCATCGTCATGCACTGAACCATTTTCTCAGCAACTCGTGGATCGACTGGGCATGTAGCTGAATAGTCAAAGTAAATAGGCAGTTTCATTTTCTACTCCAATGTAAAAACTGACCGCTATGAGCGGGCATTAACACCGTGAGGTGCTGCACTAATCGTTGTAGTGCTCGTATTTTTATGTGCAAAACTATTGTTAACCGCAAGATCAATATCTTGGCGATCAGAAATCTCTAAAACTTCGTTATCTTTCATCAGCTCACCGAGCGTAATGTCGTTTAAGAAGCTGCTGATTCGGGAGCTTAAATCACGCCAAAGGGTGTGAGTTAAACAACGACTACCACCTTGGCAATCTGCTCGACCGTGACACTTAGTTGCATCTACTGATTCGTCAACTGCTGCAATCACAGTTCCGACAGCGATGTCGCCCGCTTCAGCGCCAAGACGGTAACCACCACCTGGGCCACGAACACTAGCAACTAAGCCAGCTTTACGTAACTTAGAAAAAAGTTGCTCTAAGTAAGATAACGAGATGCCTTGTCGCTCTGAGATGTCAGCCAGAGGAACTGGGCTTTTTTGCGAATGCAGTGCTACATCTAGCATAGCCGTTACCGCATATCTTCCTTTAGATGTAAGTTTCATATCACACCGTATCCACATTGTTTATGTGGTTGGAATCTTCCCATACCTGACTAAATTGGTCAAGTATTTTACCTGACTATTTTAGTCAGGTATTCATCCCTACAGTGAGTATGGCTTTTACTGGCTATTTTTGCTCTTCTCGATAGAGGTCAAAATACCACGAAGCGTGTTGATCTCTTGAAGTTCTGGACGCGCACGACTAAACAGGCGACGTAACTTATTCATCACCTGACCAGGCTTATCCTTAGAGATAAATTGGGTATCGATGATGACTTTTTCAAGGTGTTCGTAGAACATTTCTAGTTCTTCGTGACGAGGGTACTCATCTTGTGGCTGAGGCTTGTATTGGCTAGCCACCATATCTAGATGAGCAACACGAACTTCGTAGCTCAGCGTCTGTACAGCCATCGCTAGGTTTAGCGAGCTGTATTCAGGGTTTGCAGGAATACATACGTGGTAATGACACTTTTGTAGTTCTTCATTCGTTAGGCCTGTGCGCTCGCGACCGAAGACTAATGCTACAGGGTGCTTTTGACCTTCAACGGCAAACTTTTCACCACACTCACGAGGCTCAAGCATTGGCCATTCAAGGGTACGTGAACGAGCACTTGAACCGACAACCAAACCGCAGTCTTTTACGGCTTCATCTAATGTAGAAACAATAACCGCATTTTCAGCGATGTCACCAGCACCAGCAGCCAGTGCTAAGGTCTGCTCGTCAACTTCGCACTGAGGGTCTACAAGAACTAACTGACTTAAACCCATCACTTTCATTGCGCGAGCTGCTGATCCGATATTTCCCGAATGAGACGTACCAACCAGAACGACTTTTACATTGTCTAACATGCTATATGACACCACTTTAAAAATAATCGCGAGATATTAACACATAGCAAAGTAAAATGGTCAGACCCTTCGCGTAATGTGAATCTAAGAGTTCAAAAAATAACCACTTCCCTTTTGGTAAAACTTTGGTATACTCGCCGCCGCTTTAAATTGTTCTTTAACATCTTGTGGGAAAAACCATATGCATCCAATGCTAAACATTGCGATACGCGCTGCGCGTAAAGCTGGCAACCATATTGCTAAATCTCTAGAAACAACTGATAAGATCGAAACGTCTCTAAAAGGTAACAACGATTACGTTACTAACATTGCTCAAGAAGCTGAGTACATGATCATTGAGACAATCAAAGCATCTTACCCAGAGCACAGCATTATTTCTGAAGAGAAAGGCCTAATCGAAGGTAAAGACTCTGACGTACAATGGATCGTTGACCCACTAGATGGCACCAACAACTTTGTAAAAGGTTTCCCTCACTTCTCTGTATCTATCGCTGTTCGCATGAACGGTCGTACAGAAGTTGCTTGTGTTTACGACCCAATGCTAAACGAGCTATTCACAGCTCAACGTGGCGCTGGTGCTCAACTAAACAACGCTCGTATGCGTGTTACTCAGCTTAAAGACCTTCAAGGTACTGTTCTAGCAACTGGTTTCCCATTCAAAGCTAAGCAACACTCTGAGTCTTTCATGAAGATCATCTCTGGTCTATTCATCGACTGTTCTGATTTCCGTCGTACTGGTTCTCCAGCACTTGACCTATGTTACCTAGCGGCTGGCCGTGTTGACGGTTACCTAGAACTAGACCTAAAACCTTGGGACCTAGCAGCTGGCGATCTAATCGCACGTGAAGCTGGTGCAATCCTTACTGACTTCGCTGGCGGTACTGACTACATGAAGTCTGGTAACGTTGTAGCTTCAAGCGCACGTGGTGTTAAGTCTATTCTTAAGCACGTTCGTGAGAACGCAAACGAAGGTATGCTGAAGTAATTCAGGCCTTATGCTTATAGTCTCTATTTAATAGAGCGCTAAAAAATTCAAAGCCTCGCACACGCGGGGCTTTTTTGTATCTGTGGTTCAGGGATGCGAGATAGGAGATAGGAGATAGGAGATAGGAGATAGGAGATAGGAGATAGGAGATAGGAGATCAGAATGTATCTTAATGAAATGAAGTTCAACATACATCAACGTTAAATTGTATTGAGCGTCCCCATAGAATACAGGCGTAAAAAAACCGCTAGTTGCCTAGCGGTTTTTTGGTTTAGCGAAACTTGTTAGGCCAAGGCCTAAGGCATTTCGTCAAACTCTTCACCTTCTTTTTCCACTTGTGGTGGCATTAGGTGTTCACGCGTAATACCCAACTTCATCGCTAGTGCAGATGCAACGTAGATAGAAGAGTAAGTACCAACCGTAATACCCAGTAGAAGTGCGGTTGCGAAACCGTGAATCATTGCGCCGCCCTGAACAAACAGTGCGATAACTACGAACAAGGTTGTACCAGAAGTGATCAATGTACGGCTCAATGTTTGTGTGATTGAGCTGTTCAGCACTTCAGGTGCTTCGCCTTTACGCATCTTACGGAAGTTCTCACGAATACGGTCGAATACAACAATGGTATCGTTGAGGGAGTAACCGACTACCGTTAGCAAGGCTGCTACGATGGTAAGGTCAACCTCAATTTGCATCAGAGAGAATACACCCAGCGTGATGATAACGTCGTGCGCCAGTGCAAGTACCGCACCTGCCGCCAAGCGCCACTCGAATCGCACTGATACGTAGATCAAAATACAGATAAGAGAAACCAAGATAGCAAGGCCACCCGCTTCTGTTAGCTCATCACCTACGTTAGGACCAACGAACTCGATACGACGCATTTCAACTTGTTCACCTGTGCCTTTCTCGATAGCTGAAAGGATTTGGTTACCAAGCGTCTCGCCTGCAACGCCGTCACGAGGACGTAGACGAACCATTACATCACGAGCTGAACCGAAGTTCTGTACCGTTGCATCACCAAAGCCTTCAGCTTCAAGTGCACTACGGATATCAGGAAGGTGTGCTGGTTGTTCAAAGCCAACTTCAATCAGAGTACCGCCTGTAAAGTCTAGACCCCAGTTCAACGATTTCGTTGTTAGGGTGAAGATAGCCGTACCAATCATCAAGATAGAAAGAACAAAGGCAACCTTTGACCAACGCATAAAGTCGATCATTTTGTCTGCTTTTAGAATCTGAAACATATTAATTCCTAGCCTTAGATCGACAGTTTCTTAACGCGTTTGCCGCCATACATCAGGTTCACGATACAACGTGTGCCGACAATAGCTGTAAACATAGAAGTCAGGATACCGATAGACAGCGTTACCGCGAAGCCTTTAATCGCACCAGTACCAACCGCAAATAGAATGATTGCAGTTAATAGAGTTGTGATGTTCGCATCGGCGATTGTGCTGAATGCGTTCGCGTAACCTTGGTGAATTGCTTGCTGTGGACTGCGTCCCTCTCGAAGTTCTTCACGTATACGCTCAAAGATCAGTACGTTCGCATCGACCGCCATACCGACCGTTAATACGATACCGGCAATACCTGGTAGCGTCATGGTTGCACCTGGGATCATCGACATCACACCAATAATCAGTACCAAGTTCGCCATTAGCGCAACGTTCGCGATAAGACCAAAGCTACGGTAGTAAAGCAGCGTAAATAGCATTACTGCAGCCATACCCCAAACCATCGCCATGATACCCATATCGATGTTTTGTTGTCCCATAGATGGACCAATCGTACGTTCTTCAACAATCGAGATAGGCGCAATCAGAGCACCTGCACGAAGTAGAAGTGCCAAGTTATGAGCTTCAGCTGTAGAGTCGATACCAGTAATACGGAAGTTACGGCCAAGCGCTGATTGAATCGTCGCTTGGTTGATCACTTCTTCATGCTTAGTAAGAATCACTTTGCCTTCAGGTGTCTTACGACCGCTGTCTTTGTACTCTGCAAATACCGTCGCCATTAGCTTACCGATATTTTGACGAGAGAACGCAGACATCTTGCTACCACCTTCGCTGTCTAGCGAGATGTTAACTTGAGGACGACCATATTCATCAACACTTGAGCTTGCATCTGTAATGCTAGAACCACCTAGGATAACGCGCTTCTTAAGTACCACAGGGCGACCATCACGGTCTTGCTTAATTTCGCTACCAGCTGGGGCACGACCAGAAGCTGCAGCGGCTAAGTCAGCACTGCTATCAACTTCACGGAATTCAAGCGTTGCTGTCGCACCAAGGATTTCTTTAGCACGAGCCGTGTCTTGAACACCTGGCAATTCTACTACGATACGGCTAGCACCTTGACGTTGAACCAAAGGCTCAGCAACACCAAGTTCGTTCACACGATTACGTAGAATGGTAATGTTTTGCTCTACCGCGTAATTACGGATTTCTTGAAGACGAGCTTCAGTGAAGTTAGCAATCAAAGAAAAACGACCATTCGAGTCAGAGTCTACGAATGTCATATCTTGGTGCTTAGATTGCAGTAGCGATTTCGCTTCAGCAAGCTGCTCTTCATTACGTAAGATCACTTCTACCGCATCTTTACCCGATGGACGAATAGCACGGTAACGGATCTTCTCTTCACGAAGTTCACTACGGAATGCTTCTTCTTGTTGGCCAACTAGCTTTTCCATTGCAGCGTCCATATCCACTTCCATTAAGAAGTGAACACCACCACGTAGGTCAAGACCAAGCTTCATTGGTGCAGCACCAATAGATTCAAGCCAATCCGGTGTTGAAGCCGCTAGGTTTAATGCAACGATAACGTCTTCGTCTAATGCTTCAGTGATAACATCACGGGCACTAATTTGAGAGTCTGTGTCGTTAAAGCGAACAAGAATGGAACCGTTTTCTAGAGCAACGGATTTAGTTGAAAGGTTTTCTGCTTCAAGAGCATTGGTGACAGCATCCAGCGTAGACATATCTACAGAGGCGCCACGCGCCCCTGTAACTTGAACTGCCGGATCTTCACCGTATATATTCGGAAGTGCGTACAACGCAGCGATGGCAATGGTAAACACCACCATCAGGTACTTCCATAACGGATAACGGTTTAGCACAGCGAGGATCCTCTAGCTGTTTATAGAGATTTCAGAGTACCTTTTGGTAGCACTGCTGTAACGAAGTCTTTCTTGATAACTACTTCGTTGTTTGCGTTCAGTTCGATAGCAACATAGTCGCTGTCTTCTGCAATCTTAGTGATTTTACCGATCAGACCACCGCTAGTTAGAACTTCGTCGCCTTTGCCCATAGAAGCCATTAGGTTCTTGTGCTCTTTAACGCGCTTAGCTTGTGGACGGTAGATCATGAAGTAGAAGATCACAGCGAACATACCTAGCATGATAAGCATTTCGAAACCGCCGCCTGCTGGTGCACCTTCTGCTGCTGCGTGAGCTTGAGAAATAAACATTTAAAACATCCTCTATTTATATTTTCGTAATTGTTTGTCTAATTGGGTCGTATCCCTTTATTTTCAAGCCCCATCCCTCCGAAGAGAGACAGGGCTCGCAAAAAAGAAATACTAAGATTCTTTACCTAGTGGTGGCACTTCACGCCCCATTCTTGCGTAGAACTCTGCAACAAACTCTTCAAAGCGGTCTTCATCGATAGACTGACGAATGTCAGACATTACTCGTTGGTAGAAACGCAGGTTATGAATCGTGTTCAGTCGAGCACCTAGGATTTCGTTACAACGATCCAAGTGGTGTAAGTACGACTTGCTGTAGTTCTTACAAGTGTAACAGTCACACTCTGAATCTAGTGGTGTTGTATCGGTTTTATGCTTCGCATTACGGATCTTGATCACACCTTCAGTCACAAACAGGTGGCCGTTACGTGCATTTCGCGTTGGCATTACACAGTCAAACATGTCGATACCACGACGAACACCTTCAACTAGGTCTTCAGGTTTGCCTACGCCCATTAGGTAACGTGGCTTATCTTCAGGTAGTTGAGGACATGTGTGCTCAAGAATGCGGTGCATGTCTTCTTTTGGTTCGCCTACTGCTAGGCCGCCAACTGCGTAACCGTCAAAACCAATTTCAGTTAGGCCTTTAACCGATACATCACGTAGGTCTTCGTACACACCACCTTGAACGATACCGAATAGTGAGTTCGGGTTTTCAAGTTTGTCGAAGTGGTTACGAGAACGCTCAGCCCAACGAAGAGACATCTCCATTGAGTCTTTCGCTTCTTTGTGTGTCGCAGGGTAAGGCGTACACTCATCGAAGATCATTACGATGTCTGAACCTAGGTCTTTTTGGATTTCCATAGACTTTTCAGCGTCCATGAAGATCTTGTCACCGTTTACAGGGTTACGGAAGTGAACACCCTCTTCAGTGATTTTACGCATCGCACCTAAGCTGAATACTTGGAAGCCGCCTGAATCGGTCAGGATAGGACCTTGCCAGTTCATGAAATCGTGCAAGTCACCGTGCATCTTCATGATTTCTTGACCAGGACGTAGCCATAGGTGGAACGTGTTACCTAATAGGATTTCAGCACCTGTGTCTTTTACTTCTTCAGGAGTCATACCTTTTACAGTACCGTAAGTACCTACAGGCATGAATGCTGGTGTTTCAACGGTACCGCGCTCAAACTGAAGTTGACCACGACGTGCACCAGCGTTAGTTTTTTTAAGTTCGTATTTTAATTTCACGAAGCCTCCAATATGCCAGAGAAACAATCTGACTGTTAATTCAGAGCTTAAGTTAGCCTTAATACTCTATGAGGAGCGGTCGCGTATTCCTTGCGAGAGATTAGACAGAGACCCTGCCCGACTCCTAGCTTACTGCTAGCACCCGTAAATTCTTATTTGTATCGCTTATAACCAGCTTAAATTAGCTGGTTTTCTTGTTGATGAACATGGCATCACCATAGCTGAAGAAGCGGTATTCGCTCTTTACTGCGTGATCGTATGCACCCATCACGTTGTCGTAACCTGCAAACGCACTCACCAACATGATCAGAGTCGATTCAGGTAGGTGGAAGTTAGTGATAAGACAATCCACCAACTGGTATTTGTAACCAGGGAAGATAAAGATTTCTGTATCACCAAAGAACGGCACTAATTCAGTACCGTTTTTCAGAGCATCTTGTGCTGCGCTCTCTAGAGAACGAACCGATGTTGTACCCACTGCGATGATGCGCCCGCCGCGTGCTTTGGTCGCAGCAACCGCATCCACTACTTCTTGCGGTACTTCAACGTACTCTGCATGCATGTGGTGATCATTGATGTTGTCTACTTTTACTGGCTGGAATGTGCCCGCACCAACGTGCAGTGTTACATAAGCAAACTCAACGCCTTTCGCTTTCATATCTGCCATTAGCTTGTCGTCAAAGTGAAGACCGGCTGTGGGTGCAGCTACTGCACCTGGCTTTTCATTATAGACCGTCTGGTAACGCTCTTTATCTGCGTCTTCATCTGGACGATCAATATAAGGAGGCAGTGGCATGTGACCAACGCTGTTAAGAATCTCTAGAACGCTTTGATCAGATGTGAAATGGATTTCAAATAACGCATCATGACGTGCGACCATTTCTGCTTCGTACTCATCATTCTCACCAAGGAACAGCTTAGTGCCTGGCTTTGGTGATTTAGAACAACGAACATGAGCCAGAATGCTTTTCTCATCCAGCATACGCTCAACCAACACCTCAAGCTTACCGCCTGAAGCTTTGCGACCAAACACACGAGCAGGGATAACACGCGTATTATTGAAAACAACCAGATCACCTGGTTCAACCAAGTCTAAAACGTCCTTGAACGAACCATCAGTTAGGTTGCCGTTATTGCCATCTAATTTAAGCAGACGGCTTGCTGTACGCTCTTCTTGAGGGTAGCGAGCAATGAGTTCATCTGGTAGGTCAAAGTGAAAATCTGAAACTTGCATTTTTCTGGTCTTGTTTGGTTGATGAATGAGTAGACGCGACTAAAAATTTCGCAGTGGGCTAGTATAGGCACACGAGCCGCAATAGCAAGGTTTACAGCAATGGATTATTGTAAAGAGGCGTAAAATTATGCGACTTAATCCGCTCTCCAGTGAAATGAAATAGTTGTGTGAAACTCACCCAAAAATGCGCCAGCTCTCAGTTATTTTTTGGATAAAAAACTATAGTGATAACAACAAATAAATAATAAGGAGGTTCGTATGATCAAGGTTGAAGATATGATGACTCGCAACCCTCATACTTTATTGCGCTCACACTCACTGGCCGATGCTAAGCACACCATGGAAGCGCTTGATATCCGCCACATACCAGTCGTCGATGCCGATAGAAAACTATTGGGCGTAGTTACCCAACGAGACGTTCTCGCCGCCCAAGAATCAAGCCTACAAAACATTCCGCCAGCTCAATCTTTTACCCTATCTACTCCTCTCAACGACATCATGCACAAAAGTGTTATGTCAGTAGAACCTCGAGCTGGGTTAAAAGAGTCTGCTATTTATATGCAAAAACACAAAGTGGGCTGCTTGCCAGTGGTCAGCCACGGCGAACTGGTTGGCATCATCACCGACAGTGACTTCGTCACCATCGCGATTAACTTGCTTGAACTACAAGAAGAAGTAGAGCCAGAAGAAGCTGAAGTGGATTGAGACAGTAATAAAACGAGCCTCATGACATCATGAGGCTCTATTAGAATCAGATTTAATGTTTCTGATGTTACAGAGGGGTAGCCTCACTGCAAAGGTTAGTTTGTCGAGTTCTGAATTGATGCTGAATAACTAACTGAATATCATCAATCGCTTCCGTCTCAACGATATCACCATATTCATCACCCAACTGCAGAGACAACCTCCAACCAGAAGCAGCTACACTTCTCTCTTTAAATGAATAAGTTGGGTTAAGTAACTCTCTATTGTCATGATAACCTGCCGTTAAGTTAGCGGTCATACGTTGTCTAAAACTACCTTCAGATACAACACTGTCACGGGAAATATCAGCAAAACGAGTAGAATAAGAGTTCAAACCTCCTTGAAGCCCCTCGCCATCACCTACTAATACTCCTGGAGTACTACTACGCATGTAACTATTCCCGCCGTAAGTAAGATATGCGTTAGTTGTCGCCTCACCAGATATGTCGTAATTCAGCGCGAGATCAATAGCAACACTATCAATTTTATCAGAATATGTACCGGCAGCACTTAAGCACATAACGTCATCGTCACTACCCACAATCGGACCTTGAAAAAGGAGTGAGGACGGGAAGTTTTTCACGGTACTGAACTCTACTGTTAGCCATTCACCAGAAACTAAATCGCGAGATAATAACTTAAGCTTGGCATTAAATGCTTCATCAGCATTCAATATTTCACCACTACCATTTGGGTCTGGGTAAAGGATTGTTCTCCCGTTATAGTTATCAATGTAACCAAAAATATCCCTCTTGAGAGAAATAACATCCACGGTTTGATGACCATTCGGTGTATACCATCCGCCATAAAAACTTTCCAAAGCATTGAGGTATTCGATAGATTGCTGGATGTTTGAGACTTTGAATACATCGTCTTTATCTAGCTCTGCATTACGGTCATTGAACAACACTTGCCTACTATGCTCAAAAGCTTGTACAGCATAAAACAGCCACTCTTGAAGTTTAGAAAGCTCTAATTCTGCTTGATGCGTTTCAACAGTTAAGGTACTGAAAGATAGTGGATTAGCGTAAGAGCGCTCTGATTCCAGATACTCATTTTGGTCTGTTTCCGCGACCAAACGCAAAGCTTCAGCATTTAGAACAAGCAACCTACCAGCATCATCACTTAGATTAGAAAGTGACTTAGCCATATTAGATCTAGCCGTTGCCAATTCTAACGTTAGTTGTTGAATTCGCCCCTTAGCAAAAACATCTGATGTCTCTACATGTAAACCTTCTATTCTTGCACGCTCGAGCAAAGCCAACTTCTGTGTATATAAGTCAGCATTAAGAGAACTTTCCTTCAATGCACCTTGTAAGTCTTCAATAGCAGTAAATGTCGCTGATAAATCGGTAGAGCCGGTATCATTCAAAAAACGATCTAGTATATCAAGAGAGTGTTGTACTTCTTCAGACAACAACAATGTGTTCATGTCGAAAGTCGAAGTTCGACTTTCATCAATTACGCTTTTTAGCTTAAATTCATTAAGACCTAACTTAACCGTAATCTTATCGATCAAATTGTTAGTTTGTTGCACCTGCTCAAGACGTGCCACTTCTAGCGATATATTGTTTAATACCTCACTATGAACTCTATAAGCTCGTTCAACCTCGCTCTTTGCAGCTTGAATGCTTTTCAACTGATAGCCGATTAAGCTGCCTCTACGCTGACTCTTAGTCTGCTCTTTACAGGAGTTAACAATCAATGAGGAAGGACAACCTAGAAGAGTTGATAATCTCTCTTTTGAGCGTTGATTTTCTTGTTCAAAATTTCGTGTGAATACGTCCAATTGATAACGGTAATCTAGGCGTTTTTTTTGAGCCAAATTCAGTGAACTCTCAAGAGAGAGCGTCATTTCATCTAATACTTTACCTATAGCCTCAGTTGAACTGCTCCCAATACTCTCTTCAGAGTCATAATCTGGCATCAACAAAACAAAATCATCAGGCAGCCCTAAATAGTTAGCTCCACCTTCAAGCCAATTGGCTACAGATTTCAATTCAACAATGTTACCTTTAAATTTATCTAGCTCAGACGACAACATTATATGGGTATAGGAATCATCGCCTAACAAACGACGTAACTGCTTCTCTTTTGAAATAACTCGCTCAAGCAGTGAACTAGCCTCATATGCAAGCTTAGATTTTTGCTCTGCAGAACTCGCCGATACTGCCTTTAATTTACTGAGCTGTAATTGCTGAGCCAATAACTCATTCATTAATTGATAAGCTAATAAAGCATCTTTATAACCTGTAATTAAACGGTCTTCTTGATATACAGGTAATGACTGCCCTTTGTCATTTAGGTATCGAGCACTTTTGACATCACGAAATGGCTGCGCACTAACAAATGATTGAGGGTGCTTTTCGATCAATCTCCAATAGTCATCAAAAGCACTTAATAGAATATCTAAAGATTGTTGACGGTACTTTTCCACTGCCGCAGTGCTTTCTCGATCAACCCATAATGTTCTAGATTGATCAGTTGCACGATTCGCCAAAATAAAGTCTGCTGTAGCGCGATCATAATAAATATCAAAAAGTACCGCTCTTAAGCCCACCAAATCAGAAGTTTCGATAACGAGGTTTTCAATCGTTTTAATGGCACCAGCAGCTTGACGTTTTTCTGCACTACCCCATAAAGAGTCGAAGGGCACTCCTTCTCCGCCTTCTGATATTGCAACGATAATATCTCCTGTTTTTGGGTCGAGAGTAAACATACGCTCCAAATAACGAAAAGCTGTTAAATCTTTAGCTTCAGTATCTTTTGCATACTGAGGGTATAATTTAGATAACGTTTGTTCGATAGCCGTATATGTTGTAGAGAATTGAGGTAAGCCCGACCAACAGCGTTCACCGTCAATAAACTCCTGATAACAACTCTGCTTTAGATTATTCTCATCAAATAAATAGTTTTCATTTTTATCATCTGAAGCATTAGCAACTCCTGATAATAGTAATAAAGGCGCAAAAACCCCTACCAAACGCTGTTTAGTATCAATCATAATTATTCTTTTAATTTTATTTTGACTATTTAGTAAATAACATGATGGTCATTTACTTCACCTAGCTAACAATAATATTTTTTTATCATTAGTCGGGTTCACTATCCACACAGAGAATGCAACATCAACTTTTATAAAACCCAATTATCATTAACTTAATTTCGCTCACAGTTATCAACAAATGGAATGATAAAAAGCATAACAATTAGAAGAAAAGAACCATTTATTATTTAATGCTTCATTAGATTCAACTAATAATAAATGTATTTAACAGTATCAATAAATAAAAGAGCGGCTTTAATAGCCGCTCAAAGATATAAATTAAATACGCTGACCAATGATATATCTTACAGTAACTCAGATACCACATCGGCTAATTGGTGGAAAGTTTCACGACGTGATGAGCTTGGTCGCCACACAAGGCCGATGTCGCGGTAGGCTTGCTGACCTGGAGGATCGATCACAACGAGATTCTGGTTTTCCAATAAACCGTGATCGATAGCCATCTGCGGGATAAAGGTAGTACCTAAACCGTTCGCGACCATCTGCACCAAGGTGTGAAGACTCGTTGCTGTGAATGGGTTGATCTTCTCTTTATCAGTTAACTTACACGCTGAGACTGCGTGTTCGGTTAAACAGTGCTCGTTCTCCAACAAGAATACAGACTCGTCTGGCAGGTCATCGTATTTAATTGGTACACGAATACCATCAGCTTGATTACGACTGATCACCATTCTAAACGGATCTTGCCCAACAACTTTGCTCTCCATGTTATCGATATCGACAGGCAGAGCCAGAATCAATACATCTAACTCACCATGGCGCAGTGCCGCAAGTAAGTTCGTTGTCGTGTCTTCGCGCAACAGCAGATTTAACTGAGGAAAGCGTTGGTTGGCTTCTTGTACCAAATCGCACAAAAGAAATGGCGCAATGGTAGGAATGCACCCTACTCGCAGCTGACCTTGCATCGCATCGCCATTACATAGGTTTCCGAGTTCAACCAAGTCCTGCCCTTTCGCCAATAACTCTCGGCCATGCTTAACCACCAGCTCTCCCGCTTGAGTGAAAACGAGTGGGCTCTTTTTATCTTTCTTCTCATACAAAGGGCAACCGATCAGCTCTTCTAGGTTTTGGATACCTTTACTCAGAGTAGATTGGCTAACGAAACAGCGATCAGCGGCGTCGCTAAAGTGGCGTGTTTCGTGAAGAGTAACAAGATAGTGAAGTTGCTTAAGACTTGGCCATTTATTCATGAAATTACTTTGTAATATGAGTAGGATAAGTTACACGAAGGTCCTAAGACCTGAGAAAAGGACAAAGAATAAGCTTATCGCTTTTTTCGATGAACTTAATCTATTTAATTCGCTTTTTTCTATAGTACCGATTGTACTATAGTTTGTCGCGTAGAAACGGAGCCCAAACAAAGATGTGTTGGGCCAACTAATTTTTTAGGAGATTCCAAAATGGTACTAGTAGGTCGTCAAGCCCCTGACTTTACTGCAGCAGCTGTTCTAGGTAACGGTGAGATCGTTGATAACTTCAACTTCGCAGAATTCACTAAAGGTAAGAAAGCGGTTGTTTTCTTCTACCCACTAGACTTCACTTTCGTTTGTCCTTCAGAGCTAATCGCTTTCGACAACCGTCTAGAAGATTTCCAAGCTAAAGGCGTTGAAGTAATCGGTGTTTCTATCGATTCTCAATTCTCTCACAACGCATGGCGTAACACTGCTATCGCTGACGGCGGTATCGGTCAAGTTAAATACCCACTAGTTGCTGACGTTAAGCACGAAATCTGTAAAGCATACGATGTTGAGCACCCAGAAGCAGGCGTTGCTTTCCGTGGTTCTTTCCTAATCGACGCTGACGGTCTTGTTCGTCACCAAGTAGTTAACGATCTTCCACTAGGTCGTAACATCGACGAAATGCTACGCATGGTAGACGCACTAAACTTCCACGAGAAGAACGGTGAAGTTTGTCCTGCACAATGGGAAGAAGGTAAATCAGGTATGGACGCATCTCCAAAAGGTGTTGCTGCATTCCTATCTGAGCACGCTGACGACCTAAGCAAGTAATTACCTCTTAAGCCCGAACTCAACACGGGTGAATGGTTGGATGACTCTCTATAAAGAGAAATAAAGCATAAGCTACAGCGCAAAGCGCATCGCCAATCAGTTAAGAAGTAAAGTCTTATTCAAAGCCCGAAGTTAACGCTTCGGGCTTTTTGCATCTATTGCTTCAACAATGGTTTATTGCTTGCTCATCTCCACTATGAATAGGGGTAACCGCAAAGCAAAATTTTACCTCTATTTTCCTCTATCGCTACCTATTCAGAATCGTCTCAAGATTGCTATGATTTCCACAGTCTCAATTTGAACGAGTAAAATATCATGAACATCGAAATTGAAATTTGTATCGATAACCTAGAATCTCTACACAATGCCCTAGCAGGCGGAGCGAATCGTATTGAGCTCTGCTCTTCATTAGCACTTGGTGGATTAACTCCGAGCTTCGGAATGATGAAGCAAGCGGCAATAATTTCGTCCGTTCCGGTCTACGCTATGATAAGACCAAGACAAGGCGACTTCATTTTCGATAATGACGATATGCTCTGTATGCTTGAAGATATTGAAGCTTGTGCAAATGCAGGATTGGATGGGGTCGTACTTGGTGTGTTAGCGCCGGACGGAAGTATTGATATGCCAAAGATGCAACAACTGGCTGACAAAGCGCACTCGTTAAAGCTTGGGATTACCTTCCACAGAGCCATTGATCAAAGCTCTGATTACCAAGCGGCATTAGAGCATATCATTTCACTTGGATGCGAAAGAGTTCTGACATCAGGGCTTGCTGTTAATGCTGAGCAAGGCATCGATGTTTTGGCAGAAATGGTCAAACAAGCCGATGGACGAATTGATATCATGGCAGGGGCTGGCGTTAACGCTGCGAATGCCAAAATGATTCAAAGCGCTACCCAAGTACTTGCTCTTCACCTTTCAGGTAAATCGACAAGACCGAGTCTAATGGAAAACAACTCAAGCGCTCAAATGGGCAGTGACGATATTGATGATTATCAAATCCCAGTGACCGACGCTAACAAGATATCCGATGTAAGAGCCTCTCTAATCGCTTAGGGCAATAGTCGCTAACATAAATCCAGAGAACCTCGCTGACTAATCTAACTGACTGACGTATATTAGATTTAATAGCGCAGACAATTTTCATGGATAGATATGGCTAAAGACTTATTCAGCTCTCTTGATTTAAACCTGTTACGAACATTCTTGATTGTTTATCAAGAAAAAAACACCAGAAAGGCTGCGGAGCGACTCTTTGTTTCACAGCCAGCGGTTAGTCAGGCCCTACAGAAGCTACGCCACCACTTCAACGATGAACTTTTTGTCAAGGTACATGGTGGCTTACAACCGACCGCTTTCTCAGAACAACTCACCAACAAGATCAAACCATACATGGACGGTCTATCTGTTGCTATTAATACCTCAAACACTTTCGATCCGAAAGATATCGACTACACACTTAAAATAGCTCTATCACCTATCGTGCTATCTTGTTTATCTGGTTCTTTATTTAAAATGATAAGAGAGCAAGCACCGAATGCGAATCTAGAATTACTCTCTTGGACCAATGCTTCGGTTTCTGACATTCAGAAAGGTGAGGTGTTGATGGGGGTCAGCTACCTTGGTAGCAAAACGAATAAAGAAGTTTATACGAAGAAGTTAATTGAACTAACAGGGCGTATTTTTGTAAGAAAAGACCATCCTTTAAAGCAAGAAATCGTTACACCTTATGATGTGGCGGGGTACGATATCGCTTCATTAGTCACGCCAGGTTGGAACGATAACTATAGTTTTGCATCGAATATCCTAACAGAGCTTTCTGTTGAGCATAATGTTGGTTTCCGTAGTGAGCTAATTATGGCGGTCATTGATGTCATTCAACATACAGATATGTACATGCCACATTCGAATCTTTTCCTCGTAGATAATTACCCAACCCTACGCGGAATCGATGTTGTGATAGATGGCGAGCCTCCCAAAATTCCTGTTTACTGCCATTTGCATGCAAAGAATAGAAACTCGTTACTAACAAATTGGTTATTTGAACTTATACAACGCGCTTTATCAAATCAGGTCGATAAGCAGGACTTATAAAGCATATACCAATATCTACTTAGCCTAAAAATAAAACACTGTTTAATATTAGCTCTATCAAAACGGATACTGAACTACGAAGGATCGTGCAGTTAAGTTAACCCTAAATAGAGACTAATATGAAAATTGCACTTACTACCCTGATTTCAGCTTCACTACTTTCTGTGCCTGCTCTTGCAAACAACTTTGACAGCCAACACCGTGTTGGTCTCGGTTACAACAAAACTCAAGTTTCCGATTGGCTAACAGACGATACTGTTGATTGGGGTAACGGTATCAAGCTTGAATATGGTTACGAGTTTAACCGTATTGTAGGTATTAATGTTTCTTACGCAACTAACAGTGACGATGAAAGCGTTGAAGGTTTCAAGGCTGAAGTCGATGGTTACAAATTCCAAGTTGATGCTGACATCGGTTATAAGTTTGATTTAGATGGCTTTTCTTTAAAACCTTATGGTGTTCTAGGCCTAGCTCGTCAAAGCGAAGATAACTCAATTAGCATCCCAGGCAGGGAGTGGACTGAATCATACAACGATACCAGCTTTGTTATTGGGTTAGGTGGCCGAGCTGAATTCGGACAACACCTATACACTGATATGCGCTTTGAGTTCGCGACTTATGATGACGTAGATTACGATACATTCTCATGGACTGTCGGCTACCGCTTCTAATCAATAAAAAGCCAGCGTCTCAGCTGGCTTTTTACCATCAGTCAATTGCCGGGTTTTAACATTTCCCCCAAACTTGCCTCACCTTTTAAACGATTCGAATCAAAATTCATTGCAGCCAAGGATGGCGACATACTCTAGGTAATTTTATGAAGATTAAGTCTCCCTTACTTGCACTTACCCTGCTTTCAACTTCCGTTTCAGCCACCGGCCTTCACCTTTCACCCGAACTAAAAATCGGTGCGTATCATGGATTTGGAGTTCAGGTTGGCTTGACTGATATCGCAGATCTAGGTGCTGTTTACTTAAGCTATTCAGACATTTGGTATAAGAGTGATCGTTATGATGAAACAGTAAACTCGTATCGAATTGGTATTCAAAACATGTTTGGTTCACAGCAATTACACGGCTTTCAAGCTGAGGTGGGGGTTGCTGACTATGACGGTGAAAAGACACGTTCAGGTATTACGGAAAGGAAGACAGCGACCGGCCTAAGTTTGGGTGGTGCTTATGTGTATCAAGCAACGCCGGTACTCGCGCTTAGAGCGGGTGCCGATTTGAATCTGTTTGACCACAATAAGACTTTTGTACCTTACAACACCACTATCAACTTAAACCTAGGCGCGATTCTGAGCTTCTAGATAGGTTCTTTATTTTAGTGCGTCATCAAGGCTTTGATCGCCTAGGTGGCGCACATCTTTGCCTTTAACGAAGTAGATAATATACTCACAGATGTTCTGGCAACGATCCCCCACTCGCTCAATCGCACGCGCAGACCACATCACTTGTAAGATGTTAGGAATGTTCTTAGGGTCTTCCATCATATAGGTCATTAACTGACGAATAACGGCCTCGTACTCCGCATCCAACTTATCATCAAGCTTGTGAACTTCTGCAGCCGCATCCACATCCATTCGAGCAAATGCGTCTAAAACTTGGTGCAGCATGGTGATCGCTTGTCGACATAAAGGCTCTAGCGATACATGGAATTTCTGTTCTTTTGTCGAAGGGATATCAATCGCACCTTGCGCGATCTTCGAGGCAACATCACCAATGCGCTCAAGGTCAGTAATAGTCTTAATGATCGCCATTATCAAGCGCAGATCTTTTGCCGTTGGCTGACGCTTAGCGATAATACGGGTACATGCCTCATCAATCGACACTTCCATCGCATTCACTTTATGATCATCACGAATCACTTTCTTCGCTAGTTCCAAATCATCTTTGTGGAGTGCCTGCATCGCAAAAGAGAGCTGCTGCTCCACTAATCCACCCATAGTCAGTACATGGGTACGGATAGACTCTAACTCGACATTAAATTGTCCTGAGATATGGCGACCAAATTGCATGTCAGCTCCTTAAAAAGAATTGGATAAGTCATTTATATTGGAGTGACTTAGCTCCAGTGATGAGAACGGTAACGTTAACCGTATCGACCAGTAATGTAGTCTTCCGTTTGGTTTTTCAATGGCGACGTAAATATTGAATCTGTATCTGAGTACTCGATCAATTTTCCCATATGAATAAAGGCGGTATGGTCACTCACACGTGCAGCCTGCTGCATGTTATGCGTGACGATAACGACCGTATATTGCGTCTTGAGTTCGTTGATTAGCTCTTCAATCGTCAACGTTGAAATAGGATCCAGTGCCGATGTCGGTTCATCCAACAGCAAGACCTCTGGTTCAATCGCAACGGCGCGAGCAATCACCAAGCGCTGCTGCTGACCACCAGATAAACCAAAAGCATTTTCATGTAAACGATCTTTTACTTCATCCCACAACGCCGCTGCACGCAGTGATCGTTCTACGGCATCATCAAGATCTCGGCTGTTACTTACGCCTTGCAGCCTCAGTCCGTAAACCACATTCTCATAGATAGATTTAGGAAACGGGTTTGGACGCTGAAATACCATGCCGACACGGCGACGCAGAGTCGCAACATCAACTTTAGGATGATAGACATTCTTGCCATGAAGCTTCACTTTTCCGGAAACTTTGCAGCCTTCGACAAGATCGTTCATACGATTGATGCAGCGTAGTAAGGTTGATTTACCACAGCCCGAAGGACCGATAAATGCCGTCACTTGCCCTTTGGGTATCTTCATCGAGATATCATCGAGCGCTTGGCTGTCTTTATAGTAAAGATTGAGCCCTTCGATCGAGATAGCAATTTGTTCTTCCTTTAGATTGTGTACGTCTAAAGGCGCTTGGTAACCCAAGGTTTCATTAATTGAGAACATCTTAATCTTGTCCTAAGGTTCGGTACTTTTCACGTAAGTTATTACGGATATTAATCGCCGTTAAATTCAGTCCCACGATAACCGTAACCAATAAAAACGAAGTCGCATACACCAATGGGCGCGCAGCCTCTATATTCGATGTTTGAAATCCAACATCATAGATATGAAAGCCTAAATGCATGAACTTTCTATCTAAGTGTATGTACGGAAACTGACTATCAACAGGCAAGCTTGATGCAAGTTTTACAACCCCCACCAGCATTAATGGAGCAACCTCACCAGCCGCTCTCGCAATCGCCAGTATCAATCCGGTAATTATCGCAGGGCTTGCCATAGGCAAAACAATGCGCCACAAGGTCTCAAACTGAGTCGCGCCGAGCGCTAAAGAACCATGCCTTACCGAACTTGGAATACGTGTTAAACCCTCTTCGGTCGTCACAATCACGACTGGAAGCGTTAACACAGCCAAAGTCAGTGCAGACCAGAGTAAGCCTGGTGTACCAAAAGTAGGAGCAGGTAATCGTTCTGCATAAAACAGGGTATCGATTGAGCCACCAATGGTATAAACAAAAAAGCCTAAACCAAAAACGCCATACACGATTGAAGGTACACCGGCTAAGTTGATAACCGCAATTCGAATCAAACGGGTAAGCGCGTTGTTTTTCGCGTATTCATGTAAGTAGATCGCCGCTACTACCCCAAGAGGCATCACCACAATCGACATCAGAATAACCAGTAGCACTGTGCCAAAGATTGCTGGGAACACACCGCCTTCTGAATTGGACTCTCGTGGGTTTTCTGACAAGAACTTCCACACTTGATGGCCCCAATGCCCAACCTTTTCAAGATAAGACATATTATTCGGGTACCAGTAATCCAGAATATGACTGAGCGAGATTTCAACCTGCTCACCCGTCATATCTTCAACAAGCAGACTCTCAACATTTAGCTGTGTTCTGAGGTGCTCTAGCTTGATCTCGGCTTCATCTAACTGCTTATTGAGCTCAAGCCTAGTCTCAGTATAAGTTTTCAGATACTCATCGCTCACAGACTCATTAAGTTCTAACTTGCGCTTTTCTAGGCGTAAGTTTTCCAACTGCCAGCTGATATTACGAATCTCTTGGTTTACCACGCGTGACGTTTCAGCACGCAGGGTGTCAGCGAAAGCTAAACCGTCTTTGAGCTTTTGGTCGATATCGGTGTAAAAAGTTCCCGATGCTGTTTTAAAGCCAACCGGCTTACCAAAAAAGTAACCACCACGACTACGCTCTATCACAGCCCAATCTCGAGGGGTGGTTGGCTCCAAGAGGTTCACATCTAGAATCGAAACAAAATCCGCGGGATAGAGCTCTCGATTTGCCACCTTGATACTCAAACGTTGTATCAACCCTGTAGCAATGTTTTGGGATGATAGTAGATCATGAGCTTGCGGAACTTGCTCTATTGGAATGTATTTGCGTTCATACAGTTGACCGATCAACACATCTTGTTGAGAGACGGTTTCATCAAGGTCAACAACCAGAGACATATCTTTAGAATCGACTTGCCACTGATACAAGGGCGCAGGCCAAAAGTAGGTCAGCCCTTTCCAGCCGATCAGGAGCATCAAACCAAGAACCGAAAGCATACTGATGCTCACTGCCCCACCGGTTAGCCAGATCCATGGCGAGCCAGATTTAACCCATGACAATAACGACTTGAGCCTATTCATCATGTGTTACCTGAAAGTGATTCAGCGAGGAACGATGCACGCAGTTCGCTAAGCCCCAAAGCTTTGCAGGCCTAGATTCAGATTGAGGTGACGCATTAACACTATAAAGCACGATATTTATCTCTCAATCTTTGTCGAACCCACTCCGCTAGCGAGTTCACAGCGAAGGTAAAAATAAACAGCAATAGCGCAGCTAAGAACAGCAAACGGAAATGCGACCCACCCACTTCCGATTCTGGAAGTTCGACAGCAATGGTCGCGGATAGTGTCCTCATCCCTTCTAAAATATTCCAATCAAGGATTGGCGTGTTGCCTGTCGCCATCAGGACGATCATGGTTTCACCAACGGCTCGCCCTAATCCCATCATGACCGCGGAAAAAATACCGGGGCTTGCTGTCAGTAAAACAACATAAATAAGGGTTTGCCACGCGGTTGCACCAAGCGCGAGTGAACCATCAGATAAGTGCTTCGGCACAGAGAAAATCGCATCCTCAGCAATCGTAAAAATTGTCGGGATGACAGCAAAACCCATCGCGAAACCGACCACCAGGGCATTACGCTGATCAAAATCGATCCCATAGCCAGCTAGGAAAGTGCGTATATCACCGTCAAACAACAAGGCTTCAATACTGTTGCCCGCTGCAAATACCGTAACGACCGTTGCTATCAGTACCGGAATCAAGATAAGTGCATGCCAGCCATTGGAGAAGCGACTTGTCACAACCTTAGGCAAACAGAACCAAACAAGTCCTGTAATCAAAGCGCTCAGAGGCAACATCACCATCAAAGAGAATACAGCGGTTAAGTGGGTTTCTACAATTGGCGCAAACCATAGACCCGCGAGGAAGCCAATAATTACGGTAGGCAAAGCTTCCATTAACTCAATCGACGGCTTGACCACTCGTCGCATGCGTGGCGACATAAAGTAAGCGGTATAAATTGCACCTAACACCGCAACTGGCACCGCAAACATCATGGCAAACAGCGCCGCTTTGATGGTACCAAAGGTGATTGGTACTAAACTGAATTTCTCTTCAAAGTCATCATTGGCGGAAGTTGACTGCCATACATACTGCGGCTCTGGATAGCTCTCGTACCAGACTTTTTGCCATAGCGATGAAAATGAAATCTGAGGGTATTCATTATCGACTTTCGCCACACTGATTTTATCATCAATCAATGTCGCCAAATGTAGCTCATTAGCCGACATCGCAGCTAACTGAGGTGACTTATCAAACGCACGCTCAAACAGAGACAACTTTTCGCTGGTCGTATAATGGCTCTGTAATGTGCCGTTTTTATAGAAACTATAGAAGCCTTTTCGGTAGGTATCCGGCAAGATAAATTGTACTTCTTCAGCGAGCTGAAAATCTCGAATATGGGTTAGGCTGCGTTTTTCATCTTTCAGCACATCAAACCATTGAGAGACTTGCCCATCCTGATGAGTAACCAACAACGAATAAGCACCAGACAACAAATCGATACTTTTCACACCGTGTTTGGCGTCATTCAAACTCAGGTCGATCACTTCACGGACATCAAACCCTTTATCAGCGAGTTTTAATACCACTAAGTCAGACTTTGCTCGAAGGTATAAAGTCTGCCCATCTGGTGTCATCAATAGCTGCTGTTGAGCACCAAGCTTATTCGATAACCATTGACTATTCTTTAATACATAGCCACCAGCCAAGTCGCTTTGGTACCACTTCACTAGCACTCGTTGGTCAGTTAACTGAGCGGCAACAGTAATATCGCGCCCACTTTTAGAGAATACGAACTTATCGATCAACGCGCCGTTCGCTGGTTCATCGGTTAAGAAGGGGTTAGGCAGAGCAACTTGCTCGATTTTTGGTTGAGCTTCTGCGCCCTTTTGAAGTACAGGCGCACTATACTCAGGGGAGAAGAAAGTGATGTTGCTAGCGCTGTCAGCAAAGGCAAACCAATTTTCAGCTGGGGTATTTCGAGAGAAGGCAATAGGATCTGCTAATACACTTCGCTCGAAATAAGAGTGTGTATTTTGCGAGTCTAAGTCCCAAAACTGAACCAAACCAGACTTTTCGACAGTAAAGGCGTGTTGACCGTACTCATCAACCGATAGTGCGATAGGCTTATCGACTACTACAGTTTTAACCGCTTGATCAGTCTCTAAACCAGTATCGGAAAATACCGGTAAAATGACCATTGCTAGATAAACAAAGATCAAAACCAAGGCAGCTAAAACACTGACACCACCACATGTCACCGAAAAACGGACGAGACGATCTTTCAACCATCTTTTTTTGTCGCGCTCTTTCAATGAAAATTGGGCTGAAGCCATCTGTTTATCTACCTTTTTTTAGCTGCTGACATAATATGTATCTTAGATGACAATTATATTACAAGCTACGTTAAACAACTGAAACTAATAACAAGTTTGTTCACCCTTTTTATTATCCAAAGATCATTACTTTTGTGAGCGCTAACGTTATAAATTAAACTAGTCACCCCAATAGTCAGCATTCAAGGATCAACAATACGATGGAAAAAGACTATGTCGCAAAAGAACTTAGCTGGTTATCGTTCAATGAAAGAGTACTTCAAGAGGCGGCTGACAAGTCTGTCCCTTTGATTGAAAGAGTTCGTTTTCTAGGGATCTACTCAAAAAACCTCGATGAGTTCTACAAAGTCCGATTTTCCGACGTAAAACGCAAGATCTTATTGCGAGATCCTAAATCAAACTCTGACACCTCAAAAACCTTGCTAACTCAGATGCAACAGAAAGCGAATGAGCTAGATGTTTGTTTTCATTCACTTTACAAAGAGTTGTTGCTCGAATTAGCACGTAATCGTATTTTTTTGGTTAATGAACAGCAAATTAATACCGAGCAGAGTGATTGGCTTAAAAAATACTTTAGGAAGAAAATACTCCCGCATCTCACGCCTTTGCTACTCAACGAAGATAGCCAACTGCTCAATATCCTCAAAGACGAACAAAGTTATTTAGCTATCGATATTGAGCACAATGGGTCATCTCAATACGCTCTGTTAGAGATTCCATCAGACGCTTTACCTCGATTTGTAAAACTGCCGAGTCCGTCAGACTCACAACGTACTACCCTGATCTTATTAGATAATATAGTTCGCTTCTGCCTAGGCGACTTACTTAAAGGCTTCTTCGAATACGATTCGCTGCGTTGCTTCGCCATCAAAATGACACGTGATGCAGACTATGACCTGCAAGAAGACAGTAACTGTAGTCTTTTAGAATCGATGTCGATTGGTATTGAGCAACGTTTAACGGCGCTACCGATACGCTTGATCTATGAATCCGAGATGCCACAAGAGATGCTGAATTTCTTACGAATCAAGCTCAAGCTATCAGACTATGACAGCGTACTCTCTGGCGGTCGTTATCAAAACTTTAAGCACTTCTGTGATTTCCCAGCCCTCAATCGAGATGATCTCGTTAACGCGCCTCTCTCACCGATTAAGTGTGCGTCGTTTGCTCATTACAGTAACTATTTTGAAGCGATCAAAGCTCGCGATATCTTGCTGCACTACCCCTACCATACTTTCGATCACATTACCGAACTGGTCAGGCAGGCTTCGTTTGATCCCAAGGTAACGGTCATCAAAATCAATGTTTACCGTGTTGCTGAAGGTTCTAAGTTACTCAATTCGATCATTGATGCTGCGCACAATGGCAAGAAAGTCACCGTGGTGGTTGAGCTTCAAGCCCGCTTTGACGAGCAAGCCAACATTCAGTGGGCAAAGAGACTCCAAGAAGCAGGAGTGAAGGTGATTTATGGCATCCCTAGTCTAAAAATCCATTCAAAATTGCTACTCATCAAGCGCAAGAACGGCAAGGCTATGGAGAGTTACGTTCATATCGGTACAGGTAATTTTCATGAAATCACCGCTCGTGTCTATACCGATTTATCGTTACTTACCGCAAACCCAGAGCTCACGCATGAAGTTCGCCAAGTCTTCAAATACATCGAAAACCCGTATCAAAAAACGCAGTTCAAACAGCTGATAGTCTCACCTAAAAATACCAGAAAGCGTCTGTATCAGCTGATCGATAAAGAGAGCCAGAATGCCTCAGAGGGTAAGCCTGCGAGCATAACTTTAAAACTCAATAACTTGGTGGATCGCGAAATCATTAAAAAGCTCTACCTAGCGAGCCAAGCCAACGTAAAAGTAAGAATGATCATTCGTGGTATGTGCTCACTGGTTCCGGGAATACCAAACGTCAGTGACAATATTGAGATCATCAGTGTGGTCGATCGTTTTCTTGAGCACCCAAGAGTGATGATCTTCAACAATGCCGGAAAACCCAAGGTTTACATCTCTTCTGCCGATTGGATGACTCGAAACTTTGACCATAGAATTGAAGTAGCAACGCCAATTTTGGATTCTAAGATCAAGCAAACTATCATTGATATCACCGAGTTTCATTTTGATGACAAACATAAGGCGCGGATGATCGATCATACGATGACCAATCAGTACAAGCCTTCAACCACAACTCAACTTACGCATTCCACGTCACAACTCGCTACTTACCACTATATTAAACATATAGAGAAGCAAGCTCGTAAAAAGCACAAGCAAGAGAAGAAATCATGCCGCTAAGTGACGACAAACAAACCAGATGCATTGCTGCTATCGATTTAGGTTCGAACAGCTTCCATATGGTGGTTGCTCAAGTGTTTGGCAAACACCTACAACTCGTCAGCCGACATAAACAGAAAGTACGGTTGGGTGATGGGTTGGGTGAACACCACCAACTATCAGACCAAGCGATTCATCGCGGGCTAGAGTGTCTAAAAGTATTCGCTGAACGACTCACTGATTTTGAGATAGACGATGTCAGAGTCGTAGCTACCCATACCCTACGAAAAGCAAAGAACTCAAACACCTTTATCGAACAAGCCAAACTCATTTTTCCTTTTCCCATCGAGATCATTTCAGGGCAAGAGGAAGCACGATTGATTTACAACGGGGTTGAACACACTCAAACCGCTTCCAAATCAAAGCTCGTTATCGATATTGGTGGAGGAAGCACTGAAATAGTGACCGGACAGGGCTTCACACCCGACGTCATGCATAGCTTGCCGATGGGGTGCGTCAGTTTTACTCAGCGGTTCTTTAGTGATAACCAGTTAACTTCACAGCATTTTGCTACTGCTTATACCGCTGCGATTCAACTATTAACACCAGTCATTAAGAATTACCAATCCACCTCTTGGGAAATCGCTTTTGGCTCATCTGGCACAGCGAAATCCATAAAAGAGGTACTCAAAGGGTTGGGCTTTATCGATGAGTACATCACTCCACAACGGCTTACTTATCTAAAAAACCATCTAAAGGAGTTTTCATCTGTAGAAAGCATCAAGCTGTTGGGTTTAAGCGATGAACGAAAGCCCGTTTTTGCTGCGGGTGTCACGATTCTTTCCGCTGTCATGGATAGCTTAAATATAGATGAGCTGTATGTGTCTGACGGAGCATTGAGAGAAGGCGTTCTGTATGACATGGAAGATAAGTTCAAGAGCCTTGATATAAGGTCTCGTACCGCAGAAACATTGCTCTCTCGCTATCATGTTGACTTAACGCACGCCGAAAAAGTCAAAGAGACAGCTCACACCCTATTACTACAAGCAAAACCACAACTGGAGGGCACTGTAGACGCTGAGTTGTTTGACTTACTTGGTTGGTCTGCACTGCTGCATGAAGTGGGCCAAAGCGTGGCATTTCAAGGGTATCATCGCCATTCAGCCTATCTGATTAGACATACCACCATGCCCGGTTTTAATACTGAGCAGCAACGACTTATCTCGGTCATCGTTCGATATCAGAGAAAAGCGATCAAGCTGCCAGACTTGCCAACATTAGCACTGTTTTCGTTGCAACAAGTGACGCTGATGATACGAATACTTAGGCTGGCAATCTTACTCAATCGACAACGCAGCCAAGCACCAGTGCCCAATATAAAGCTAACCATACAAATGGATGACCATTGGAGTTTGACTGGCGAAAATAGTGACTGGTTAGATACAAACCAACTACTCGATTACGAGTTAAAAGAAGAACAGCAGCGCTGGAAAAATGCCGGTTGGTGTTTAGATTTGAAATTAGGGAAATAGCCTACCGCAAGTAGGCTATCTGTATATTGAGTTTGAGCTACAACCCAACTTTTGCGAGCTCTTGCTCTGCGAACTCAGACGGTATCGCTAGATAGCCATCTTTTTCTACGAGCTCTTGTCCCTGCTTTGAGAATACAAAAGTAAGGAACTCTCTCTCAACCGGAGAAAGTGGTTTATCCGGATGCTTATTCACATACACATAGAGAAAACGAGATAGAGGGTAATCACCACTCAAGATATTCTCACGCGTAGGCTCAACATAATTAGAGCCGTGCTCTGCAATAGGAATCAGCTTAACACCTGCTACGCGGTAGCCAATGCCCGAGTAGCCAATCCCACTGATGGATGAAGCGACCGACTGAACGACTGAAGCCGAACCAGGTTGTTCATTCACGCGATTTTTAAAATCACCGCCGCACAGTGCATTCTGTTTGAAGTATCCATAAGTCCCCGAAACAGAATTGCGACCGAACAATTGGATTCGATGTTTCGCCCATGGCTGATCGATTCCGAGATCTTGCCAGTTATTGAGGGGCCTTGTTGCTCCGCAGCGTAATGTCTCAGAAAAGATGCCATCAATCTGACGAAAGTTAAGCCCTTCAAGAGGATTATCTCGGTGGACAAACAGCCCGATTGCGTCAATAGCGACTCGTAATGCAGTTGGCTTATAGCCATGCTCTCTTTCAAAAGCTTCCACTTCACGTAAACGCATTGGTCGGCTCATAGGGCCAAGGTGTGCAGTCCCTTCCGTCAGTGCAGGAGGTGCAGTAGAAGAGCCCGATGCTTGGACTTGAGCGTTCACATTCGGATAGTAGGATTTAAACTCCTCTACCCACAATGTCGTCATCCCAGCCAAAGTATCAGACCCGACCGACAACAAGCTTCCAGAGATACCTGGAACCTTGGAATAATCAGGCAATGATTCAACACTCTGCTCAGCGAAGCTTGGACACGCCAATACCATCGCTAACATAGAACTAATCGGCAAACGCATCCTGCGTATTAAGTCACTCATGACACGGTCAATCGGTTTGGCAACGTGAAATGGAAACGACTACCGACGCCCACTTTACTTTGAATTTCGAGGTGTGAATCGTGGTGGCTAAGCGCATGCTTTACAATCGCTAATCCAAGACCACTACCACCGGTATCACGAGAGCGGGCTTTATCTACACGATAGAAGCGCTCTGTGAGTCGATGTAAGTGTTGAGGCTCAATACCATCACCGGTATCTGACACATCTAAGCACGCGCCTTGGCTGGTTTGATACCAACGCACTTTGACTGTTGCACCTGCGGGTGTGTATTTAACCGCGTTATAAACCAAATTCGAAATCGCACTTCTCAATTGGTCTTCATCGGCAAGAACTCGTAGGCTCTTATCGATATCAAACTCAAGCTTATGTTCGCGCTCACCGCTAAGGCTCGCCGCTTCTTTCTCAAGAACCTCAAGCATCGCCGGAACGTTGACTACTTCATCCAACTCATGCATTGGCGCCGCTTCAATTTTCGAAAGCGTGAGTAGTTGATTAACCAAACTGTTCATTCGATTGAGCTGCTCAGTCATTACGCCATGCGCCTTGGTCCACATCGGGCCAACGATCATGTCTGGGTCTTCCGTCATTTCAAGGTAACCTTGAAGTACAGTCATCGGCGTACGTAATTCATGAGAAACGTTAGCAAAGAAGTTACGGCGCATGCCCTCTAGCTGTTTAAGCTGGGTCACATCACGTACCACCATCAGGTGCTCACCCTCGGTATATGGCACAATACGCAGTTCAAGCATACGCTCCACATTCAGTGGAGAAGGCATCTCTAATGGCTCAGAGAAATCTTGTTTATTAAGGTACTTAATAAAATCTGGAGTACGAATCAAATTCGAGATCGGTTGACCTGAATCATCTGGCCAACGAAAGCCCAACAAATACTGAGCTAGCTTGTTACACCAAACGATATTGCCTTCACCGCGAAATACCACAACGGCATCGGGAAGCGATTCTGCACCGTTACGGAAACGGCGGATAAGGTTAGTCAGTTCTTTGCGTTTGCGACGCTGTCTCTGCTGCATACGATAAATACCGTTAAACAGAGATTCCCAGTTCCCAGAGCCTGAAGGTGGAGTTAGACGCTTCTCATCCCACAGCCATGCGGACAAACGCATTTGGTTGTGTAGATGCCAGCCGAGCTGCAATACCGTAGCAGCCAGCAGTAACCAAGGTAGGTAACCGAATATCCATCCGACTAAAACCCATGGTGCGTAAAAAAAAGCCAGCTCCCAAGCCAGCTTTTTCCAGGTTAACTTTTCAACCATTCAGGACTCCGTAAACTGGGCAGCGAAGCCACATTAAGCCTTTGTAGAAAAACGGTAGCCAGCGCCACGAACCGTTTGGATTAGCTTATCGTGACCTGCAGACTCAAGCGCTTTACGCAGGCGTCGAATATGTACATCAACCGTTCGGTCTTCAACGTAAACATTGGTACCCCAAACGTTGTTAAGCAGCTGCTCTCGGCTGTATACACGCTCTTGGTGCGTCATAAAGAAATGCAGCATTTTGAATTCTGTTGGTCCCATATCAACTGGACCTTCACTTGCGGTCACGCGGTGTGATACTGGGTCTAATTTAAGGCCCTGTACATCAATCACATCTTCCAATGCCGTTGGTGTTACACGACGAATCACCGCTTTAAGGCGAGCAACAAGCTCTTTTGGCGAAAACGGTTTGGTAATGTAGTCGTCAGCGCCAACTTCTAAACCGCGAACCTTATCTTCTTCTTCACCACGAGCTGTTAGCATCACCACTGGGATGTTGCGAGTTAACTCTTCACGCTTCATGTGCTTGATAAAGTTTATCCCGCTACCACCAGGTAGCATCCAATCTAGTAATACTAGATCTGGGAAAGGTTCACATAGCTTGTTTACCGCTGTATCGTAATCTTCAGCCTCTACTGCTTGGTAGCCTTTTTGTTCAAGTACAAAACACAGCATCTCACGAATAGGTGCTTCATCTTCAACGACCAGAATCCTTCTCGACATAATTGAATAGCCTTTGTATTTAATCAACGCATTGCATTATCTGAGTTAATTATGACACTTTTGTGACCTTTGAAAACAAATTTTCATATAACTGTCTCAAACGTTTCACTTTATAACTTTTGATACAGAGCTAAGGACAAATCGAATTAGATCTCATATCATGAGGCACTTCTAAAAAGGTATGAGAAAAATATATGTGGTTTAAAAATTGCCTAGTCTATCGCTTCAACCGTGATATTGATTTCAACGCAGATCAGCTAGAGAAACAACTTGAAGAATTCCGCTTTACTCCTTGTGGTAGCCAAGACAAACAGAAATTTGGTTGGGTGCACGCAATGGGTAAACATGGCGATATGATGACGCACGTATCAGAGAACCGCATTCTCATCTGTGCAAAGAAAGAAGAGAAAATGCTACCAGCATCTGTGATTAAAGAGTCACTGAATGCAAAAATCGAAACACTTGAAGCTGAGTCTGGCACTCCTCTTAAAAAGAAAGAGAAAGACAGCCTCAAAGAAGACATCATCATTGATCTCCTTCCTCGCGCATTCAGCCGCAGTAACTTCACATACGCGCTGATCATGCCAAAAGAAGGTTTCATTGTTGTTGATGCAAGCAGCTACAAAAAAGCAGAAGACGTGTTAGCTCTGCTGCGTAAAACAATGGGTAGCCTACCAGTCGTGCCAGCTATTCCTGAGCAAGCGATTGAAACGACTCTAACCGAGTGGGTTAAATCAGGTGATACACCTCAAGGCATTACAATGCTTGATGAAGCTGAGCTTAAGTCGATTCAAGAAGACGGTGGTATTGTTCGAGTTAAAAAACAAGAGCTAGAAGCCGACGAGATTAAAAACCACATCGAAGCAAATAAAGTGGTAACTAAGCTGCTTATCAACTGGCAAGATCGCATTGAATTCATCCTTGCTGAAGACGGCAGTATCAAACGCCTGAAGTTCAGCGATGAACTTAAAGATGAGAACGACGATATTCCCCGTGAGGACCAAGCTGCACGCTTTGATGCAGATTTCTCATTGCTATGTGGTGAGTTCAGCGTGTTCCTTCCGAATCTATTCGAATCACTAGGTGGATTAACTCAGCCCAACGCTTAATCCGTAATTTCAAAGCTCAGGTGCGGCCGTGCCTGAGCTTATTTTTCTTATATTTCCCGCTGTATATTTATCCCTTCACTCTCTTCTTAATATCATTGCTATCTTTAGGGCTATCAACCAGACTCATTTTAGCGTAAAATTTGCGCCCCTTTGATATCACTTGGTGGTATCAACCTGACTTGAGATCAGATTAGAGAACGAAGCAATGACTACACAAAAACCATTTGTACCTGAACTATTATCACCGGCAGGAAGCCTTAAAAACATGCGTTACGCATTCGCCTACGGCGCTGATGCAGTTTACGCGGGCCAGCCACGTTACAGCCTTCGCGTTCGTAACAATGAGTTCAACCACGAAAACCTACAAATCGGTATCGATGAAGCTCATGCTCAAGGCAAAAAGTTATATGTTGTATGTAACATTCAGCCACACAACTCTAAACTAAAAACTTTCATTCGCGACCTTAAGCCAGTTGTTGATATGGGTCCAGACGCTCTTATCATGTCTGATCCTGGTCTTATCATGATGGTTCGTGAAGCATTCCCTGAAATGCCTATCCACCTTTCAGTTCAGGCTAACGCTGTAAACTGGGCAACTGTAAAATTCTGGGCGACACAAGGCGTTGAGCGTGTCATCCTATCTCGTGAGCTATCACTTGAAGAGATCGAAGAGATCCGCGAACACTGCCCAGAAACAGAACTAGAGATCTTTGTTCACGGTGCACTTTGCATGGCGTACTCTGGTCGTTGTCTACTTTCTGGTTACATGAACAAGCGCGATCCTAACCAAGGTACTTGCACTAACGCTTGTCGTTGGGAATACAAAACAGAAGCAGCAAAAGAAGACGAAAACGGTCAAATCGTTGAAGCAAACCCTACTGGTGTTGAGATTCAGGATGTTGAAGTTCAAGACGAACGTCCAGACAACACACTAGGCCTAGGTAAACCAACAGATGAAGTGGTTCTACTTTCAGAGTCACACAAGCCAGAAGAGAAAATGGCTGCGTTTGAAGATGAGCATGGTACTTACATCATGAACTCAAAAGACCTTCGCGCAATCCAGCACGTTGAGCGTCTAACGAAGATGGGTGTTCACTCACTGAAAATCGAAGGCCGTACTAAGTCTTTCTACTACTGTGCTCGTACAGCACAAGTTTACCGTAAAGCTATCGATGACGCCGTAGCAGGCAAGCCATTTGATGAAAGCCTAATGGGTACACTAGAGAGCCTAGCGCACCGCGGCTACACTGAAGGCTTCCTACGTCGCCACACTCACGACACTTACCAAAACTACGAGTACGGTTATTCTATCTCTGATACTCAACAATTTGTTGGCGAATTCACAGGTAAACGCCGTGGCGATCTAGCGGAAGTAGAAGTGAAGAACAAGTTCCTAGTAGGCGATAGCTTAGAAATGATGACACCGAAAGGTAACGTTGTTTTCACACTAGAGATGATGGAAAACCGTAAGTCTGAAGCCGTTGAAGACGCAAAAGGCAACGGTCACTTTGTATTCATCCCTGTACCAGCTGATCTAGACTTAGAGTATGGCTTGTTGATGCGTAACTTGAGCGAAGGCCAAGACACACGCAACGCATCAGGTAAGTAACTTTACTTAGAAAACTGAGAAGTAAGCAATGGCTCTGTTAATCACTGACAAGTGCATAAACTGTGATATGTGTGACCCTGAGTGCCCAAATGGCGCAATCACTATGGGTGACAGCATATTCGAAATCGACCCAGATTTATGTACTGAATGTAAAGGTCACTATGAGAAGCCAACGTGTCAGTCTGTATGCCCAATTACCAAGTGCATCATCACTGACCCAAACCATATTGAAACTGAAGACGAGCTACTAGAGAAGTTTGTTATCATTCAAGGCTTGACCTAAAAGAGAAAAGGTTCAACTTAATCATTAAGTTGAACCTTTTTCTTAACCGGATTTTTCGATGGGATAAATGTTGCAGAATAACTCTTTTTCAAATTGATATTCGAGTCGCTCTCGCCAATTTATCGACTGTGATATTGGAACAAGATAAAAGTTTTCCCGCCCTGTATCTGTCACAAATGCCATTCCATACTGCATCAATTCATAATGTACATCATTTACAAAGCTAGGATCTAATCGCTGCCTACCTGTTAGCTGGTTGATGTCATCTCTTGAAATAGAAATACCCGCATTCTCAGTGCTGAACCTATGTCTTAACCATTCTGAAAATTCCTTTGCACAAATCATAGTCATAGTCTTATCCTTGAATTATCTATCTACGGGTATCAGACTCTGATTTCACATACTACACATAAGCCGCATCTTTCACCCCAAACACTTACTCCTGACCTAGCCCAGTCAAATTGTCGCTGTTTTTCTCAAATTAATGCTCTCAATATCAAACGATATTCTTAATGTCGCATTTATACACTCTAGACAAAAGTGTGACATTTCTCCAGTTTTTAGAGCCGACAAAACGAGTGGCATTACCACCTTAATAAGCCATTGATAATTCGATTACTTATTCGAAATCAAGGCTAAACATTGACTAGGCATGACTTTAATTTTCTTTTTTTTCTTATTGGTGGCTACCTTTTTAGGAGGAGGAACAGGGACTGTCTTTGGCGCCCAGCTCGCGAGCTCTTCGCCACAACCATCACCTTTCGGTGGACTAGCTTGAGGAATGCAGTTCGCACTGCCTTGTGGGCACTTCAAACGAACATGAAAATGAGAATAGTGTCCCCACCACGGCCTAATTTTGCCTAACCAGTCCCTTTCTTTAACATCAGAAACTTCCTGATCGCAAAGGGTCTGCTTAATCACTGGGTGAACAAAAATCCGCACCACTTTTTCATCTTTAGCGGCATGACGAATAACCTGGAAGTGGTCGTTAGTCCAATTAGACTGGCGAAGCTTGTAGTTAGTAAGATCGACGACACTGACTGGCTTAGGAACCGCGAGTTCATTCTCAGAGAGCCTTTTGTCCGTTAACCTCAGCCATATGTCTATATCTAATCCAGTTTGATGGCTTGAGTGCCCAGATGAAAAGCGTCCACCACGAGGAAGTGAGATATCACCAATCAATAGATTCGTGTTCAATTGCTCACTTGTTGTCACGCCGAGCCTTTCAACAAACTGAATGGCTTCTGTGTGACCATAGTAACGCTCCCTTTGGGGACGAATAATTTGATAGCCAACACCATTAATCGGTAAAGCGTGTGCACCGTCCAAGCAGCCGTTAGCGTAACTGCCGATCGATGAGGTCGAGTTTGTCGTCGGGCTTTTCTCTTTCTCCCAAGGGGTTGCTAAAGAAGAAAATGAATAAAACAGGACAACTAAAACAAAAGATAACCTCATAACCGTTCCATGTAAGTGATGCATATTATTTATACTAGTCGGCATTTGAGAACAGTTTACGATTATTGGCAACTTTTTGGGAGCAGAGGGAAATTTGAGATAGAAGAAGCTGAAAGGGGATTATGAAGTATTTCAACTTAAGAAAGCAAAAAGGCTCTAGTCTTTCGACTAGAGCCTTAAATATAGCAGGGGTGGGCCGACACTCCGGAGATTCGACCGGGCTGGCGCTCCAGCTCCCAACATTGCTTTGCAGAAGCAACAGACGTAAAAAAGCCTCAGCATTACTGCTGAGGCTTCGTATATGGCAGGGGTGGAGAGATTCGAACTCCCAACACGCGGATTTGGAATCCGCTGCTCTGCCAATTGGAGCTACACCCCTATTTTCAGTTTTAAAGAGCTGAAACTCTG